>DATMAW010000262.1:0-6705 GCA_035559715.1 Gemmatimonadales bacterium | reverse complement strand
GATCCGACGGCGCATCCGGGCCATCGCCCCGCCGCTGAACGCCCTCAATCAGGGTGGACTGCTGCGGTCTCGCACGCTCGAGACCGCCGCCCGCATGCTCCAGTACGGGCGAGTGGCTGGGAGTGGGGCCGCGCCGGATTCCGTCGTGGCAACCATGCGGACGCACATCGAATCCATTCGCATAGATCCCGTGCTAGACGCAAGGATCCTGGCGGCGCAACTCGAGGACGCGGTAAGCCTGCTCGGTCCCAACGACCCATTCGTTCGCGAGGCCCTCGGCGGGGGGACCGCGGCGAGCGCCGCGGCATCCGTGATCGAGCGCTCATCCCTGCCCGATTCGGCTCGCAGGTCCGCCCTGCTGCAAGACCCCGCCGCCATTTCCGCAAGCCCGGACCCCGCCTTGCGGCTGCTGCAATCCGCCCTGCCCCGGCTGCAGCAGGCGGCGCAGGAGTACCAGGGCCTGACCGCGGCGGAGGAGGTGCGAACCAGCCAGCTCGCGAGAGCGCTGTTCGACGTGTACGGCACCAGCGTGCCGCCGGACGCTACCTTCACGTTGCGCCTGGCCGACGGCGTCGTGCAGAGCTACGCCTACAACGGCACCGAGGCGCCCGTGTTCACCACGTTCTACGGCCTGTACGATCGGCACTACTCGCACGCTGGGCGCGAGGAGTGGGCCCTTCCGCAGCGCTGGCGCAACCCGCCGGCGGGGTTCGACCCGGGCACACCGCTCAATTTCGTGACCACGAACGACATCACCGGCGGGAACTCGGGAAGCCCGGTGATCAATCGCGATGGGCACCTGGTGGGTCTGATCTTCGATGGAAACATCGAGAGCCTGCCCGGCGAGTTCATCTACACCACGGAATCCGCGCGCGCCATCGCCGTGCACTCGGCCGGCATCCTGGAGGCGCTGCGCGACGTGTACGGCGCAACAAGGATCGTGACGGAGCTGACCGGGAGGAGACCGTGAGCTGAGGGAGGCCGGAGACCTTCACCAACCTCCACCGTGCGCATTGACGATCTCCCAACCCCGGCTCTCCTGTTGGACCTCGATCGGCTCGAGGCGAACATCTCGCGCATGGCCGATCGCGCACGCACGCTCGGCGTTCGGCTCAGGCCCCACGTCAAGACCCACAAGTGTCTCGAGATCGCGGAGCGGCAGCGCGCCGCCGGAGCCGTGGGGATCACCGTCTCGACCCTGTACGAGGGACGCGTCTTCGCAGACGCGGGAGCGGAAGACGTTACCTGGGCGTTTCCGTTCGTCGCCTCACGCCTGCAAGAGGCCCGGGAGCTCGCGGGAAGGACGCGCCTGGGCGTCGTCGTGGACAGCGCTGCGGCCGCCGAGTTGCTCATCGGCTCGGGCCATCCGTGGGACGTCTGGCTCAAGGTGGACTGCGGCTACCACCGGGCGGGCGTGGACCCCGGCGATCCGGATGCCGTACGGCTGGCGCGGACGCTTCACAACGCCCGCAGCCTCACGTTCCGCGGCATCCTCAGCCACTCGGGACATGCCTACCACGGTCGAAGCCGGCAGGAAATCGCAGACGCGGCGGCGGAAGAGCACCGCATCATGACGGGATTCGCCGCCGCGCTTCGCGCGGCGGGCGTGCCGGTCGCCGAGGTGAGCGTGGGGTCAACCCCGGCCATGAGCGTGGTTCGGGACCTGACGGGCATCCAGGAGGCCCGGCCCGGCAACTACGTGTTCTACGACTACACCCAGGTGCGGCTCGGCTCGTGCGCCCCGACGGACGTCGCACTCACCGTCCTGTCGAGCGTCGTCTCGGCGTCTCGCACCCACAGCGTGATCGATGCCGGCGCTCTCGCCCTGTCCAAGGACCGCGGGCCGGTACACCTCGGCGTTGACACGATGGGCGAGATCATCGCGGACTATGATCAGGGCCGGCTCAGGCCCGACTATCGAGTTGTGTCCGTGAGTCAGGAGCATGGCATCGTCAACGCACGGCTCGACGTGGCGTCGCGCGTTCGGATCATGCCCAACCACTCCTGCCTCACCGCCGCCCAGTTCGACCAGTACCATGTGGTGCGGGGAGACCGCGCGGTTGACTGCTGGAAGATCTGGCGCGGGCGGTAATCAACGCCGCTCGTAAACCACCTCGCCTTCCACCATGGTGAGGTCCACCTTCACCTCGGCGATGCGCGCCGGATCGATCGTGAGAATGTCCTCCGAGAGAACTACGAGGTCGGCATACTTGCCCGGCTCGAGCGTCCCGAGCACGTGCTCGAGATAGCTCGCATATGCGCCATTCACCGTGTAGGCGACCAGAGCCTCCTCCACACTGATCCGCTGCTCTGGAACCCAGCCGCCGGGCCAGGCGCCGTCCAGCGTTCGCCGTGTCACGGCCGCGTAGATCCCCTGAAGCGGGTCAATGGGCGCCACGGTCCAATCACTCCCAAAGGCGAGCCTCGCCCCGGCGTCGAGCAGGCTGCGGAACGCGTAGGTGGTTCGGATCCGGTCTGGACCGATCCGCTTCTCCGCCCAACGTCCGTCGTCAATCGCATGATACGGCTGCATGGAGGCGACGACGCCTTCGGCGCCGATCCGACGAATGGCTTCTCCGGACAGGTGCTGGGCGTGCTCGATGCGAAACCTGCGGTCCCGGGGGCCGTGGAGCGCGCGGGCGTCCCTGAAGGCATCGAGCAGCCAGTCGTTAGCCCGATCTCCAATGGCGTGGACGATGACCTGGAGACCGGCGCTGTCCGCATCCACGATCTGACGCCACAGCTCCGTTGTGTCGGTTACGACGAGCCCGCTGGTCTCGGGCGCGTCGTCGTAGGGCCGGTAGAACCAGGCCGTCGTTGAGCCAAGGGAGCCGTCCACAAACGCCTTCAGCCCTCCCCAGGAGAGGCGGTGGTCTCCCCGGCCAGCCGTCTTCACGAAGTCGGAGAGCCTGCGCCAGCTCGATAGTGGCACGACACTGTATACTCGCAGCCTCAGCAGTCCTCGCCCCTTGGCTCTGCGGTACGTCTCAAGGTTCTCCCACGACCCCATATCGGTCACCATCGTGACACCATAAGACAGCGCGTGGTGAACCGCCGCATCCAGGGCCCGGTCACGCTGCTCCGGGGACGGCTCTGGGATCACGCGTTCAACCAGGGCCTGGGCGGCGTCCTTCAGGATCCCAGTCGGCCGGCCGTCGGAATCCCTCACGATAGTGCCACCGGGCGGATCGGGCGTGTCGTGATCAATGCCCGCAAGTTCCAGTGCCCGGCTATTGGCCAACCCCATGTGGCCATCCAGCCGCTGAACAAAGACGGGCGTCCTGCCCGTGACCGAGTCAATCCAGCTGCGCCGCGGCAGGTCGCCTCCCCAGAGTTCGTGGTCCCAGGTGCCGCCCAGAATCCAGGAATCGGGGTATTGGGCGGCATACCGTTCAATGCGGCGCACGAATTCTTCCGGGCTCCCGGCGTCTCTCAGCTGAACCCCGGAGAGGGTCAGACCCCCGGCCAAGAAGTGCGTGTGGCTGTCCATGAAGCCCGGGACGACAAGGCGCCCATTGAGCTGGATCCGCCGTGTACCGGTGTCCGCGTGGGCCAGTACCTCAGTGTCAGATCCAGTGCTCAGGATCCGACCGTCCGCGATTGCGATCCCCGTCGGGGCCGGGCTCGCGACCCCTGGACCAGTCCAGACCCTGCCGCCCAGGAGAACGACCTCCGCCGATGGCCGGCGGATCTGGGCATTTGCTTCGCTAGCCATCATCAAGAGAAGCGCTCCAGTCGCGACAGCAAACCAGGTTCCGGAGTTCTTGCCGAGCGACCTTGAGCACCGGGCTGCTCTGGGTTCGATGGCCTCGCATGGCCCCTGGGCGCATTGTGAGCGAGTGCTCGCATTTGCGCCGGCGCAGCGCGCCGGACGGCTCCGAGCAGGTCTGCTGGCGAGTTGCGATGCGATCGCATAATGTAACACATTTACTCTCAATCACTTAGAACCGCTTGCGCAACGGGCGAACTAGACTATGGTTCAACCGGCGCGAGACCAAGGGAGCGCGAAGACTGCATCGGATATACGGGCACGAACGACTGTTGAACCGGCTGGCGGCTTCGTTGACGACCGGCCGCTTCCCCAACGCTACCTTGTTCGTGGGACCCAAGGGCGTTGGCAAGCAGCGCGTGGCCCTCTGGGCCGCCCAAGGGATCCTCTGCGATGCTGGCCCCGGTGCCCCGTGCGGCAGGTGTCACTCCTGCCACCAAGCGGACTCGTTGAGCCACCCGGATCTGCACTGGTTCATTCCAGTCACCCGGCCCCGGGCTACTGAGCCGGACAAGCAGGTGGAGGAGGTACGGGCCCTGCTCGGCGAGGCCGTGGCCCAGCGTCGCGCCAGCACTTTATACGGCCGCCCCGAGGGGACGGCAAGCCACCCCCTGGCGTCAATCCGCCTGCTGCAGCGGATTGCGTACGTCCACCCCTTTCAGGGGCCGCGCAAGGTTGTGGTACTCGGCAACGCGGAACGGCTGGTGGTTCAGGAGGCATCGCAGGAGGCGGCTAACGCCCTGCTCAAGATCCTGGAAGAGCCGCCGGCGGACACGTATCTGATACTGACGACGTCCGAACCTCAGGCGCTCTTGCCGACGATCCGGTCCCGACTCGTCCCCGTTCGGGTTGGAACCGTCAGCGACGCGGCGGTTAGAGATTTTCTCCGGAACGAGGTCAAGCCCGCGCCCTCCGCCGCGGCCCTGGAGCAGCGCGTCATGAAAGCCGAGGGGAGCATCGGACGCGCTGCATTCGGAACAGGATCGGAGGATGCCGCCTCGGGGGCCGCTGAGCGATTTCTGGTCGCCGTTCAGGATGGGCCCCGCCGCTGGGCTCCCCTGGCGCTGGCGCAAGCGCCCTGGGCGGCGCGGGGGGACTTCACCGCGATGCTCGATGCGTTGGCCTTGCGACTCCGGGCCGGACTCATGAAGCGCGCAGCCCGGGATCCCAGAGCCAGCAGCAGAATCGCTGCCGCGGTGCGGCAAGTTGAGGAAACGAGGGCGGCGGCGCAGGGGAACGTGAACCCCCAGGTGGCGCTGGCGGTGCTGGCGCTGCGTCTCGGGCGGCTCGTGGCATGAAGCTCTCGCATGTTGGGGCGGACGGCCGCGCCCGAATGGTCAACGTAGGAGGCAAAGCGGTCACCGACCGTACGGCGACGGCGGAGGGGGCGATTCGGATGTCTCAGGAGGCGTTCGAACTCGTCAGGCGAAACGCGGGGCCGAAGGGCGACGTGCTGTCCACGGCCCAGTTGGCGGGCGTCATGGGCGCGAAGCGGACGGCGGAGCTGATTCCGCTGTGCCACACGGTTCAATTGGACCACGTGTCGGTGGAAGCAACGCTGGATGACTCGCTCCCCGGGGTTCGCGTGCGGGCCACGGCGGCCGCCCGAGACCGGACAGGGGTGGAAATGGAAGCGCTGACTGCCGTCGGCGTTGCGCTGCTGACAGTGTACGACATGGCAAAGGCGGTCGATCGAAGCATGGATATCGAGCACATTCGGCTGGTGGAGAAGGCGGGAGGCCGCTCGGGCGCCTGGCGCCGGAAGGAGGCCCAATGAGTCGCTGGAAGGCGGCTGACCGCGAGGGGCACCGTCTCTCGGCCACGCAGATTCTCATGGTGCGCGGCATGGCGGTGCTGATCGCGGCCCTCCTGGTGGTCGTCTCGGTGCGGGCGTTGATCGCCCGGCCCGAGGCAGGACCCACCGGCAGGCAGTACACCGGCACCGCGGTTCTGCGAGAACTCAGCAGCCTGCGTACCTCTCTGGACCGCACCGCGGGGGAACGAGAGATCCTGGAGCTAGAGCTCCAACGCACCCGCGCGCTGCTGGCCTACTCGTCGCGCTATCAGATCCCCGCGGACTTGGCGACGCTGATCTATGACACCGCATTACGTGAGGGGATCGACCCCGAACTCGCGTTCCGACTCGTCAAGGTGGAAAGTGGATTCAATCCGCGCGCGCAAAGCTCGATGGGGGCCATCGGACTGACTCAGGTGCAGCTCAGTACGGCGCGGTTTTACAAGTCGGGGGTGACGCTCCAGGACCTCATGGATCCCGAGACGAACCTGACGATCGGCTTTCGGTACCTCCGGGACCTGATGGGGACGTATCACAACCTGCGGCTGGCGCTGCTGGCCTACAATCGCGGGCCCGCAAAGGTCAACCAGCTATTGGGGGATGGTCGGGAGCCTGGGAACGGGTACGCGGCAACAGTGCTGAAGGGCTATCCACGCACTACCACGTCACCGTGACCCGGGGGGATCCGGCGGCGCCACCCGCAGCTGCTGGCCCACGCGAATCAGCGTGGTATCGTCGAGTTCGTTCCAGGCTTTGATATCGGCCACGCGCACGCCGTAGCGCTGCGCAATGAGCCACACGGTTTCACCCCGGCCCACAACGTGCACCGACGCGCCACTCGGCGGCGACGACGGCAGGCCTGGTGCGGCGGCCGTTGCGCTCCCGACCGGTGAATTGGCACGCGCCACGGCGGGCGCGCGGCGCGCTCGTGGCGCGGCGGCTCTGGTACCGGGACCTACCGGAATGGTGAGTCGCGATCCCACGCGCAGGCTGCGGGGGTTGACGCGAGGGTTGGCCGCCATCAGGAGTCGCACGCTCACGCCGTAACGCTGTCCGATGCCGGAGAGCGTCTCACCCCGACGCACCACGTGGTCCAGGAACGTCACGCGCTCATCCGGTGGAAGATCGGCGTAGCGGCGGG
>DATMAW010000261.1:0-35372 GCA_035559715.1 Gemmatimonadales bacterium | reverse complement strand
CCGATCTCTCCCTGTCCCCCAAGGAGGCGCGCATGCAGCGTCGCGCATTCATGAAGGCGGGCGTCGCGGGCGCCCTGGGCGTCGGACTGGCTCCGCTCGACGGTCAGGCCACGCCGATCTCGTCGCTGTTCAGCCCCCGCCACCGGGCACCGAACGGCCCCATTCGATTGAGTTCCAATGAGAATCCGCTGGGCCTTTCTCCTGCCGCGCGCAGCGCCATCATTGACGCGCTCGGCGACGCCAACCGCTATCCCGGCGGGCCGCGCGGGCCGGTCATCGAAGCGCTGGCGGCCAAGCACGGCGTCGCGCCGAACCAGGTCGTGCTCGGCAACGGCTCGAGCGAAGTGCTGCAGATGGCCACGCAATGCGCCGGCGGCCGAGACCTCATGGTCATCGTGGCCGACCCGACGTTCGAAGACGTGCCCGGCTATGCTCGGGACATCGGCCTTCGGGTGGAGAAGGTCCCGCTGCGACCGGACTGGAGCCACGACCTCGACCGCATGCAGGACCTGGCCCGCGACGCCATCGGACCGGTCCTGGTGTACATCTGCAATCCAAACAACCCCACCGGCACACTCACCCGCAGCGCGGATCTTGACGCATGGATCGCCCAGGCCCCGGATCGCGTGCTGTTCGCAGTGGACGAGGCGTACTACGAGTTCGTCAACGATCCGTCCTACTGGTCCGCCCAGAAGTGGATCGCCACACACAAGAACGTGCTCGTCATCCGCACGTTCTCCAAGATCTACGCCATGGCGGGGCTCCGGCTGGGGTACGCGATCGCGCATCCTGAGGCGGCGGCGCGGCTCAGTGCCTATGCCAGCGGGAACAACGCCAACTACCTGGCGCTGGTCGCCGCCCGCGCCGCACTGGGCGACGCCGCGTTCGAGCGCAAGAGTCTCGAGACCAATCGAGCCGGGATGCAGGTCGCGCACCGCTGCCTGAATGAGCTGGGCCTGGAGTACCTGCCCAGTCACACCAACTTCTTGATGCATCGCATCCAGGGCGATCTGGCGACGTACAACCGCCGCATGCGCGAGAAGAACGTGCAGGTAGGACGGGCCTTCCCCCCCATGCTGAATTACAGTCGCGTGTCCATCGGGTTGCCGGAGGAAATGGAGGTCTGGGCAGAGGCGTTGCGCTCGTTCCGGCAGCAAGGATGGGTGTGAGCAGGTGATCGGCGCATCGGCAGGCGGCACCGGTGATGCCCGGTGCTGCCTGCTGATCGCCGGTGGGTCCTCTCAGGAACCTTCACACGAAGTTCATCAGGTCCCCCGCCCGAAGAACCCACACTGAGATCGGTATCCAAAAGCCGGTGAGGCACGATTGCATCGTGCCATCAGTCGGTTGCCGCTGCGTTGCCCCTCACCCCTGAGCGGGCTTGGGGTCGCCTGCCGGGAAGCTCAGGCCGACGGCGTTCCCTGCGATCGCGTTGGCGCACGCTGCGCCGACTGCGAACGCGGGGCGCCGGGGGACATACCCGCTGCGGACCTCGCCGCCCCACGCCCGGCGCGGGCAAATGGGAGGAATCCAGCCGATGCGTGAGATCCGGTTTCATGGTCGCGGCGGGCAGGGCACGGTCATCGCATCCCATCTCCTGGCCGTGGCACTGTTTCGGGAGGGCAAGCAGGTTCAGGCCTTCCCGGCGTTCGGCGTGGAACGCCGCGGCGCGCCGGTCACGGCGTTCCTGCGCGTGTCGGACGCGCCCATCCTGCTACGCTGTGAAATCCGCGAGCCGGACGACCTCGTGGTGCTCGACCCGACGCTGGTCACCGGCACGACCGTGACCGCCGGGCTCAAGCCCGGTGGGAACATCCTGATCAACTCGGCGTCGCCGCCGGAACGCTACGCGGATCTGCTCCGGCTGTTCAAAGTCGCGACCGTGGACGCCAGCGCAATCGCCGCGCAATACGGCCTCGGATCGCGGACCCAGCCCATCGTGAACACGGCAATCCTCGGCGCGTTCGCAGCGTGGAGCGGGATGGTGGACCTGGAGTCCATCTGCGAGGCGATCCGGGAAGAGGTGCACAAGCGCCCGGACGTCAACGTGGCCGCCGCGCGCGAGGCGGCAGCGGCACTGCGGCGCATCACGGAGCCCCTCCATGTCTGAACGGCGAATTCCCCCGGTGGCGATCAGCGAGACAACCACGCTCGCCACGAAGACGGGCTCGTGGAAGTACATCCGGCCCGTGTATCGCGATCGCGTCGCCCCGTGCAACGCCGGCTGTCCCGTGGGCATCGACATCGAAGGGTACCTGAACCTGCTGCGGGAGGGACGCTGGGATGAGGCCCGCGACCTGCTGCTGCTGGAGAACCCGTTGCCGGCCGTCACCGGCCGGGTGTGTCACCACCCCTGCGAGATCAGCTGCAATCGAGGTCGCTTCGATGAGCCCGTGGCCATTCACGCGGTTGAACGGATGCTGGGCGACTACGCGCTCGAGCATCCGCCGGCCGAGGCCGCGCCGTCGCAGCGACCCGGTGAGGTCGGAATCGTCGGCGCCGGCCCGGCCGGCCTGGCGTGCGCGTACCACCTGGCACGGTTGGGGTACGGCGTCACCGTGTTCGACGCCGCGAGCGAGCCGGGCGGCATGTTGCGGCTCGGGATCCCCGAGTACCGCCTGCCGCGACGCGTGCTCGACGGCGAAATCGAGCGCATTCGCGCGCACGGCGTCTCGTTCCAATGCGGCGTGCGCATCGGTCAGGACATCTCCTGGCGCTGTTTCATCGGGATGTTCGACGCGGTCTTCGTGGCGACGGGCGCGCACGTGGGAAGGGAACTCGGCGTGGAGAACGAAGGCGTCGCAGGAGTGCGAGCCGGTCTCGACTTCCTCAAGGCGGTCAACCGCGGCGAGCGACCGGATATCGGGCGCCGAGTGGTTGTGGTCGGGGGCGGCAACACCGCCATGGACTGCGCGCGCACCGCCCTGCGGCTCGGCGCGGAGACGACGGTGCTGTACCGCCGCACGCGGACGGAAATGCCCGCCATTACCGAGGAGATCATCGAGGCCGAGCGGGAAGGGGCGCGGCTCGTGTTCCTCGCCGCGCCGGCGAAGTTCCACGCGAGGGACGGCCGCCTCTGCGCTGTGGAGTGTGTCCGAATGCGTCTGGGCGATCCCGACGCGGACGGACGCCGCCGCCCGATCCCGATCCCCGACGACCGCTTCACGATCGAGGCAGACACCGTTCTGGCGGCGATCGGAGAGAGCGCGGACCTCTCCGGATTGCCCGCGGAGCTCGCCAGAGAGGAAGCGGGCGTCGCCGTGGACGCGGTGGGCGCCACGAGTCGCGTGCCGGTGTTTGCCGGCGGCGACGTGACCAACCAGCCCCGGGCGGTGGCAGACGCCATTGGAGCGGGCAAGCGGGCCGCGGTCGGTATCGACCGCTCCTTCCGCCACATGTCGGACGGCGGGTCCGACGGCGAAGGCCTGCTCCCGTACCGATTCGCCACCGGCAACGTGAGCCTGGCGCGCTGGCGTCAGGCCGACCCGGTCCCACGCATCAACTCGCGGAACGAGGTGGTGCCGTTCGACGACTTGAACGTCCATCACTTTCGCCGCGTGCGCCGTCACCACGACGAGCGTCTCGGACTTGCGGAAAGCCGCTCTGGCTTTGCCGAGGTCAACCGGGGCCTGGCGCGCGACGATGCGGTCAGTGAAGCGTTGCGCTGCTTCAACTGCGGCGTGTGCAACCGATGCGACCTGTGCCTGATCCTGTGTCCCGACGTTGCCATCTCGCGCCGCGACGACGGCGGGGGATACGACATCGCCCTGGATTACTGCAAAGGGTGCGGGGTGTGCGCCGAGGAATGCCCCCGGGGCGTGCTGACCATGACGCGGGAGGGCTTGTGAAGAAGGTTATGGTCGGGAACCACGCCGTCTCGTGGGGCGCGCGCCTGTCACGGGCCGAGGTGATCGCCGCGTATCCCATCACGCCACAGACGCAGGTGGTGGAAGAGCTAGCCGAGATGTGCGCCGACGGCCGCCTGGCCGCCCGGTTTCTCAAGGTCGAGTCGGAACACTCGGCCATGGCCGCCTGTATCGGGGCATCGGCGGCGGGCGCGCGAGCGTTCACGGCCACCTCGTCGCAGGGGCTCGCCCTGATGCATGAGCTGCTGCATTGGGCCTCGGGGGGCCGCCACCCGATCGTGATGGCGGACATCAACCGAGCGCTGGCGCCCGGCTGGAACATCTGGACCGACCAGTCCGACAGCCTGTCGCAACGGGACACCGGGTGGATCCAGCTCTACTGCGAGACCAACCAGGAGGTCCTGGACACCACCATCATGGCGTTCAAGCTCGCGGAAACGGTGGATCTCCCGGTGATGTTGGTGCTCGACGCGTTTTACCTGTCGCACACCGCCGAACCCGTGGATATCCCGGATCAGGCCGCCGTGGATGCCTTCCTCCCGCCGCGTCGGGCGCGTTTCAAACTGGACGTCGCGGACCCGCACTCGTTTGGCGGACTCGTTCGCCCTGACAGCTACATCGCCATGCGCCTCCAACTGCAGCAGGCCATGGACCGCGCGCGCGACGTGTTCGAACGGGTCGAGACCGAATGGGAGCGCCGCTTCGGGCGCAAGTACGGCGCTGTTGAAGCGTACCGGGCCGAAGATGCCGAACTCCTGCTCGTGACGTCCGGAACGATTACCTCCACCGCGCGGTTCACCGTGGACCGCCGGCGCGAACGGGGCGAACCGGTGGGGCTCGTGAAGGTGAAGATGTTCCGTCCCTTCCCGGTGGAGCCGCTGCGCGTCGCGCTCGGCGACGCACGGCAGGTGGCGGTGGTGGATCGCAATCTGTCCCCCGGCCGCGGCGGGATTTTCGCGGAAGAGATCCGCGCCGCGCTGTACGACCTGCCGTCCGAGCGCCGCCCCGAAATCTTCGGCTATGTCGTGGGACTCGGTGGCGGCGACGTGACGCCGGCGACCATTGACGAAATCATCGAGCGTACGCGCGCCGGCGCGGCGCCAGAGCGGGAAGACCTGTGGGTGGGAGTGAGCCCATGAGCCAGGTGATGATCGCGGACCGGATCCCGCCCGTGGAACTCATGGCCTCGGGCCATCTCGCCTGCCCCGGGTGCGCCGCTCCGCTCGCCATGCGACTCGTGCTCAAGGCGATGGGCCCGGAAACCATCGTCGTCATGCCCGCGTGCTGCTGGTCCGTGATTGCCGGACCATGGCCGCAATCGTCGCTCAAGGTGCCACTATATCACACGGCGTTCGAAACGGGCGCGGCGACGGCCTCCGGCATTCGCGCGGCGCTCGACATGCGCGGGGACCGTGACACGACGGTCATGGTATGGGCCGGGGACGGCGGCACGTTCGACATCGGCCTCCAGGCGCTATCGGGCGCCGCCGAGCGCAACGAAGACATTCTGTACTGCTGCTACGACAACGAAGCGTACATGAACACGGGTGTGCAGCGCTCTTCGGCCACCCCGCGCGGTGCCTGGACCAGCACCACACCCGCGGGCCATCCGCAGGCGAGCCCGAAGAAGGACATTGTGGCCGTGCTCGCGGCCCATCGCATCCCGTACATCGCCACCGCCACGGTCGCCTACCCGCTGGACCTGATCGAGAAGGTCACCAGGGCAAAGAGCATCCGCGGAACGCGGTTCCTGCACATCCTTTCGCCCTGCCCGCCGGGCTGGAAATTCTCGGACGAGGCGAGCATTGACCTGGCACGAATGGCCGTGCGCTGCGGGGTGTTCCCGCTGCTCGAGATCGAGGACGGAGTGCGCTGGCAGTTGACGATGAACGGCGAACCACCGGAGCCGGTGGAGCCGTATCTCCGACGGCAGGGGCGGTTCGACCACCTCACGCCCGATCAGATCGCGGCCATCCAATCGGAGGTGCTGGCTCGACTGCAGTGGATTGAGCGGCAGGTAGAAGGAAGCGGACCGGCTGTCGTCAGCCGTTAGCCATCAGCGGGTGAGGCGAGACCCGCCGGCGCGGCAGGTCACACACCCGTGGGGACCTTGAGCTTCTCCAAGAAGGCTCTGCGCAGCTTCGCCAGCTTTGGGGCGATCACCACCTGGCAATAGCCCTGATTGGGATTCCGCCGGAAGTAGTCACGGTGGTACTCCTCGGCGGGATAGAAGACCTCCAGCGGCTTGACCTCGGTGACGATGGGATCATCCCACAGGCCACGAGCGCTCAGGTCCGCGATCGCCTGTTCGGCCGTGGCCCGCTGCGCCTCGTCGTGGTAGAAGATCGCCGACCGGTACTGCGTGCCGACGTCGGCGCCCTGCCGATTGAGCGTGGTGGGATCGTGAATCGTAAAGAACACGTCCAGTAGATCTCGGTAGGAAATCACCGCCGGGTCATACGTGATCTGCACCGCCTCCGCATGTCCGGTGAGACCCGTGCAGACCAATTCGTACGTCGGCCGCGTGGCCTGACCACCGGCGTATCCGGACTCGACCGTGAGCACGCCCTTAAGCTGCTGAAAGACGGCTTCGAGACACCAGAAGCAGCCGCCGGCAAGCGTGGCCCGCTCCGTCGTCACGGTTTGTGCGAGTGCGAGTGTCCCTTCATGACCACGGGCCCCGCCCGATGTGCCAGGGTGTTTTCCAGGTCCGTTTGGTACACCGGGTCGGCTCGATCCACCGCCGGCCAAGCCGCATCGCGGTCGGGGATGAACATCCCCGCCACGGCCCCCATCCCTCCGTCGGGAATCGTCTCGCCCGTGGGGTTCTGGTAGGTCACGGTCACGCGGTAGGTGTGCGCCGGGTCAATCCGAATCCCGAGGCGATACCAGCGATAAAATCGAGTGACCGGCATGGTTTCCACCCGGCCCTCCGCATCGCGCTCGGGTACGCCGCGCCAGATCACTTCCCCCGTGGTCACGTTCGTAAGCTCAAGGGCGGTGGCGTAATCGTGCACGTGGCCTCCCAGCCCCACCAGGGAACCCGCGATGGCCGGGCGCGCTTCCCAAAATCGTTCGCTCGGACCCGGCGGCAGATCGAACGCCTTGGTGCCGCCCTCCGGCTTCCCAAGGGGGAACATCACGTCCATGACCCACGGGTACGCATCCCACAGCGGCCAGATCGAATCCTCCTCGACGTAGCGGAACACCAGGCGTACGCGAACGCCGTGCTTGTGCTCGCGCGTTGGGTTTGCCAGCATGGCGCTCGCGATGTAGCGGTCGCCCTCGCGGATCGGCATGCCGAACAGCCAGCGCGGCACGGCAAGGGGCGGCGTTTCCTTGCTGGCCGCGACCAGGTGCAGGCCGATCGGGAGAAACAATTCGCGCCGGCTGGGGTCCGTGAGGTTCACATGGTGCAGAAACTCGGAGGAGAGCGGTTGGCCCTCCGCGTCCACGATCTCCGCCCGGAACGAGTACAGCGACGCGCTCAGCGGTATGTCCACTCTGCACACCGGCGTCAGGGCCATTTCTCCCACCTCACCGGCCGGCATCAGATCCACGGGAGGCAGCTCGATCACCAGCTCACCGCCCCGCGCCGCCACGCGGGCCGGTGGCAGCTCCGCGATGGGATCCGGCCTCGGCATGAGATCGAGCTGGGGAACGAGGGCGAGCGCGGCCAGTGAAAGGGTCTTAATCATGGCCGCACAAGGTAGGTGACTCGCGGCACGCGGCAAGTCCCCGCGCCCGACCGGTACTAGCCGCCGCTCCTGCGATTCCGTACACTCCCGGCGCTTGATCGCTGTCCGTCACGCTCACTGCACTGTTCGGAGGACGAGCATGGGTAGCCTTCGTACCCCGCTGCGCGCGGTCGCGGCGGGTCTCGCCGGCGTCACCGTTCTACTTCTTCCCGCTCCCCGGCCCGCGGTCGGCCAGCGGCCACCCGGCGCGCAGGCGGCACCGCCACCGACCATCGAAGCGCGCACGCAGGGCATGCGAAAGATGGACGGCTTCTTCCCCTTGTACTGGGATTCCGTCGCAGGGCGGCTGTACATGGAGATCGCGCGGTTCAACACCGAGATCCTGCACATCCAGGGGATCGGCGCCGGGCTCGGATCCAATGACATCGGGGTGGAGCGCGGCAACCTCCAGGGCTCTGACATCGTGGTGTTCGAGCGCGTGGGACCGAAAGTCCTGATGGTGGAGCCGAACTACAACTACCGCGCCACGTTCAACGCCACGCCGCAGGAAGTGCAGTCGGTCCGGGAGTCGTTTGCTCGCAGCGTGCTGTGGGGCTTCGAAGTCGCGGCGGAGACCGGCGGGCGCGCGCTGGTGGATCTGACCGAGTACCTCATCCGCGACCCGAACGTTATCACCCAGCGGCTGCGCGCGCCCTATCGCGTGGACCCGTCACGGAGTTCGATCTACCTGCCGATGACGCAGAACTTCCCGCAGAACACGGAGCTTGAGGCCGAGGTCACTTGGGTGCGACAGGCGCCCACCGGCCCCGTGCCCGGAGGGCCGGGCACGGGCGGCGGCTTCAATCCGTTCCGCAGTCCCGCGAGTTACTTCGAGGGCGTGCCGGACGTGGCGGCGGACGGCGAGGCGGCCAGCCTCCGGATCCATCACTCGTTCGTCCAGCTGCCCGACGGGAATTACACGCCGCGCAAGTTCGACCCGCGTTCGAGTTACGGCCCGATCGTGTGGAAGGACTACGCCGCGCCGCCCGACGGCAACGAGATGTCCATGTACGTGCGCTACATCCGCCGCCACCGCCTGAAGAAGCAAGATCCGCGAGCGGCCATGAGCGACCCGGTGAAACCGATCGTCTACTACCTGGACCCCGCGGTCCCCGAACCGCAGCGGTCCGCGCTGCTCGAGGGCGCCGGCTGGTGGAACCAGGCGTACACCGCAGCCGGCTACCGCAACGCCTTCCGCATGGAAATCCGGCCGGACTCGATCAGCCCGCTTGACGTTCGCTACAACGTGATCAACTGGGTGCACCGCTCCACTCGGGGCTACTCCTCGGGCGCCACGGTGACCGACCCCCGCACCGGCGAGATCATCAAGGGTCTCGTGACTCTCGGTTCGCTGCGCTACCGGCAGGACTACATGATCACCGAAGGGCTGCTGTTGCCGTACCGCACCGGGGACGAGGTCCCGGCCGACGTGCGCGAGGTGGCCGTGGCTCGGATTCGCCAGCTCTCGGCGCACGAGGTGGGGCACACGCTCGGTTTTCAGCACAACTACTACGACAGCCGCCTGGGCCGTACTTCCGTGATGGATTACCCCGCGCCCCTCTTCACGCTGCGCGCCGATGGTTCGCTCGACGTCTCGCAGGCGTACGAGCGCGGCATCGGCGAGTGGGACTCGGTGGCCATCAAATGGGGCTATCAGGATTTTCCGCCGGGCACCAACGAGGAGCAGGCGTTGCAGCGGATTCTGGACGAGGCCTGGGCGCGAGACGTGCGGTTCCTCACCAACCAGGACGCCGAGGCCAATCCGCGCTCGGATCAGTGGTCCAACGGCTTCGACCCGGCCGCCGAGTTGAACCGGCTCATGGAGATCCGCCGCGTGGTCATGCGACGCTGGGGAGAGGCGGCCATTCGCCGCGGCATGCCGATGGCGCAGATGGAGGAGGTCCTGGTGCCGGCATATCTCTACCATCGCTATCAGGTGGAGGCCGCGGCCTCCGCGCTCGGCGGCATGCACTACATCTACGCGCTGCGCGGGGACGGCCGCGATCCCGCGCCACCGGTCCCCGCAGCCGAGCAGCGCGCGGCCCTCGGCGCGTTGCTTGCGACCCTCAGGCCCGCCGAGTTGACGCTGCCGGAGGAAGTCGTCCGCAAGCTCCCCCCGCGTCCGTCGGGGTACGAGCGGAGCCGTGAGCTGTTCCCGCGATACACGGGACTCATGTTCGACAGAATCACGCCGGCTGTCGTGGCGTCGGACATGACGGTGAGCGCCATGCTGCGCGCCGACCGGGCCGCCCGGATCGTGCAGCAGCGCGTGATTGACACGCAGCTCCCTGGTCTCGAGGAAGTGCTGGACTCCCTGCTGGCCGCGACGTTCAACGCGCGCGCCGCGACTCCGTACGAGGCGGAGATCGCCCGCGCGGTTCAGCGGGTGGTCGTGGACCGCCTGATGGATCTGTCGGCCAACGCCGACATGCCCCAGGTGCGGGCCGTGGCCACCGCGCGACTGGTGCGGCGGATGAACGAATCGGGCGGCATGTCGGGCGGCGACGAGGCGACGCTGGCGCACCATCACACGCTGGCGATGGACATCAAACGGTTCCTCGACCGGCCGTATCAGGCCTATGTTCGCCCGCCGATTGTTGATGCCCCGCCCGGCGCCCCCATCGGCGGCGACATCGGCATGGAGTTCCTGCGGCGGCTCGAACCCGTCACGTGTGACTGGATGGACAACGGGAGGTGGGTGGCTGAAACCTGCTGGCGGTAGGTGAGGACTGGCGGTAGGTGAGGGGGAGGAACGGTGTGAGGGATGGCGAAGGCTGGCGTACTCACCTTCGCCATCCCTCGCGTCGTTGATCGCACTCTCAGCGTTGCGCGCCGCGTACGCGTAGGTTGAATTGGTGCGCCTCTTCTTCTGTGTCTTCGCCGCAGCCTGCCTCGCCCCGCGGCTGCTCGCTCAAACGGCCCACCCGGAGCCGGCGTCCCTGCCCACGGGACAGGCAGCGCCACGGGCCGGTGACATCCATGTAGATGGACGGCTCGACGAGCCCGCCTGGCAATCGGCCGTACCGATCACCTCGTTCATTCAGCGAGAGCCCCGCGAAGGCGTGCCGGCGGACGCGCGAACTGAGGTGCGGGTGGTGTTCGACGCCGACGCGATTTACGTCGGGGTGATGCTGTTCGAGGCCGACCCGTCGCGGATTGCCGCCCAGCTGGTCCGTCGGGACGAGTGGGGTCAATACGACTTCTTCGAAGTGTCGTTCGACCCGGTGAATGACCGCCGCACGGGCTACCAGTTCCGGGTCAGCGCGGCGGGCGTGCAAGGCGACGCCTACCTGTACGATGACGTGGAAGAAGATCAAAGCTGGGATGCCGTGTGGGCCTCCGCCGTGCACCGGGGGCCGCAGGGCTGGTCCGCCGAAATGCGCATCCCACTATCGCAGATTCGCTATCACGCCTCGGATTCGGTGCAGTCCTGGGGAGTGAACTTCACCCGACGGCGCCTGGCCTCCAACGAGATCAGCGACTTCGCCCTTCAGTCACGCACGCGACATGGGCGCGTGAGCGTGTTCGGCCGGCTCGAAGGCCTGCGGTTTCCGCAGGCTGCCCGGCGACTCGAGTTCCGGCCCTACGCCGTCACCAGCGCGCACCTGGCGCCGGCCGCGGCCGGCGATCCGTTCTTCGACGGCTCTCGCTTCTCCCCGCGCACCGGCCTGGATTTCCGCTATGGCCTGGGGACCACGTTCAGCCTGGACGGCACGATCTCGCCGGACTTCGGACAGGTGGAAGTGGACCCCGCGGTCATCAACCTGACGGCGTTCGAGACGTTCTTTCCCGAAAAGCGCCCGTTCTTCGTGGAGGACGCGCGCATCTTCGACTTCACGCTCTCGGGCCGAACCAACCGCCTGTTTTACAGCCGCCGCATCGGGCGGGAACCGCGCGGCGATCCGCCCGATTGGTCCGATTTCGCCGACGTGCCGCACCAGACTACGATCCTGGGCGCCGCGAAGCTCACCGGGCGCACCGCGCGCGGCCTGTCGGTGGGCGCTCTGGTCGCGCTCACCGGACGGGAGGGAGGCCGCGCGTTCGACAGCGCCACGCGGCGCATCGAGTCGTTCACCGTGGAGCCGCGGGCCGCCTGGACCGTGGCGCGCGCGCGCCAGGATTTTCGCGACGGCGCCTCGCAGCTCGGCGGGATCTTCACCGCGATGCGACGAGACCTCCCGCCGGATGGCAGCTTCGATTTCTTAACGTCCGACGCGTACAGCGCCGGCGTGGACTTCGAGCACAACTGGGGCGGGCCGCGATCCCGCAACTGGGCCCTCTGGGGCTTCGCCGCGGCGAGCCTGATCCGCGGCTCGCCCGAAGCGCTGCTCAGGGTGCAGAAGGCGAGCAACCACTATTTCCAGCGCCCCGATGCCACCCGAGTGTCGCTCGATCCCGCGGCCACGGTCATGCACGGAAGGGAATGGCGATTGCAGTTCGAGCGTCGGAGCGCCGAGCACTGGACCGGCGCCGTATGGCTGGCGGAGGTAACGCCGGGGTTCGAGATCAATGACCTGGGGTTTTCCACCTCCGGCGAGCGATTGGACGGCGGCGCGCGCCTGGCCTATCAGGAGATCCGACCGGGCCGGCTGTTTCGCAACTACGACCTGAGCCTGTCCACGTTCCACAACTTCCGTCACGAGGCGCTGGACAACGCCCGGTCCTGGCGGTCGTGGCGCCGGGCGCACAAGGCGGGACAGTTCTCGCTGGAAGCGAGTTTCGAGTTGCTGAACTACTGGGAGCTGGAGGTGGGCTCATCGGTGCGACCGCAGATGATGAGTGACGTCGCGACGCGGGGCGGCCCGCTCATGATCACCCCGTCCGTGCTTTCGTTCCGCGCCGGGCTGAGCACGGACCGCCGCCGGCCGGTGTTCCTGGAGCCCCGCGTGAATTTCGAGCGCTGGGGCGAGGGCGGCGGCCGATGGGAAATCGAAACGGAGGTGAACATCCGGCCATCCTCCACGTTCGAAGTCGAATTGTCGCCCGCATTTTCCAGCGAGCACGCCCCGGCCCAGTACGTGACGCAATTGACCGACCCGAGTTTCCCCGCCACGTACGGGGGCCGCTACTTGTTCGGCGAGCTGAAGCGGCGTGAGCTGGCCATGGAGACTCGCGCCAACCTCACACTCAGCCCCACGCTCACGGTCCAGCTGTACGCCCAACCGCTGCTGTCCGCCGGCGACTACATCGCCTACAAGCAGCTGGCCCGGCCGGAGAGCTTCGCCTTCGACGTGTTCGAGGAGGGGACGGCGGCGACCGCCGGGACCAGCGTGACGTGTGCTGCCGGCCGCACGTGCGTGCTGGATGGCGAGCGCTATGTGGACTTCGACCGCGACGGCGTCACCGATTTCTCATTCGACGAACGTGACTTCACGGTGCGGTCACTGTTGGTCAACGCCGTGCTGCGCTGGGAATATCGCCCCGGCTCGGCGCTTTACCTCGTATGGCAGCAGGGACGCGAGCTCGAGGATCAGGCCGGGCAGCTCTCCGTGCGTCGCGACCTGGATCGGCTCTGGGGCGTGAAACCCGACAACGTGTTTATTGTGAAGCTCACCTACTGGCTGGGGATGTAGCAGGTCCCACCACGGAGGTCCGCGCGACCACGGTGCGGCGCCGGCATCCCGCAAGCCCAATCGTGAGGTCGAACTCCGCCACGAGGGGCGCCGAGTATTGCCCCGAGAGGTAGCGCCTTGCTCGACTTTGAGATTGGGAATCGGCCCCAGCGAACCACCTCCGAAGGCCCCCAAGCCCAAGATTCTAAACAACTTGCCCCATTGACCCATTCTTAAGAGAGAGCTACTTTTCGGAGTGCTGAACCAGAGCGGAATCGGGCAGGGCCGCGAGGCGCATTGGGCGCGTTTCGCGGCCCTTTTTCCGGCTATTTGACAACTGCTGGTGGAGCTAGGCGCTCTCACGATCCGAAGCTTCCGGAACATCACCAGGCTGGACCTTGAGATCCCGCCGGAGGGTGTGGTCATCATCGGTGGGAACGGTCATGGCAAGACCAATCTGCTGGAAGCCATCTATTACCTGGTGCTGTTTCGATCGCTGCGCGGCGCCAAGGACCGCGAGCTTGTGAAGTTCGGCGAAGCGGGGTTCTTCGTGGCGGGATCGGCGGCAGAGCGCCGCGTCACCGCCGGTTACGACTCCGCCACCCGTCGCAAGAAGGTCACGCTCGACGGCATGGAAGTGACCAAGCTCGGCGATGCGGTCGGGCGGATCCTCGCGGTGCCGTTCTCACCCGCAGATGCGGCAATCGTAGCCTCGGGCCCCGCGGCGCGGCGGCGCTACCTTGACGTGCTGCTCTCGGTGAGCGAGCGCGGGTACCTGAATCGTCTGAGCGCGTTGCGCCATGGGTTGAAGCAGCGCAACGCGGCGCTTCGGCGCGGGAACGTAGACGAAGCGCGCGCGTTCGATCGCCCCTTCGCCGAGGCCGCCGTGGCGGTCACAGCCGCGCGCCGCCGTTGGGTGGAGCAATGGGCCGGCCGGTTTGCGGAGTTGTGCGCGGCGTTGGGTGAGCGCGAGGCGGCGAGCATGCGCTACCAGTCCCACGAGCCGGCGTCAGTGGGCCTCGAGGGTTGGGTGGAGTTGCTGGACCAATCCGTCGAGCGGGACGTGCGGTGCGCCGCCACGACCGTGGGCCCGCATCGCGACGATCTCCGGATCACGCTACGCGGGCGGGACATTCGGACGTACGGATCGGCGGGCCAGCAGCGCACGGGGGCCATCGCGCTGCGCCTGCTCGAGGCCGAAACGCTGCGGGCGGCGCATAACACAGCGCCGCTGGCCCTGTATGATGACGTGTTCGCGGAGCTAGATCAGGATCGGCAGGAACGCTTGCTGCGGCTGATTCGAGAGGTGCTGCCGGGCCAGTCAATCGTGGTGGCTCCACGGGACGCGGAGGTCCCGGCCGCGCTGTTCGACCGGCCGCGCTGGCAGATCGCCGGAGGCGTGATTGAGCGATAAGCGGGCGGCCCACGTGGGCGACGTCTTGAGCCGCTACCTGGCCCGCTCCGGGCTCTCGGAACGACTGGCCCACGCGCGTGTGATCGCGGACTGGGCGGCGCTTGTCGGCCCCACGGTCGCGGCAGTCACGACGCCCGAAGCCGTGACCCGGGACGGTACGTTGTTCGTGCGGGTGAAGACCGCGCCCTGGCGGCAGGAGTTGCAGCTCATGACGCCCGAGATCCTCCGAAAGCTCGGGCCCGATCGGCGAGTCAAACGCATCGTGTGGAAGGCGGAGTGAAGCGGATGAACAACCACGCTGAGGTCACCGACCAATGACCGCTCCACAGCGCGAACCGCAATACAGTTCCGATGCCATTCAGGTCCTGAAGGGTCTGGAGGCCGTGCGCCGGCGGCCCGGCATGTACATCGGATCCACCGGCGCGCGCGGCCTGCATCACCTCGTCTGGGAAGTGGTGGACAACGCCGTGGACGAGGCGATGGCGGGCTACTGCGATCGGATTGACGTGGTGCTCCACAAGGACCGCTCGGTCACCGTGACCGATAACGGCCGCGGGATCCCCGTGGACATCCACAAGACGGAGAAGCTGCCCGGCGTGGAAGTCGCCATGACCATGCTGCATGCCGGCGGCAAGTTCGACCATTCGAGCTACAAGGTGTCGGGCGGGCTGCACGGCGTGGGGGTCTCGGTCGTAAACGCGTTGTCCGAGCGGCTCGACGTGTGGGTGTCGCGCGACGGTAAGGAACACCACATGGCCTTCGAGCGCGGCAACACGGTCGAGAGGCTCGAGGTCACGGGGAAAGTCGGGAAGAAGACCGGCACCAGGATCACGTTCCGCGCCGACTCGCAGATCTTCAAGGACACCGACTACGACTACGCCACGGTCGCCAACCGGCTGCGCGAGCTGGCGTTCCTGAACTCCGGACTCACGCTCACGCTCAAGGACGAGCGGGGCGCCAAGGTCAAAGAGGACACGTTCCTGTATAAGAAGGGTCTGGCGGAGTTCGTGGAGTACCTGCGCGGCAGCCGCAAGGCGCTGCATCCCAAACCCATCCAATTCACCACCACCAAAGACGACGTGGACATTGACGTGGCCCTGCAATACGACGATGGCTACGCCGAGAACACGTTCTCGTTCGTGAACAACATCAACACGCACGAGGGCGGCACACATCTGACCGGATTCAAGTCGGCGCTCACGCGCGTGATCAACGAGGTGGCGAAGGACAAGGGCTTCCTCAAGAAAGAGGACTTCACGCTCACGGGGGACGACGTACGCGAGGGGCTCACGTCCGTGATTCACGTGAAGCTCAAGGAGCCGCAGTTCGAAGGACAGACCAAGACCAAGCTGGGCAATTCCGAGGTTGAGGGCGTCGTCAAGACCGTGGTGTACGAGCAGCTCCGCAATTTCCTGATGGAGACTCCGGGCATCGCGCGGGCGATTATCGACAAGGCGGTGAGCGCCGCGCGAGCGCGCGAGGCGGCGCGCAAGGCGCGCGAGCTGGTGCGCAAGAAGAGCGCGCTCGAGGGCGGCATCCTTCCCGGAAAACTCGCCGATTGCTCGCTCAGCGATCCCTCGCTGTGCGAGCTGTATCTGGTCGAGGGCGACAGCGCGGGCGGCTCGGCCAAGCAGGGACGCGATCGCTCGTTCCAGGCCATCTTGCCGCTCCGCGGGAAGATCTTGAACGTCCAGCGCGCGCGCATCGACAAGGTGCTGTCCAACGAAGAGATCCGTACCATCATCACGGCGCTGGGCACCGGCGTGGGCGAAGATGACTTCAAACTGGATGATGCGCGGTATCACAAGATCATCATCATGACGGATGCGGACGTGGACGGGGCGCACATTCGCACCCTGTTGCTCACGTTCTTCTACAACCAGATGCCGCAGTTGATCGAGGCCGGGTACATCTACATCGCCCAGCCGCCGCTGTTCCGCGTGGCGAAGGGCAAGGAAGAGTTCTACGCCTACGACGAGACCGAGCGCGACGAGTACGTCAAACGGTTGTCGAACGGAGCCAGCGGCAAGGGGAACGTGGCGGTGCAGCGCTACAAGGGCCTGGGCGAGATGAACCCCGACCAGCTCTGGCGCACGACGATGGACCCGGGCTCACGGACCTTGCTCAAGGTGGCCATGGAGGACGCGGTGGAGGCCGCGCGGCTGTTCGAGACGTTGATGGGGGACGAGGTGGAGCCGCGCAAGGCGTTCATCGAGTCAAACGCGAGGTTTGTAAGGAATCTCGACATTTAGGGACTGCCACCCAAGTCGTGGCACTGCGACGGGGCCGGCGTTTCGCGGGCCCCGGCGCGTTCTTTTTCTGCCGTCCCGCCGGCGTGTAGCTCAGGTCGGGGCGCCGGGTGCTCACGAAGCTCGAGGTTCGCCGCACCACGTCATCCAGCACGTTGAGCAGTCGGTCGGCCTCGAACCCGCCGCAGGCCTGAACCAACACGTTACGGTTCTGCACCGCAGTGAAGTCGGCCGAGGCCCTCGAGGCTGCCCGAGCCCAGCCACATCAGTCGCAAACGCCTCACGCGGTCGTGAACGGGTCGGCGACCTTCACGCCTGCCCTCGCGAAGTCGGCGGTATTGCGCGTCGCGACCACGAGGCCGTGGACCAGTGCCGTGGCAGCGATGAGGCTGTCCTTGATCGGCATGGCTTGACCAGCCGCGCGCAACCGCGCCAGCAGCTCCGCCCATCGCAGTCCGGTCTCCGCCTCCCAGGGCAAACAGACGAGTCGCCGTACACCCTCATTGAACCAGCGGGTGAGCCTGGCGCGGCGCTTCCCCCTTGGCAGGAGAAGGACGCCGAATCGCAGCTCGCCCAGGATGATCGGGTCCACGGCGATCTCTCGCTCGTGCTGCTGGAGCCAGGCTACGACGCCCGGGTGAGGGTCCGGCCTGGTCACCTCACTCAGGACGTTGGCGTCGACCAGGTACTTCACAGCGTATCCGTGGACTCGGATTCAATCGGCCGGAAGTAGCCTTTCTCGGGACACGCAAGCAGCCAGTCCACGACCCCGTCATTCGGCGGAGCCGATCGCCGCACGAGCCGATACTCCCCACGGTCGAGGCGCTCGACATCGAACTCCTGGCCCGCCTCGATGCCATCCTGTTGGCGCAGCTCGGCCGGCAACACGATTTGACCCTTGGAGGACACTGTGGTCTTCACGTAGGTAAGATATCGTCTTACCTGCGCCCCTTCAATGACATGATTGTGGCGGTCTTGCACCCTCGCGCATGTTACCCTCTGAGGGGTTAGCGACCAGTACCAATTCTTCGCGCGCTGTGTCATTTCGTCGCGCGCCGTCCGGTTTGATGTGGGATTCGGGTCGCCGACTCCCTCCCCAACCCGTAGCCTCGCGCAGGCGCCGCAGGCTGCAGGCCCTGGACCAGAGCCCTCCACCGCAAGGACCCCCAGCACCGCCTTCCCGACTGGTTGCCCGACGGTAAGAAAGTCGCGTTCAGCGGGGGCACTCCTCCGGATGGCGCCTCGGATATCTATGTCGCCCCGGCCGCGGGAGGTGACCCCATACGCTCACGACGACTCCGGAGCCGGCGTGGACCGACCGGCCGCAATGGTCACCAGATGGTGACGCGATCTACCACGAGCGTGGGCGATTGGAATCTCGTGGCGGTCCGGTGGCCTTGCGCGGGCTATGCGCGATGAAGCCGGACGGCTCTGAACAGCGCCAGGGCGTGGCGGGCCGCCTCATCGCCGGTCACTCCTAACCCATCTTGGTCCCGCGGTGGCCGCGCCATTGGTCACGAGCCATCGCGGTTGTCCGGCCACCTTGCGACATCGCACGCGACGGCGAATACTCTCCCACCATGGACCCCCGCCCCTGGCACAAGTTCTACGACCCCGGCGTGCCCTCGGACATCGCGTTCGAGGACGTGACGCTGTCCCAATGGCTCGCGCGCGCCGCCGAGCGGTTCCCCGAGCGGGCCGCGCTCGTGTTCCAGAACCGCGCGCTCACCTACCGTGAGCTGAAGGACCATGTTGACCGGCTCGCGACCGCGCTCGCGGCCCTCGACGTGAAGCACGGCGACCGCGTCGCCATTCAATTCCCCAACCTGCCCCACTTCGTCATTGCCTACTACGCCGTCCAGACGCTGGGCGCTGTGGCGGTGCCGACCAATCCGCTCTACACGCCCCGCGAGATCGAATACCAGTGGAATGACTCCGGCTGCGTCGTGGCGATCCTGGCCGACTACATCTACGCCTCGCGCGTCGCGGACCTGCGCGGTCGCCTCGCCATTCGGCACTATGTGGTGGGCACGATCCCCGAGTACCTCGCCTTCCCGCTCAACGTGCTGGCGCCGCTCAAACTCAAGCGCGCCAAACCCTCGCCGCTCGTGGCCGCGTTCGAGACGGGACCAACGGTCCATCGCTTCCGCGATCTCATCCGGCGCACGCCTCCGTCTCCGCCCGCCGTGAGGATCGGGATGGACGACCTCTCCACACTGCTTTATACGGGCGGCACCACCGGCGTCTCGAAAGGGGCGATGCTGACCCAACGAAACCTGTCCTGCAATTTGCAGCAGATGCGCGCCTGGTTCTCGCGCGCGGAGGAAGGGCGGGAGGTGGTGCTCGGCGCCCTGCCGTTTTTCCATTCATTTGGGCTCACGGTCTCGATGAACCTGAGCGTCGGGTTCGGCGCCACCAACGTGCTGGTGCCGAACCCGCGAGACGTGGCCGCGATCATCAAGGCGATCGTGAAGCATCGCATTACGCTGATGGCGGCCGTCCCCGCCACGTTCCAGGCCATCAACCAGTTTCCGGGCATCGCCAAGGTTGACATTTCCAGCGTGAAGTTTTGTAACTCGGGCTCGGCGCCGCTCCCGGTGGAAGTGCTGAAGCGCTTTGAAGAGCTGACGGGCAGCAAGATCTCCGAGGGGTTCGGCCTCACCGAGACCTCGCCCGTGACCCACTGCAACCCGTTATTCGGCACGCGCAAGGTGGGGAGCATCGGTGTGCCACTGCCGAGCACGGACGCGAGGATCGTGGACCCCGAAGACGGGGTCACGGTGAAGCCGCCGGGCGAAGTGGGCGAGTTGCTGCTCGCCGGCCCGCAGATCATGAAGGCCTACTGGAACAAGCCCGACGAGACGGCCAAGATGCTGCGCGATGGTTGGCTCTACACGGGCGACCTGTGCCGCGTGGACGAGGACGGCTATCACTTCATCGTGGGCCGGAAGAAGGACATGATCATCTCGAGCGGTTTCAACGTGTATCCCGACGAGATCGATCAGGTGCTGACCGCGCACCCCGCCGTGCTCGAGGCCGCGAGCATCGGCATCCCGGACGAGAAACGCGGCGAGAGCATCAAATCGTTCGTCGTGCTGCGGCCGGGCATGCGTGCATCGGTCGAGGAACTGCTGGTGCACTGCAGAGAACAGCTCGCACCCTACAAGGTCCCTCGGGAAGTCGAATTCCGCGACTCGCTGCCGCGCAGTTCCGTCCTGAAGATCCTGCGCCGCGAGTTGCGAGCCGAGGAGATGAAGAAGCGGGCGGCGGGGCGCTGATTGGTCGGACCATGGGGCGAGCCCTTCATCCACCTCTCCGCCGACTCACCGATCCGCCGACCCACCTTCAACGTCTTGCCCGCCAGATCGTCTCCTGTGACCGCTGCCCCCGGTTGATCTCGCACTGCCGCACGGTGGCGCGGCTGAAGAAACGCGAGTTCCGCGATGGGGACTACTGGGGCAAACCGGTGCCGGGCTTCGGCGATCCCAATGCCCGCCTGCTCATCGTGGGTCTGGCCCCGGCGGCGCACGGCGCCAATCGCACCGGACGCATGTTCACGGGAGACTCGAGCGGACACTGGCTGTACGAGGCGCTGCACCACTTCGGCTTCGCGAACCAGCCGACCTCGGTGAGCCGCGACGACGGCCTCAGCCTCACCGACTGCTACATCACCGCCGCAGCGCGCTGCGCCCCGCCCGGGAACAAGCCCACGGCGGTCGAACTGGGGCGCTGCCGGCCGTATCTCGCAGCCGAACTGCGCCTGCTGACGCAGATCCGCGTCGTGCTCGTCCTGGGACGGATCGCCCATGAGAGCTTCCTGCGCGCGGCGCGGTGGTGGGAGAACCTGGTGCCCCACGAGCGACCGGTCTTCGGCCATGGAACCGTATCCCGCCTGCCCGACGGACGGCACCTGGTCGCATCGTACCACCCGAGCCGGCAGAATACGAACACCGGGCGGCTGACGAGGAGAATGTGGTATCGAGTGTTTGAGGGGGTGAGTGAACTGCTCGCGATGACGGGCGATGACGGGCGATCGAGTTGACTACTTCTGCCTGAGCGTCGAGTCCGCCGGCATCAGCTGATCCATCCGCCAGCTTTCAATGCGGTAGACGTACTTCCCGTCGCTCTTCTTGCCCCACCACCAGTACGCCGCCGAGTCGAGCGCCAACTCGAGCAGCGGCCCGCGCTTGCCGAGGATGGTGACCTTACGATCGGGCCGGCGGAAATCTGTGGAATCTTCCTGCTCTTTCGTGGCGAAGCCCGCCGCCTGGAGATTGCGCCATTGATCCAGCATGCGGCGAACTTCCCCGGTGTCCGCCGCCGCGGTCCCGATCTGCCAGCCATGCTCCACGCGCCGCAGCGTGTACGGTCCGCGGCGCCGCTCCACGCGCACCTCCGTGACGCTGTCCGGCTCGATGGACACGATCCGCTTGTCGCGCCAGTCCTCGAGCATCTTGTCGGCGACGGTGGGCAACTCGCCGCGCACGAGATACACGTCGTCCTGACCCGGACGCCGCACGTAGGCTCCGGTCCACCCGGGCCCGCGCTCGCCCACGATCAGCTCATCAACGGCTTCCCCGCCGCGCACGAACGTGAGCCGTTTGCCCTTTGCGCTGTCCACACCCATCCGGCCGTGCGAGGCCGGGCTCTGGGCCGCTAGCTCGGCCACGGTGGCCTTGCTCACCGCGTCGAACAATTGCTTCACGGCGTCCGTGGACGCGTCGAAGCCATTCACGGTCCACGTCATCGAGTCCTGTTTCACCAGAAGCAGCGTGTCGTTGGGCCGCGCCAGCCGCACGGTGTCCACGTCCGCGGGCCCGACGGACGGCAGCGCGAAATCCCCGGTCAGCTCGTCGCTGTCCGTGGAGAAGATCTCCACCGCGCCCCAGAGGAAAACGAGCACGGCGAGCGCCACGGCGGTCTGACGCAGCTGACGCGGAGTCATGCGGCGACGTCCCCGCCCGGCTGGTAGGCGCGGTCCGCCAGACGGCGCCGGCGCAGCAACCGAAGGGCGCCGAGCAGGATCAGGGCGGCCGGCATGCCCCCCACGTTGGCGTACTTCACCGTATCACGCAGGCCCTGGCTGGAAAACACCAGCGGCGGCGGCGTTCGCTCCTTCGCCCGGATCGTGATCAAGCTCTCGTCTTGCGCCAACCAGTCCACGGCGTTCATCACCAGCGCCAGGTTCTCCGGCGCGTTCTGCACATTCCGGTCGGACACGAAGTCCTCATTCCCAATCACGATCAGCCGGCCCCTGGGCCCGGAGTCGTTCTCGGCAGCCAGCGGGTTCACCATGGCGGCGACCAGGCGAACACCCAGGCTGTCGGTGGGGAATTGCTGCGTGGGTTCCAGGAACACGTCGGAGGACTTCACGCCAGCCGCCGCGCTCGTGACCAGGAGCGGCACCAGCGTGTTGGCCTTGGCGCCGGTGGTGTCGAGGCTCGATCCCCAGGGATAGAACGCACCCGGTACCTGCTCGTTCACCACGGACGCCCGGGTGCTCAAGACCCTGGCCCAGAAGGGATACGGGATCAGTACGCGCATGCCGAACTGCGACGGCATCATGACGCGCTCGTTGGACCGGTGATCGAACACCATGTCCGACCGGATGGAGATGCCATAAGGAGCCAGCACGGGGTTCCACGTGGGCTGCCGCGGCATGGCGAAGAACGATTGCTCGGGCAGCTGCATGCCGGACGCCATGATCAGGGCCCCGCCGCCACCCTGGAGATACGACTTCACGCGCTCCACCACGCTGTCGGCGAGTTGTTCGGGCGATCCCGCCGACACGATCGCGGCGAGCCGACCCGGAACGAGGCTGTCGGACTCCAGATTCAGCGTCCGGACGTCGTAATTCTGCTCCAACGCCTCACGCAGCCGACTGAAGTTGCGCTGCACCTGGGGATTGGCCGCCGGCGTCAGCAGTCCCACGCGGGGACGTTCCGTGACCGTGAGTGCCCGAATGAACGACGACAAGCGGTACTCGAGATCGTCGGAGCGCTGCACGAAGGGAATCGTCTTGCTCTGACCGGCGTACTGGACGGCCAACCCGAGGTACCCTTCCTTCACCTGCAGCTCACCCTGGCCCACCACGTTGAACTGCACCGAGGGAATCCCGATCGCCCGCGCGTCCTGCATCATCGTGCTGTCGGACTCGGGATCACCGATCACCACGCGGATCTTCCCGCGACCGGCAGAGCGATAGTCCTCAAGCAAGTCCCGCAGGTCGCGCTGCAACAGCGCCACCTCGGTGGGCAGTTCCTTCGAGGCAAACAGCTTGATCGTGACGAGATCCGGCAGATTGCGTACGAGCTGCTTGGTCGCCCCCGACAGCGTGTACGCATTGCCCGGGGTCAGATCCAGCCGCCCTCCGATACGCCGGCCAAACAGATTCACCACAACGAGTGCGGCGATGAGCAACACGGTGCCCAGGCGCAGGCGCTTCAACGTCTCCCCGCGCGGCGTGAGCTTGCGCGTCATCAACGCGAGATAGCCCAGGAGCAGGAAGATCCCGGCGAGCGAGACGAAGTAGACCGCGTCGCGCAGGTCAATGACGCCGCGACCGATGTTCACGAAGTGCGACAGCACGCCGAGCTGCGCGGCGACGTTGCTGAGCACGGGCGGCAGGCCCACGAGCAGCGGGTCGAGCCCCACGAGCACGAGCAGGAACATCACGAACACGCCGATGATGAACGCCGTGATCTGATTCCGGCTGATCGCCGACGCCCACAGGCCCACGCCCGCGAGCCCGGCGGCGAGCAATGCCGCGCCGGCGTACTGCGCCACGATGATCCCAACCTCGAGATCGGCGCCGATCGAAAGACCGACACACACCGGCAGCGTGAGCGCGAGCGCGATCCACAGGAACAGCACCTGGCCCAGGTATTTCCCAAGCAACAGCTCCGGCTCGGTGACGGGCTGAGCGAGCACGACTTCGAGCGTGCCGGTGCGCGCGTCCTCCGCCACCGCCCGCATCGTCACCGCCGGGACGAAGAACAGGAACATCCACGGCAGGAGATCCATCATGGGCCGCAGCGTGGCGGCATTCAGCAGATAGGCCTGACGGAAAAAGAGGAAGTCGTTGATGCCCACGAACACGATCAGCAGGATGTAGCCCGTGGGATGATCGAACAGGACCTTCAGTTCCCGCTTGGCGATGATCCAGGCGGCCCTCATCCGGCCCCCCCGGCTCGCTCGACGCCTCCCTGTCCGGTCGCTCCGGCCGCCGCCTCTCCCGTTTCCCCTTCCCCCGCCGTCAATTGCCGGAACAGGTCCTCCAGACTTCCGGCCTGCTGGTGCAGTTCGTACAAGGTCCACCCCTTGGCGGCGGCGAGCTTGAAGACCTCGGGTCGAATGTCCCGCTTTGCGTCGGCAATGACGCGTACCGCCGTTCGCCCGTCCTGCGTTCGCTCGTCGGCAAGGCGGCGCACGCCCGCCAACGAGCGCAGCGTCTCTGGAATCCCGGAGCCGGCCGCCTCGACCGACACCGTCACCGCCCCCTCCGCCTGCGCCACGAGCTGGCCTACCGGTCCGTCGGCCGCGATGCGCCCGCGATGAATGATCAGCAGCCGGCTCGCCACCTGCTGCACCTCGCCCAGCACGTGGGTCGAGAGCAACACCGTGCGGTCCTTCCCCAGCTCGGAGATGAGCCGCCGGATCTCGGCCCGTTGATTGGGATCCAGTCCTTCCGTGGGCTCGTCCAGGATCAGGAGGTCGGGCTCGTGGAGGATCGCCTGGGCCAGCCCCACTCGCTGCTTGTAACCCTTGGAGAGCTCCCCGATGGGCCGGTAGTACACGCTGCCGATGTCGGTGGCCGTCACCGCCGAGTCAATGGCGCGCGCCCGCTCCGCACCGTTGAGTTCCCGCAGCGTGGCGATGAAATCCAGGTACTCCGACACCAGCATGTCGCCGTACAGCGGGTTGTTCTCGGGCAGATAGCCGATGCGCCGTTTCGCGTCCCGGCCCGCCTCGGAAAGCGGCACGCCGTCCAGCCGGATCTCGCCGCGGTCCGGCTCGAACAGCTGGGTGATCATGCGCATCGTTGTGGATTTCCCCGCCCCGTTGGGGCCGAGGAATCCCACCACCTGCCCGCGGTCAATGGTGCAGGAGACGCCGTCCACGGCCACGACGTGGCCGAACGACTTGGCGACCGACTCGAGCGTCAGGAGCGACATCGGAGTGCTGATTTCGGAGGCTGCTTGAAGTGCGGGCATTCTAATCAGGTTCCGTGGAGGTTCAAGGCCCGGACGGCGGTGAGGAGAGACGAGCAACGACATCGCCTGTCTTCGCCCGGTCCTCTTGCAAACCCTCCGGGCTGCATTACTTTATGTCACAAAGTGCTTTACCCACCCATCATCACGTCCGGGGGTGTTGTGACCACGCCGATCCATGAGCACCAGGATGCCAAGGAAACGCTGGCCTACATCCGCCGCACCATGGAATCCGCTTCCACGTTCACCGCCGTCTCCGGCTGGGGGTTGGTGGCGGTTGGGGCGCTGGGTCTGCTCGCCGCCGGGCTCGCCTGGAGCACGCAGGTCGCGGCGGACCTGCGGGTGTGGGTGCCGGCGGCCGCGTTATCGGTAGCGGTGGCTGCGGTTTCGACGGCGCTCAAGGCACGGAAGCTCGAGGCACCCCTCTGGTCCGGCGCGTTGCGCAAGATCGCGTGGGTGATGGCGCCGGCTCTGGTGAGCGGAGGGCTGCTAACGATCGCCCTGGTGAATACCGGCGCGCAGCACCTGCTTCCGGGAACGTGGCTCGCGCTATACGGCGCCGGTGTAACCGCCGGCGGCGTGTTCTCGGTCAAGGCACTGCGCTGGATGGGCATCGAGTTCGTGGGACTCGGCGCCGTGGCGCTGCTCGCGCCGGTCTACGGGCCCACGTTGCTCGCCTTGGGGTTTGGAGGTCTGCACCTTGCCTTCGGTGCGTACATCGTCCGGCGCCACGGCGGCTAACTCTCCGGCCGAGGAGCTGGATCGCCTCATCCACGAGCGGATCCGGCTCGGAATCGTCTCCGCGCTCGCGGCGAACGACAGCCTGACGTTCGCCGAGCTGCGCGAGGTTCTGAAGACGACCGACGGAAATCTGAGCGTGCATGCCCGCAAGCTGGAGGAGGCCGGTTACGTGCGCGTGACCAAGGGATTCGAGGATCGCCGGCCGAAGACGGAGTACCGGCTCACGCCGAAGGGGCGCCGGGCTCTGGAGGCCTATCTCTTGCAGATGGAGGGACTGTTGAGCGCCGCGCGCGATGCGCTGGAGAAGACATGAGCGGACTGCACGTAGCCATCATCATGGACGGGAACGGGCGGTGGGCCCGGCGTCGCGGCATGCCGCGGTGGCGGGGTCACCTGGCGGGAGTGGACAGCGTGCGAGATGTGGTGCGCGGCGCGCCGGACCTCGGTGTGACGACGCTCACACTGTATGCCTTTTCGTCCGACAACTGGAAGCGGCCGCCCACCGAGGTGGGGCGGCTGTTCTGGCTGCTGCGCGAGTACTGCCGGCGCGAACAGCAAGAACTCGCTGAGAACGGCGTGCGCGTGACGGCCATTGGGCGGCGCGATCGCATTCCCCGTTCGGCGCGGGCGGCGCTGGAAGAGGCAGAAGAATACACGCGGGAGGGGACGCGGCTGCACCTCCGGCTGGCCATTGACTACAGCGCGCGCTGGGCGATCAGCGAGGCGGCGCGAGAGTTGGCTCGCCGAGTGGAGCGCGGATCATTGGCGTCGGGTGAGATCTCGCCGGAGTTGCTCCACAAGGAAATCACAAAGCTGGTGCCGGAGCCGGATCTCCTCGTCCGCACGGCCGCCGAGCAGCGGCTCTCCGACTTCATGCTGTGGGAACTCGCGTACGCGGAGTTGGTGTTTACGCCAACCCTGTGGCCGGACTTCCGCCGCCAGCACCTGGCGCACGCGATCGCCGAGTTCGAGCGGCGCGAGCGGCGGTTCGGCGGGTTGGTGGCGGTGCGGGGATCGGCAGAGGTGCGCACCGCGCCGGCCCCGGCGCGTGCGCGGAGGCGGCGATCGGCCTGAATCGCGCGCCCGCTTTTCACGAGATAGGTGATCGCGCAACCCGATCCCGCTGTAGGCAGACCCAGGGTATCCGAGCGGCACGCGGGTACCCTTTTTCTTGAGCGTGATCGCGTATCCGTGACGGCCGTTGCGGCGACCCTCCTCCCCATCTAGTCTCCTCCGTCCTGATCAACCTGTTCGCCTGATGGCCTGATAGGCATGTCGAGGTAGTCCATGAAGCCGCGACTCGTCATCGTTCTTGCCTCCCTCATTCTGCCGCCGCTCGCCGTTCGCTCACTGTCTGCACAAACGTTCGCCGTCGAGGACCCCGTGTTGCGGCTGATCTGGCGGGAAGGAATGGAGAACTCCCATCTCCCGCGCCTCGCGCAGGCGCTGCTCGACTCCATCGGCCCGCGACTCACGGGGTCGCCCGGCCAGAAGGCCGCCAACGACTGGGCCGTGGCGACGTACACGAGCTGGGGCATCACCGCCCGCAACGAGCAGTACGGCACCTGGCGCGGCTGGCGCCGCGGGATCACGCACGTGGACCTCATTCAGCCGCGCGTGCGATCGCTCGAAGCCACGATGCTGGCCTGGAGCCCGGGGACCGGAGGCAAGCGGATCGAAGGCAAGCTCCTGATTCTTCCCGAATTCCCCGACTCTGCGGCGTTCGTTTCGTGGCTCCCGCAGGCGAAGGGCATGTTCGTGCTCGTTTCGTTTCCGGAGCCCACGTGCCGGCCGGACTCGCACTGGGAGCGCAACGGGACGCCGGAGTCGGTCCGGCGAATGAAGGTGGAGCGCGACTCGACCCGAGCGCGATGGAACCTGCGACGGCGCACCGGCGTCGATCCGATTGCCGTTCGGCGCCGGTTGGACGAGGCAGGAGTGCTGGGCCTGCTCGAATCCAACTGGTCCGAAGGCTGGGGCGTCAACAAGATCTTCCAGGCCCGCACCGAGCGCGCGCCCAGCATTGACCTGTCCTGCGAAGACTACGGCTTGCTCTTCCGGCTCGCGGCCAACGGGCAAAACCCCGTGATCCGGGTCGAAGCCGAGGCGGAGTTCCTGGGGGAAGTTCCCACCTACAACACCATCGCCGAGATCCCGGGAACGGAAAAGCCAAACGAGTACGTAATGCTGTCGGCGCATTTCGACTCGTGGGACGCGTCGTCCGGCGCCACGGACAACGGCACGGGCTCCGTCACCATGATGGAGGCGATGCGCATCTTGAAGGCCGCGTACCCACGCCCCAAGCGCACGATCCTCGTGGGGCACTGGAGCGGCGAGGAGCAGGGCTTGAACGGCTCACGCGCCTTCGTGGCGGACCATCCGGACATCGTGCAGGGTCTCCAGGCGCTCTTCAACCAGGACAACGGCACGGGGCGTGTGGTGAACGTCTCGGCACAGGGGCTGATGGACGCGAGCGCACATCTCGCTCGCTGGTTCTCGCGGCTGCCCAGCGAGATCACCGAACACATCCGGCTCGAGTTTCCCGGGAACCCCGGCGGGGGGGGAAGTGACTACGCCGCGTTCATCTGCGCCGGTGCGCCGGCATTCAGCCTGTCGTCTACGGACTTCGACTATGACGTGTACACCTGGCACACGAACCGGGACACCTACGACAAGCTCGTGTTCGACGATGTGAAGAACAACGCCACGCTCACCGCGATGCTCGCGTACCTGGCCGCGGAGGACCCCGAGCGCGTGCCGCGGACGCGGCGCGAGCTGTTCGGGGTGAGCCGCTTCACCGGGCGGCCGGCGGCCTGGCCCCAGTGCCGCGACGCGCAGCGGGCGTCGCCGCAGGCGGGGAGATAGCGCCGTGGACGTAGGGCTCGTCACGTGCGGCGCCATGCCCGGGCTCCACGCCGACGACCGCCATCTCTTGAACGCGCTTCGCCGGGCCGGGATCAGCGCCGAGCCGGTGGTGTGGGAGGATCCGCACCAGGATTGGGCTGCGTTCCGACTGCTCGTGATCCGTTCGGCGTGGGACTATTGCTGGCGGCGGGACGAGTTCCTTCGATGGGCGGCGCGGGCCGCCGCCACGGCGCCCATGTGGAACAGCCGGCGCCTGGTGGAGTGGAACACGCACAAGCGGTATCTGACCGATCTCGCCGGCCGCGGGGTGCCGACCGTACCGACGGAGGTGCTCCCCGCGGGCACGACGGTGGACATCGCCCGCGAAGCCGGGGCCCGCGGCTGGACGGACGTCGTATTGAAAGCCGCGGTCGCGCAGTCCGGTCGCTACGCCATGCGAGCCAAAGCAGCCGATTGGTCCGCGGCGCAACGGCACGTTGATCGCCTGTTGCCGCATGAGGACATGCTGCTCCAGCCATTCGTCCGCTCCGTGCCCGAAGCCGGCGAGCTGTCGCTCGTGTTCATTGACGGGGAGTTCACGCACGCGGTGCACAAGCAGGCCGCGCCCGGGGATTTTCGGGTGCACGACGATCACGGCGGCTCGGTCACGCTGGGAGAGCCGAGCAAGGCCCATCTCGAGGTGGCGCGCCGGGCGCTCGCGGCCACGGGAGAGCCCACGCTCTATGCGCGAGTGGACCTCGTGCTCGATGACCGCGGCGCGCCCATGGTCATGGAGTACGAGGTCGTCGAGCCGGAGTTGTTCTTCAGGTTCTCGGCGGACAGCGTCACGCGATTTGTGGCAGGCGTGGAACGGCGGCTAGGGGGAGGAACACCATGAGGACTCGCATCGTGTTTGCGCTCGTGGCGGCCGGGATCATGCCCGGCACCATGACGCGCGCACAGCAGGGAATCCCGTTCAGCCAGCATGGCACCGTGACGCAGCGGATCGGCTACACCGACGTCGCGATCAGGTACAACCGCCCCGTTGCGCGCGGCCGCACGCTGTTCCCCGGCGTGGTGCGATGGGGGCGCGTCTGGAATCCGGGCGCCGACTCGGCCACCTCCATCGCGTTCAGCAGGGACGTGCACGTGGAGGACCAGCCGCTCGCAGCCGGCGAGTACACCCTCTGGCTTATCCCGCAGGAGCACGAGCCGTGGACGGCGATCTTCAGCCGCGCCACGCACGTGTTCCACACGCCGTACCCGGGCGAGGCCCGCGACGCCCTGCGCGTGACGGCCCGGCCCGAGCAGGGCGCGCACATGGAAGTGTTGGCGTTCTACTTTCCCGTGGTGGCCCCGGACTCGGCCGTGCTACGACTGCATTGGGGCACGACGATTGTGCCGCTCCGCATCCGAGTGGACAACTCCCGGCAATAACACCTGCGCCGGCTCACGCCACCTTTCCGATCGGCAGCTTCCTGATCCGCTTCCCCGTGGCCGCGAAGATCGCGTTGCACACGGCGGGCGCGATCGGCGGCGTACCAGGCTCTCCCGCGCCGCCCTGCGCATCCGTGCTCGGCACGATGTAGACCTCGACCTTCGGCATCTGCGCCAGCTGGAGCATCGGGTAGTCGTGAAAGTTGCTTTGCACCACGCGCCCTCGATCGATGGTGATCTCACCGTACAGCGCCGCGGTGAGCCCGTACACGATGCCGCTCTCCATCTGCGCCTCGACGATGGATGGATTCACCACGGGGCCGCAATCCACCGCGCACACCACGCGATGCACCCGCACAGTGCCGTCCTGCGACACAGACACCTCGGCCACCTGCGCCACGAACGACTCGAACGACTTGTGCACGGCAATTCCTCGCGAGACGCCCGCCGGCAGGGCCGAGCCCCACCCGGCCTTGCTGGCGGCAAGCTCAAGCGTGGCGAGGTGCCGCGGCGCGTTCGCCAACAGCGTCCGGCGGTACTCGTACGGGTCCTGCTTCGCCGCGTGCGCTAGTTCGTCAATGAAGCACTCGACGACGAACGCGTTGAACGAGTTGTTGACCGAGCGCCAGAACCCCACCGGGATTCCCGTGTCGGCGAGGACGTAGTCCACGTGCACGTTGGGAATGGCGTACGGCAACCCCACGGCCCCTTCCACGGTCTCCTGGTCGAGCCCGTTCCGCACGGTGTTGGGGAACACGCGTGCCATGATGGACGGCGCCACGATGCGGTGTGACCATGCCACCGGGCGCCCGTTCGAGCCAAGCCCCGCGCGCAGGCGGTGATACGAGGCGGGCCGGTAGTACTCGTGCTGGACGTCGTCCTCGCGCGACCAGATCACCTTCACCGGCGCGTTCACGGCCTTCGACGTTTCGAGCGCTTCCTGGATGAAATCCAGCTCGAAGCGGCGGCCGAAACCACCGCCCAGGTACGTCGTGTGGACGTTCACCTTGTCGGGAGTGACGCCGCCAATCTGAGCACCCATCTGCTGCGCACCGGTCTGGAACTGCGTGGGTGTCCAGATGTCCACGCCATCGGCCCGCACGTGCACCGTGCAGTTCATCGGCTCCATGCAAGCGTGGGCCAGGAACGGCGCTTCATAGACCGCGTCGAGCCGCGTGGCGGCGGTGGCGAGCGCCGCGTCCGCGCTTCCCTCGCGGCGGGCCACGGCTCCCGGTCGTGTGGAGCGTTGCGCGAACAATTGGGCGATGCTCTGGCTTGACACGCGGGCGTTGGGTCCTTCATCCCACTCAATCTCCAGCGCCTCACGTCCTTTCAATGCCGGCCAGTACCCCTCGGCTACGACGGCGACGCCGGTCGAGATCTGCACCACTTGCCGCACGCCCGGGACGGCTTGCGCCTTCGTCGCATCGAAGCTCTTGACCTTCCCGCCGAACACCGGGCAGCGCGCGACCACGGCCACGAGCAATCCGGGGACCTTAACGTCAATCCCGAACTCGGCGCTTCCATCCACCTTGGCCGGGGTATCAAGACGAGGCACTCGCGTGCCGATGATCTTCCAGTCCTTCGGATCCTTGAGCGGCGGATCCTCGGGCACTGGCAGCGTCGCGGCCACTGCAACCAATTGCCCGTACGTCACGCGTCGCCGGCTGGGCGTATGAACCACGGCGGCCTGTTCCGCCCGGCACTCCGACCGATCCACCTGCCACTGCTGTGCCGCGGCAGAGATCAACATCTCTCGGGCCTGAGCTCCGGCCTTGCGCAGCGGCATCCACGCGGCCCGGATGCTCGTGCTGCCGCCGGTTCCCTGCATGCCAAACAGTGGATTGATGTATTCCTGCGCCGCGGGAGCAAACTCGATCCGGACCTTCGACCAGTCGGCCTCGAGCTCGTCGGAAAGGAGCATCGGTAGCGAGGTGGTGACACCCTGCCCCATCTCGGACCGGTCCACCACGATCAGGATGCTCTCGTCGTCGCCGATCCGGAGCCACGCGTTGAGCGGCGTGGGGGCCGCGGCGGGGCCGCGCTCGCGCCCGCAACCCGGAAGCGAGAAGGCAATGACGAGTCCCGCGCCGGCCGCGCCGGTGAGCTCGAGGAACTCGCGCCGGTTCAGTTCCAGTCGTGCGGTCATGTCACACCTCCTCGGCCGCGCGATGGATGGCCGCCCGGATGCGCTGGTACGTGCCGCAGCGACAGATGTTCGTCATCGCGGCATCAATGTCCGCGTCGGTGGGGTTCTTGTGCTGAGCGAGCAACGCCGCGGCCGCCATGATCTGACCGGACTGACAGTACCCGCATTGCGGTACGTCTTCGGCAATCCAGGCGCGTTGAACGACGTGGCTGCGGTCGCGCGACAAGCCCTCGATGGTGGTCACCCGCTTGCCGGCCACGCTGCTGACTGGCACGATGCATGAGCGCGTGGCCTCTCCATCCACGTGAACCGTGCAGGCGCCGCATTGGGCGATCCCACAACCGAACTTGGTTCCGGTGAGACCGAGATTGTCTCGCAGGACCCAGAGGAGCGGTGTGTCGGGGGCCACCTCAACCGATTCGCGGCGGCCGTTGACGGTAAAGTGGATTGGCGGCATACGCAGCTCGAAGGGAGGATGGGATGAAGCTCGCCCATGGTTCGGAGAAGCGATAGGGCTGTTCGGGCATGACCCTTACGAAGCCGGGATCGATCCTGACGCCGGACCTTCGACAACCAGTCGGCCGCCCTGCTCGATCGAAACGCGGAACGGGAAGCGGCGGCTGAGCGTTCGCTCAACGATCCAGGTGGCACTCATGGCCAGGATCGCCGCGTTGACGACCTGTCATTCGGTAGTGGTGATTGATGCCGATGACGCGCAGCGTCTGAGGGAGGCCATATGGGCAGGGCGGTCAAGATCACGATGGAGCCGACGGGCGAACGAGCGAGGCGTTTTGACCGAATGGGACCTCGCACGTTCCCCTGACCCGCGGCCGGCGATGAGACGTTAGCTCAGCACGATGGTCGGAATGAACGTCGGCGCCCGCCGCGCCTTCGTCGCCTGCTCGAACGCGTACGCGATCTTGATCAACACCGGCTCGCTCCACGCCCGGCCATAGAACGAAATTCCCATGGGCAGGCCCATGTGAAATCCTGCCGGCACCGTGATGTGCGGATAGCCGGCCACCGCCGGGAACTGTGAGCTGCCGCCCCCGCCGCCCCCGCCACCCATCGTCACCAGGTCCACGAGCCCCGCGGGCCCGCCCGAGGGCCCCATCATGGCGTCGAGGCGATGCTGATCCATGGTGGCGTCAATCCCCTTGGCGCGCGTCAGCTCGACGCACTTGGCCCGCGCGTCGAGATACGCCTGATCGGTAAGCGGGCCCTTCGCCTGGCTCTGGATGAAGATTTCCTGCCCGAAGTACGGCATCTCGCGATCCTTGTTCGCCTCGTTAAAGGCGATGAGGTCCGCCAGCGTACGGTGTTTGACGTTGTCCGGCATCGTGGCGAGGTAGAGGTTCAGGTCGTGTTTGAACTCGTACCGCAAGACCTCGGCCTCGCTGTTGCCAAGCTGGCCCGCCGTGGCGATGTCGGCGGGATCCACCACTTCCGCGCCCAGCTCGCGCACTACCTTGATGGCGTCTTCCACGAGCGCGTCAATCACGGGGTTATTCCCGGGCCTTGGCCGCACGCCGATCCGCATTCCACGGAGTCCGCCCGCGTCCAGGAACGCCGTGTAATCGGGCGCGATGTGCCCCTCCGACGCCGCGGTGGCCGGATCGCGCGGGTCCACGCCCGTCATGGCGCTGAGCAACGCGGCAGCGTCGGCCACCGTGCGGCACATCGGTCCCGCTGTGTCCTGGCTGTGCGCGATCGGGATGATGCCCGCGCGACTCACGAGACCGATCGTGGGCTTGATGCCGACGATCCCGCAGGCGTTTGACGGACTGATGATCGAGCCATCCGTCTCCGTGCCGACGGCGACGGCGCAGTAGTTGGCACTCGCCGCGACCGCGGAGCCCGAGCTGGACCCGCTGGGATTGCGATCGAGCACGTACGGGTTCTTACACTGCCGGCCACGGCCACTCCAGCCGGAGGACGAGCGCGTGGAGCGGAAGTTGGCCCATTCCGAGAGATTGGCCTTGGCAAGGATGACGGCGCCGGCCGCCCGCAGCCGTTCCACGAGGAACGCGTCGCGCAGGGCGAAGTTCCCCTCGAGCGCGAGCGAGCCGGCCGTGGTCTGCATCTTGTCGTGCGTGTCAATGTTGTCCTTGATGATCACGGGGATGCCGTGCATCGGCCCTCGCACACGGCCCTGCCGTCGCTCCTGATCGAGCTGCTCGGCGATCTGGAGCGCGTCGGGATTGGTCTCCAGCACGGCCCGGAGCGTGGGCCCCTGGCGATCCATTGCCGCGATACGGTCGAGATATGCCTGCGTGATGCCGCGGGAAGTGAGCCGGCCGCTTCGCATCCCGTCCTGGAGCTGGGTCACCGTCGTCTCGGCGAGCGGGAACTCCTGTACGTCCGCCGGCATTGAACGGAGCGGCCCGGCGGCCGCGAGGGCCGACGGCAGCACGGTGGCGGCAGCCGCGAGGGAGCCGAGTTCGACGAACTCACGACGTGACAGGCCGGATGACGATTCACGATGGTCCATGGAGGACTCGGCGTTTCTCGGTTCGGGCGAAGTTTGAAGTCGCGTCCCCCGCAGGGAAAGGGGCGGCCTTGATGTCCGCCCCCTCGCCTGCGATGCTCCAGACCCCCCCTTTCCACGAGGACCCAGATTATGAAAGCGCACATCTTGATGGTGATGGCCCTGGCGCCGGGCGCCCTGCTGGCCCAGCAAAGCACGATGCAAATGCAACACGGACACGCTGGGCCCGTGGCGTCCGTCCGCCCGCTGTACGAGATGGTCAAGGGGTATGTCACGCAGTCCGCCGAGCTGATGCCCGAAGCGAACTACTCGTTCAAGCCGACGCCCGACGTGCGGTCGTTCGGCGAGCTGGTGGGGCACGTGGCAAACGCGAGCTATCTGTTCTGCTCGATCGTGAAAGGCGAGAAGAGCCCCGCCACGACGGACTTCGAAAAGGCCGCCACCAAGGCGGCCGTCGTGCAGGGGCTGAAGGATGCCTTCGCGTACTGCGACGGCGCCTATCAGATCAGCGACATGCAGGCGATGGAGGAAGTCGCGTTGCCGTTCGGCAACATGAAGGGCAGCAAGCTGTGGGCGCTCGCGTTCAACCAGTCGCATGACTGGGAGCACTACGGCAACATGGTGACGTACTTCCGCCTGAAGGGGCTGGTGCCGCCGTCGAGCCGCGGCGGGATGTGACCTCGGC
>DATMAW010000260.1:0-57034 GCA_035559715.1 Gemmatimonadales bacterium | reverse complement strand
GCTTCCGTTGCCGCTCCGACGGCGCACCCGAGCCCCGCGGCGCCGGCGGCAGCTCCTCCAAGGCCGGCCGCGCGGCCCTCGCGCCCCTTTACGGTGCCCCGACCCGCACCCGTCGTCGCTCCACCGCGCGTCGCACCCACCCCGCCCCCGCCGCCAGCTCCGGTGCCGTCACCCACCGCTCCTCCGGCTCGACCGGTTGCTGCACCGCCGCCGCCCCCTCGGCCGGCGGCCCCTGCACCGCAGCCGCCGCAACGGCCGAGTGCTCCCGTCTTTCGGCCCACTCCCGGGGCTCCGCTGTACGCACCTGCGGCTCCGCGCGCCACGCCAGCCGCCGCCGCGTCTCCAGGGCCCGCGGCCGCTCCGCCCGGCGCACCGTCGCGGCCCACGCCGTCCGGACCCGCCAAGGTCGTGAATCCGTTCCTGGCTCAGGACCCCAGGCAGAAGGCCCGGCGCCTTGCGCGGGCCCTGGTATCCGACATGATCGTCTACCAGCCGGACAAACGGCAGAAGGCGCTGCGCGACGGAACGCTCAAAGAAGCGTTCGAAGAGGAGATCAAGAAGAGCTGGCTGGAATACACCGAGCAGGTGGGCGAGGAGTTGGCGAAGTCCACCACCTACTTCAACGACGCGCTGAACGAAATCCTCGCGGGAGGGCAGAAGATCTTCTGAGTTTGTATCACCCCCCTGGCACGCCTATATTTAGGCGTTGAACGAGCCGTCGCTCCGAGAATCGGGGTAGACGGCTCGATGCGTAGCTGAAACCGGGAGAACGAACGTCCATGCTCACCGACATCCTCGATCAGCTGGCCGACATTGACCGGCGTCTCTCTGAGCTCCGAGGCCATCTTTGACCTCGATGCCAAGACGTCCCGCCTAGCGGTTCTCGAAGGTTCGATGGCCGGCGCAGGGTTCTGGGATGATCCAGAGCGTGCGCGGGCGACGGTTGAAGAAATGCGTTCCCTGAAGCGCTGGACCGAGCCGTATGCCGAACTCCAGCGACGCGCCACTGACGCGCGCGAACTCGCCGCGCTGCTCGCCACGGACCATGACGAGGGGCTCGAACAGGGCCTGGCCGAAGAAGTCCGGTCGGTGGCGACGGGTGTGGAGAAGCTGGAACTCCAGAACATGCTCCAGGGCCCGGATGATCGCCGGGGCGCGATTCTCACCGTCCACCCCGGGGCGGGCGGGACCGAGTCGCAGGACTGGGCCGAAATGCTGGTGCGCATGTACACGCGGTGGGCGGAGCGGCGCGGCTTCGAGGTGGAGGTGCTGGACCTGCTGCGCGGCGAGGAGGCCGGCATCAAGTCCGCAACGCTCGAGATTCGCGGTGAGTACGCCTACGGCTTCCTCAAGGCCGAAAAAGGCGTGCACCGTCTCGTGCGCATCTCGCCGTTTGACGCGCAGGCGCGGCGCCACACGTCCTTCGCGTCGGTCTTCGTCTATCCCCTGGTGGACGACACCATCCAAATCGAGCTACGCGACGAAGACATCGTGATGGAAGTGTTCCGGGCCTCCGGGGCCGGTGGCCAGCATGTGAACAAAACGTCCTCGGCGGTCCGACTGCGCCACCTTCCCTCGGGGATCGTGGTCTCGTGCCAGCAGGAGCGGAGCCAACACAAGAACAAGGCGACCGCCATGAAGATGCTGCGGGCGGCGCTGTACCAGCGCGCCCTGGAAGAACGGGAGCGCAAGAAGGCCGATCTCGAGGCCAGCAAGGCCGACGCGAGCTGGGGCAACCAGATCCGCTCGTACGTTTTCCAGCCCTACACGATGGTGAGCGATCACCGCACGGGCCTGAAGGTAGGGGACGTGCGGCGCATCGTGGACGGGGACCTCGACGAGTTCATCGAGGCATACCTCAAGCAGTTCGGGAGCAAGGCCGCGTGACGGCACCAACTCGATCGTTCGTCGAGGCGGCGCGGCGCGAGAAGCTGAAGCTGCTGCGCGATCGCGGGATCGATCCGTTCGCGTATCGCTTCGAGCGGACACACACGGCGGCCGAGGCCCTCGCGGCCTTCCGAGAGGATACGGAGCTGCCGGTCCGGGTCGCCGGCCGCCTTGTGGCGCTGCGGCACCACGGGAAGAGCACCTTCGCGCACGTCGAGGATGCCAGCGGCCGCATCCAGCTGTACTTCAAGAGCAACGACCTGGGCGAGAACGGGTACGCCCTGGTGCAGCTGCTCGACCTGGGTGATCACGTTGGCGTCGCGGGGAGCGTGTTCCGCACCAAGACCGGCGAAGTCACCGTGCGGGCCCGCGACGTGGTCCTTCTGGCGAAGGCCCTGCGGCCGCTCCCCCTCGGCAAGTCGGACGAGAGCGGAGGACAGCACGGCGCGTTACGCGACGCGGAGCTGCGCTATCGCCAGCGCTACGCCGACCTCGCCGTGCACCCGGACGTGCGTGACGTGTTCCGGCTCCGAGCCCGCGTCGTCGCCTTCCTGCGTCGTTTCCTCGACGAGCGCGGCTACGTGGAGGTGGAAACGCCCGTGCTGCAGCCCCTGTATGGCGGTGCGCTGGCGCGTCCCTTCACCACCGAGCACCACGCGCTCGACACCCGTCTCTACCTGCGGATCGCCACCGAGCTGTACCTCAAGCGTTGCATTGTGGGCGGGCTTGAACGGGTGTACGAGATCGGCAAGGACTTCCGGAACGAGGGGATTGATCGCTACCACAACCCCGAGTTCACGATGCTCGAGTTCTATCAGGCCTACGCCGATTACACCGACATCATGCGCCTCGTGGAAGAGATGCTCCAGGCCCTGGTGGTGGAGCTGTATGGTGCTCCCGTGTTGGAGCGGTTCGGCGTCAGACTCGATTTCCGGCCGCCGTGGGCGCGGGCGAGCTATGTGGACCTCGTGCAGCAACATGCCCGCCTGTCCCTGCGCGCCGCTGACGAGCAGACGCTCCGCCGCGCCGTGGCCGCCGGATTCGAGCGCCAACACATCAAGGGAGACGAAGCCTCGGCGCACGGACCGCTCGACCTGATGCCGCGCGGCAAGCTGATCGACGAGGTGTTCAAGCTGTGGGTCGAGCCGGAACTGGTCCAACCCACGTTCGTGGTGGACTATCCCATTGAGCTGTCGCCATTGGCGAAGCCGAAGCGCGGGGATCCGTCGCTCGCCGAGCGGTTCGAACTGTACGTGCAGGGACGGGAGCTGGCCAACGCGTTCAGTGAGCTGAATGACCCAGACGAACAACGCGCCAGATTCGAGGCGCAGGTTGCCGCCCGTCGAGCGGGGGACCAGGAAGCGCACCAGCTTGATCTCGACTACGTGCGCGCCCTGGAGTACGGCATGCCTCCCACCGGTGGTTGCGGCCTGGGCATTGACCGACTGCTCATGCTGCTCGCGGAGCAGGCGTCCATCCGCGACGTCATTCTCTTTCCGCTGCTGAGGCCCGGCGAATGAGCGCGCGACGGCTCGAGCTCACGATCGCGGCCCGCTACCTCCGCAGCCGCCGGTCCGCGCGCTTCGTGTCGCTCATCACGCTCATCGCCACGGGCGGGGTCACCGTGGGTGTGATGGCCCTGATCGTGGTCATGGGCGTGATGAACGGGCTCCAGGCCGACCTGCGTGAAAAGATTCTCGTGGCGAGCCCACATCTCCGGTTGCTCACGTATGGCGAGGGGCTCCGGCTGGATGATTGGCAACGCGTGAAGTCGGTGGCCGACGCGCACCCGGAGGTCCTCGCGTCCGCGCCGTTCGTTCTCAGCCAGGGACTGTTGTCGGCCGGCCACGACTACTCGCAGGGGGTGGCGGTCCTGGGCATCGAAGCAGACACGGGCGCGATGTCGGTCACCGCGCTGCCTCGCCACTTCGTCAGCGGTGACCTCCGGTTCGCCGTCACGCGCGACGACGTTGACGGCGCCATCGTGCTGGGCCGACGCCTGGCGGAACGGATGTCGGCCTTCCCGGGAGACCGCGTCCGGATGGCGTCTCCGGGAGGGCGATTCAACACGGCCGTCGGGGCGTACGTGCCGAAGTTCTGGTACTTCGAAGTCGCTGGGCACTTCGAGACCGGGATGTACGAGTACGACGACACCTACGTCGTGATGCCGCGTCCGCTGGCGCAGACCTACGCCGGGCTCGATTCGGCGGTGAGTGGGCTGGACCTCAGGCTGCGGGACCCATGGCGCGCCCCTGAGGTGGGGAAGGAACTGGAGGAGGCGCTCGGCGGGTATCCCTATCGCTCCCTCGACTGGCAAACCCAGAACGCGTCGTTGTTTTCGGCGCTCAAGCTCGAGAAGCTGGCCATGGGCCTGATTCTCCTGCTGATCGTGATCGTGGCGGCCTTCAACATCGTCTCGACGCTCACGATGGTGGTCACGGACAAGACGCGGGAGATCGGGATCCTTCGCGCCATGGGACTGCCCGCGGCATCCATCCGGCGGCTCTTCGTATTTCAAGGCGCGGTCATCGGCGTCGTGGGAACGGTGCTCGGCTCAGGGTTCGGCCTCGTGCTCGCGCGGCTCATCGACCGCCGCCACCTGATCCGGCTGGACCCTAGCGTATACTTCATTGATCACCTGCCGGTCCGGGTGGATCCCGTCGACGTCGTGCTCATCGTCGCCGCAAGTGTGCTCGTGGCCGTACTCGCCACGGTCTACCCGGCCCAGCAGGCCGCACGGCTCGCCCCGGTGGAGGCGATTCGGTGGGAGTGAATCCTGTGCTTGACGCGCGCGGCGTTCGAAAGACCTACCACGGCGGCGGAGACTCCGTGGTGGACGTCCTGCGCGGCGTGGACCTCACGGTGCATCGCGGTGAGATCGTGGCGATCGTGGGCGCGTCCGGGGCGGGGAAGAGCACGTTGCTCCATCTCCTGGGCGCGCTCGACGAGCCAACAGCGGGAGACGTCTATCTGGACGGCGTGGCATACTCGACCCTCGCCGATCCCGAGAAGGACCGATTGCGGAACCAGCGGCTGGGATTCGTCTTCCAATTCCACCACTTGCTGCGAGAGTTTTCGGCGCTCGAGAACGTGATGATGCCCCTGCTCATCGCGGGCTGGCCCGCCGAGCGGGCACGCGGTCGGGCGGAAGAAGTACTGGCGAATGTCGGACTTGCGGGACGGATGAGCCACAGGCCGGCGCAATTGTCGGGCGGCGAGCAGCAGCGCTGCGCGGTGGCCCGTGCGCTGGTGCACGACCCGCAGGTCCTGCTCGCCGACGAGCCCAGCGGCAACCTGGATCACGCCAATAGCGGTCTGCTGCACGACCTCTTGGTCGGACTCGTGCGAACGTTGGAAACGGCGCTGGTGGTGGTCACGCACAACCGAGCCCTTGCCGAGCGGGCCGATCGGATCCTCCTGCTGGACGACGGCCGGCTGCTGCCGCTGCGGGCGGCGGAGGCGCTGCCCTGATGCGGTGCGACCATTGCGGCGAACGGCCTGCGGCGATTCATCTCACCCAGATCGTGAACAACGCCGTGACCCAAGTCCACTTGTGCGAGCCCTGTGCGGCGGAAAAGGGCATCCACACCAACGCCTCGATCGCGAAGTTTCCGCTATCGGATTTCCTCGCCTCCCTGGGAAAAGCCGCGCCGAAAACGGACGCCGGGACGGAAGCCGGCGAGCCGTGCAGCTTCTGTGGTGCCACGCTGGCGAACTTCCGCGAAACGGGCCGCCTGGGATGCCCCCACTGCTACACCACGTTCGATCATCACCTCCGCGATTTGCTGCGCCGTCTCCACGGGTCGAGTCAGCACGTGGGTGAGGTATACCTCCCGCCAGGAAAGCAAGTCGCGGGATCCGCTCAGACCTTGCTCGAACTCCGCGACCAACTCCGCCGGGCCGTGGAAGCCGAAAACTTCGAGCTGGCCGCCGAGCTGCGAGATCGCATCCGGGTGCTGGAATGACGTTCGACCTGAGACTCATTCCCGACGGCGGGATCGGTTGGGCGGACGCGTCCGGCCCTGAGGGCCACATTGTCCTCTCCTCCCGCATCCGATTGGCCCGAAACCTTCAGGGGATGCCGTTCACGATCCGGGCCGACCCGGACGAGCACGAGGTCGTGCTGGCGCACGTCACGGCCGTGGCGCGGGAGACGCCGGAGCTCGCCGACGCGGCTCTCGTGCGTATCGACATGCTGGAACGAACCGAGCGCCAACTGCTGCACGAGCGTCACCTCATCTCACGCGAGCTTGCCGGTCTGGATCCCAGTGGCGCCGTTCGCCGTGGCGCGGCGTTGATGGTGAGCGGAGACCTGGCGGTGATGATCAACGAGGAAGACCATCTCCGACTCCAGAGCCTGCGATCGGGCTTCGCGCTCCCGGAGGCATATGCCGCGCTCGAGCGGCTGGACACGCAGCTGGGGCAGCGCCTCGCCTTCGCGTTCCACCCGGAGTTTGGTTACCTTACTTCGTGTCCGACGAATGCGGGCACGGGACTCCGTGCGTCGGTCTTGATTCACCTGCCGGGCCTCGTCCTCACCAAAGAGATCGCCAAGGTGTTGCAGGGCCTCGCGCAGGTGGGGCTAACCTTCCGCGGCCTCTACGGCGAAGGCAGTGAGGTCGTGGGGAACTTCTTCCAGCTGTCCAACCAGACGACGCTGGGGAAGTCCGAGGAAGACCTGCTGGACCAGCTGGTGAAGATCGTGAGACAGGTCGTCGAGTACGAAGAGGAAGCCAGGCGAGTGCTGCGGCGGGACGCGCCCGCCCTGATCGAGGACAAGATCTGGCGCGCATACGGCCTGCTGCGCCACGCCCGCCTGCTCTCCTTCGAAGAGGGCATGAACCTGCTGAGCGGTGTTCGCCTTGGGGTGGGCCTGAACTTGATCAAAGACGTCGGGGTATACACGCTCAATAAGCTGATGCTCTTCACACAGCCGGCACACCTCTCGCATCAGTACAACCGGGCGCTGACGGACCCGGACCTGCCGGCACTTCGCGCCGCATTCGTCCGGCGGCTGCTCGAAGACGACGCGCGCCGCCGGGGCGCGAGTGACGCCGGCGGGGAATCCGAGGCAACCTGAGCACATGAACGGGTACAACTTCACCGATCGCGTTCGCAAAGTCCTGCAGATGGCCCGTGAAGAAGCGGCGCGCCTGCACCACGAGTACGTGGGCACGGAGCACATCCTGCTCGGCCTCATCCGGGAAGGGGAGGGCGTCGCCGCCGCGGTGCTCACGAACCTCAACGTGGATCTCGAGGAAATCCAGCAGAAGATCGAGGAAACGGTCAAGAAGGGGAAAGCGCCGGCGGCCTCCGGGCCCGATCTGCCCTACACGTCGCGTGCCAAGAAGGTGCTGGAGTTGTCCATGAGCGAAGCGCGCGAGCTGAACCACTCGTACGTCGGCACGGAGCACCTCCTGCTCGGCCTGCTTCGCGAAGAGAAGGGGATTGCCGCCCAGGTCCTGACCGATGCCGGCGTGAATCTCGAGCAGGCCCGGGCCGAAACCCTCCGGCTGCTCGGCAGCGACATGCCGGCAAGCCCCAAGGCCGGTGCGGCCCAGCCCGCGCAGCGCTCGGAGAAGAAATCGAAGACGCCGGCGCTCGATCATTTCTGCCGCGACCTCACCGCCCTCGCCGCCGAGGGGCAGCTCGATCCCACCATCGGTCGCGAGAAGGAAATCGAGCGTGTCATCGAGGTGCTGTCTCGCCGCAAGAAGAACAATCCGGTCCTCATCGGCGAAGCCGGCGTCGGCAAGACGGCCATCGTGGAAGGTCTCGCCCAGCTCATCGCATCCGGCAACTGCCCGGACGTTCTGCGCAACCACCGGGTGTTGGCGCTGGACATGGCCGCCGTGATCGCGGGGACCAAGTATCGCGGTCAGTTCGAGGAGCGGCTCAAGGCCGTCATGAACGAGATCGCTCAGAACAAGAACGTCGTACTGTTCATCGACGAGCTGCACACGCTCGTGGGGGCGGGTGCGGCCGAAGGGGCCATCGACGCCTCCAACATGCTGAAGCCCGCGCTGGCCCGCGGCGAACTGCAATGTGTCGGCGCGTCCACGCTCAACGAGTATCGCAAGTACATCGAGAAGGATGGCGCGCTGGAACGGCGATTCCAAACCGTGATCGTTGACCCGCCAACGGTCGAGGAGACGATCGAGATCTTGCGCGGCCTGCGGCAACGGTACGAAGACCACCATCACGTGAACATCCCGGACGAGACGTTGGACGCGTCGGCTCGCCTCTCCGAGCGGTATATCACCGATCGGTTCCTGCCGGACAAGGCGATTGACGTCATTGACGAGGCGGCCGCCCGCGCTCGCCTTGCCGCACAGGCCCCTCCGCCGGATGTGACGCGGCTCAAGGAGCAACTCGAAGCCGTGAGCCGTGAGAAAGAGGGCGCCGTGCGAGACCAGAACTTCGAGCGCGCGGCGGCCCTGCGGGACGAGGAACGGGAGCTGCAATCGCGCATCCGCCGGCGCCAGGAGGAATGGGAGCGCGAGCGCCAGACACACCGGCCCACCATCACGGAAGACGACGTTGCCTTCATCGTCTCCCGGTGGACCGGCATTCCCGTGACCCGGCTCCAGGAAGCCGAGACCCAGCGGCTGCTCCGCATGGAAGACGAGCTCCATCGGGTCGTGGTGGGGCAGGATCAAGCCATCGAGGCCATCTCGCGGGCGATCCGCCGTTCCCGGGCCGGGCTCAAGGATCCGCGCCGGCCCATTGGGTGCTTCATCTTCAGCGGACCCACCGGCGTGGGAAAGACCGAACTGGCCCGCGCACTCGCGCGCTTCCTGTTTGCCGACGATCAGGCGCTGATCCGCGTGGACATGTCGGAGTACATGGAGAAGTTCAGTGTGAGCCGCCTCATCGGGGCGCCGCCGGGATACGTGGGGTACGAGGACTCCGGCGTGCTCACCAAGGCCGTGCGCCGCAAGCCGTACTGCGTCGTACTGCTCGACGAGATCGAGAAGGCCCACCCCGACGTGTTCAACATCCTGTTGCAGGTGCTGGACGAGGGCCGCCTCACAGACAACTACGGCCGCGTGATTGACTTCAAGAACACCGTGGTCATCATGACGTCGAACGTCGGCGCCCGAGAGATCACCAAGTCCAAGCCGCTCGGCTTCGAGCAACCGAGCAGCCGCATCACCTTCGAACGCATCGCCGACAAGGTAAAGGACGAGATCAACAAGGTATTCAACCCCGAGTTCCTCAACCGCGTGGACGATGTGATCGTCTTCCACCCGTTGGACCGCCAGCACATCGCCCAGATCGTGAGCATCCTGTTCGCCGAAGTGCAAGCGCGCGTCGCCGAGGGAAGGCTCAGCCTGCGGCTGACGCAGGCCGCCACGGATTTCCTCGTGGAGCACGGATACGACGAGCACTTCGGAGCGCGTCCGCTAAAACGCGCCATCCAGCGATACGTTCAGGATCCCTTGTCGGAGAAGATCCTCACGGGCGATTTCCAGCCGGGCGAGGAGATCGAAGTGGATGTGGGCCCCGAGGGCGACAAGCTCGTCTTCCGCGCCCTCTCCGGCACCAAGGCCTAGCGATGTCGTGCAGGGCCCGCGGCGCGCTGCTCCTCGGGGTATCACTCGTGATTCCGGCCACCTCTCGCGCCCAGGCCGGCGACGGCACGGTCGTGGATACCGTGATCGTATCGGGCGCGAGCCGCCTTCCCGTCAGCACGGTCCTCACGCTGGCAGCCATTCCCATCGGTCGCCCCATTTCGTACCGGGACGTGCAGCGCGCCATCCACACGCTGTACGGTACCGGGCAATACGACGAGGTTCGCGTCTCCCAGGGAACCGTGGGCGGGCGGGAAGCCCTTCGGATCGACCTCGTGGAACGGCCGGTGCTGGCCCGATGGACGGTGCGAGGCGCCACCGCAGTGTCGGAAGGTTCCGTGCGGGGCAAGTCCCGTCTCTACGAAGGTCAGCCGTACGACCCCGCTGCGGCCGCGCGCACGCGGGCCGTCATCGATTCCATCTACCGGCAGAAGGGCTTCTACCTGGCTCGCGTGGAAGTCCGCAAGCTCCCGCAGGACGACGGCACCCTGCGCGTAGTGTTTGACGTGGACGAGGGACGCCGGGTGGCGATCGCCCGCGTCGACGTCGAGGGCAACCAGCGCTTCAACGACGAACAAGTCGTTGACCGCCTGAAGACGGCGCCCGAGGGGTTCTTCTGGTTTCAGAAGGGCGAGTACAAGGAGGACCAGCTGGAATCCGACCTGCGGGAGCGGCTTCCCGGGTTCTACAACGACCGTGGGTTCGTGGACTTCCAGGTAAAGCGCGACACGCTGCTCGTTCACGAGGAGACGGGCAAGGCAACGCTCGTCCTGGAGCTGGACGAAGGTCAACAGTACCGGGTCGGCAACTTCGAAATTGTAGGAAACCGCCAATTCCCCACGCACTTCTTGTCGCAGTACTACCCGTTCTCCGACACGACCGGCGGCGGGTTCCTGGGGCTGGGGGGCGCGCGCGGCCGCCCGGTGTTCGACCGTTCCCGCTGGGACAAGGCAACCCAGGACGTCCGGACGTGGTATTACAACAACGGCTACATCTATGCCGACGTACGGCCGGTACTCACGCGCCGAACGGGGCCGGACGGCGCCGACCTCCTGGACCTGCGCTGGCAGATCACCGAGGGCACGCCGGCCATCGTGAATAAGATCCTGATTCGCGGCAACAACATCACCCACGAAGACGTGGTCCGCCGGGCCATCGTCATGGTGCCCGGCGACGTATTCCGCCAAGAAGCGTTGCTGCGGTCATACCAGAACGTCTCCAACCTGGGCTTCTTCGAGCAGCCTCTGCCGCCACCCAGGTACGAGCCGGCGAATGAGCAGGGCGACGTGGACGTGATCTTCGAGGTCAAGGAGCGCCGCACCGGAAACGTCAACTTCGGGGCCTCGCTGGGGCAGGGCACGGGGGTGGGCGGGTTCATCGGGCTTGAGGAGCAGAACCTGTTCGGCATGGCCAAGCGCCTGCAGCTGCAGTGGCAGTTCGGGCGGAACATCAACGACTTCAACATCACCTACACCGATCCCGCGCTGTGGGGTAGCCTGAAGTCGGGAAGCGTGTCTCTCCACAATACGCGGCTGCGTTACACGATCGCCGACCTGGGCCGGATCACGACTCGCGGCGGCACGCTGCAACTCGGGCTCCCGCTGTTCAACTCCCGCTACACCCGGCTCTTTACCAACTACACGCTGGAGCAGAGCGAGTTCGACTCCGAGACGCTCGCCCCGGTATACAGCTGCGCGAGCTGCGTGCTCTCGAGCTTCGGCGCGAGCCTCGTGCGTGACACGAGAATCGGGATGCCATTCGCCACGGGCGGCGTGTTGCAACAACTGAGCGTGGCGCAAAACGGCGGGCCCATCGGCGGAAGTGGCAATTTCCAGCGGGCCACCTTCGAGGGACGCTGGTACGCACCGCTCGCGCAACTCGGCGGGGGAGGCGTCGGGGGGGGAGGCGCAACGGTCCTCGCTGGCCTCACGGTCAAGTCCGGTGCGGTGTGGGGTGACGTCGGCCCGCACTTCCGCCAACTGTTCTCCATGGGCGGCGTGCAGTTCGGTATTCCACTCCGGGGCTACGACGAGTTCTCCATCACGCCCGATGGCTTCGATCCGAACGCCCGCGGGTTCCAGGCCAACACGGTACGCGCGTTCGGCCAGGCGTATTTCGCGACCACGGCCGAGCTCGGCTTGCGAATCAGCCAGGCGTTGTACGTAAACGCGTTTGCGGACGGCGGCAACATCTGGGCACGTCCCTCGCAGATCAACCCCACACGCCTGTTCCGCGGTGCGGGCATGGGTGCGAGCATTCTCTCGCCACTGGGCCCCATCGGCCTGGACTACGCATACGGTTTCGACAAGACAGACGGCTTCGGCAATCCCAAGCCGGGTTGGAAATTCCACTTCAAGCTGGGCAACTTCTTCTAAAGCGCGCGGCGTAGCCGCTAACCTCTCATGGACACGATGGAGCATCCAATGGCTCGTTGGGCCCTTCCCGCCTTGACCGTGCTGGTCATCACTACCATCGCTGCGCTGCCGGCCGACCGGGACAGCGCCCCGACAGACCAGACACCTCAGGCACAGGCAAGTGTGCGGATTGCCTACGTGAACACGCAGGTCGTGCTCCGGCAGACGCCGGGCTACCAGGCTGCCGAGTCCACCTACACCAAGGAACTCGAGGGCTTCCAGAACGAAGTGCAGCGCCTTCGAGACCAGTTCGACTCGACCGTTGCCGCCTACCAGCAGCGTGCCATCGGGCTGTCGCAGGCGGATCGACAGGCGCGTGAGGCAGAACTGCGACAGATGCAGCAGCAGCTGGAGCGTCGCTCAAACGAGTTGACACAGCGGGCACAGGAACGAGAACGGGAGTTGGTGGCACCCCTCGAAGAGCGGATCAAGTCCGTCATCGAGGGAATCCGGGCTGAGCGCAACCTGGCCCTCATCTTCGACATCTCTGCGCCCGGCAACGGGATCGTCGCCGCCGACCGCACCCTCGACGTGACAGCAACGGTGATCCAGCGACTGCGAGAGCCTCGGTAGCCGAGTGAGCGAAGCCCAGCGCTTCACGGCCGACCGGCTTGCCGCGCTGCTTCACGGGGTGCTCCGAGGCTCGCCCGACCTCGTGCTCAGCGGCGTGGCCTCACTGGATCGGGCAGGTCCGAGCGAGGTCGCGTTTCTCGCTTCGGCGAAATCGGTCGAGGCGTTCCGGCGCTCCGGCGCGGGCGCCGTATTGGTACCCCGGGGGTTCACTCACCCTGGCCTGGGCCCCACCACGTGCATCGAGGTCGCCGATCCCCAGGACGCCATTCGATCCGCGGTTCGAGCATTTCATCCCGCCCCACTGCCGCAGTGGGGTGTTGGCACCGATGTGCGGATCGGGGCCGGCACCAGGTGGGAAGGGCGTATTGCGCTTGGGGACCGTGCCCGGATCGGACGATCCGTGCGCCTGGGAAGAGAGTGCGTGATCGAGACCGGGGCGGTGCTGGCCGACGACGTCTCCCTGGGCGACCATTGCCGCATCGGGGCGCACGCCGTGGTCGAACGAGGCACCAAACTCGGCCATCGGGTGCGCGTCGCCCCCGGCGCGCGAGTAGGCGGCGACGGGTTCTCATACGTCACCGTTGGTGGCAACCACGAACCATTCCCCCACATCGGGCGCTGCGTGATCGGGGACGACGTGGACATTGGCGCGAACTCCGTGGTGGACCGCGGTTCGCTGTCCGACACCGTCATTGGCCGGGGGACGAAGATCGACAGCCTCGTCAAAGTGGCGCACAACGTCCGCATCGGAGCGCGGTGCCTCGTCATGGCGCAGGTGGGCATCGCCGGCAGTGCGATCGTCGACGACGACGTCGTGCTCGCCGGTCAAGCGGGACTGGCCGACCACACGCACGTGGCGCGCGCCGCCCGGGTCGCCGCGCAGGGTGGCGTGATCGGCCACGTGCCCGCAGGCGCCACGGTCTCCGGATACCCGGCGCGTGACCATCGTGAGGTCCTGCGCCAGGCAGCCGCCCTGAAGCGACTCACGCCGATCGTGACTGCACTCGAGGCCTTGGCAGAATCCCATGCCCCAGGCGCCGACTAGACAATCCATCAAGGAACCAGTCACGGTGCGCGGGACAGGCCTGCACACGGCCGCGCCCGTCACGCTGACCTTTCGTCCCGCTCCTGCGGGTGCCGGCCTCTCGTTCCGGCGCACTGACCTTCCTCGCGCGCCGCAGATCCCGGCATCGGCGGCTGCCGTTCGCACCACCGATCGTCGGACCGAACTGGCGGCGGGCGAGGTGGCCGTCAGCACGGTCGAGCACGTCCTTGCCGCGGTCGTGGCGTCCGGCGTCGACGACCTGCTGATCGAACTCGATGGCCCCGAGCCGCCAGCAGGGGATGGGAGCGCGGCCGCGTTTTTCGACGCCCTGCAACGCGCAGGCGTGGCCCCCGTGGGCGGACAGCCCGCTCGGTTCCGGGTGGGGAGCCCGCTGCACGTCACGGAGGGAGACGCCGAGTACGTCGTAGCTCCGGGGAACGAACTGCGTCTGGCCGTGACCATCGAGTGGCCCCATCCGCTGATCGGGCGACAATCCGGCTGCTACGACGTGACGCCCGATCGCTTCGCGGTGGACCTCGCGCGGGCTCGGACGTTCGGATTCGAGTCTGAGGCCGCCGAACTCCGCTCGAAGGGACTCGCGGCGGGGTCGGCGGGCGCGGCGATTCGGTTGTCAGACTCGGCGGCAGCCCCCGAATTGCGCTGGCCCGATGAATTCGTGCGTCACAAAGCCGTGGACTTGCTGGGCGATCTTGCCCTGCTCGGCGGCCATCTGGAGGCAACGGTCGTCGCATTCCGGCCCAGCCACAAAGGGAACCTCACGCTGGTTCGCGCCCTCAGCCGAGTGACGTCGGGCCAGCCGCCCGTGATGGGGATTGATCAGATCCTGGACACGCTGCCGCATCGTTACCCCATGCTCCTTGTGGACCGGATCCTCGAGATCCGCGGGCGGGAACGCGTAGTGGGACTGAAAAACGTGACGTTCAACGAGCCGTTCTTTCAGGGCCACTTCCCGGGTCACCCCGTCATGCCCGGGGTGTTGATCGTGGAGGCGATGGCGCAGGTCGGCGGCATGCTGGTCATGGGGACCGTGGATGATCCCGTCAACAAAGCCGTCTACTTCATGGCGATCGACAACGTGAAGTTCCGCAAGCCCGTCGTACCCGGCGATCAACTTCGTTTCGAGGTCGAGATGCTCCAGGTTCGCGGCACCGTCTGCCGCATGCGGGGCCAAGCTTTCGTGGACGGGCAGATCGTTGCAGAGGCCGAGATGTTGGCAGGCGTCATTGATCGGTGATGTCGGACGTCCATCCAACCGCGATCGTCCATTCCGACGCCACCATCGCCCCCGACGTCACCATCGGGCCCTACGTCGTCATCGGGCCCGGGGTCGCAATCGGTCCGGGAACCGTGATCTCGCCACACGCCGTGATCGAGCGAGACACGAGGATCGGGGCACGCTGTCGCATCGGCGTGGGCGCGGCGCTGGGCGGCGACCCGCAACACCTCAAGTACGCCGGTGAGCCTACCCGGCTGGAAATCGGCGACGACAGCACCATTCGCGAGTACGTGACGGTCCACCGGGGCACCGCCGCGACGGGGCGGACCAGCATCGGGAACCGCTGTTACCTGATGGCCTACGTGCACGTGGGACACGACGTGGTTGTGCACGACGACGTCGTGCTGGCCAACGGAGTACAGCTCGGTGGGCACGTCCAGGTGGGGCGGCACGCGTCCATCGGCGGCGGAACGCCGGTGCATCAGTTCGTGCGGATTGGCGACTTCGCATTCGTGGGGGGCGGCTCCCGCGTGCCACAGGACGTACCGCCGTTCGCGCGCGCCGCCGGCAACCCGCTGCGACTCTACGGCATCAACTCCGTTGGGCTGGAGCGGGCCGGCTTCAGTCCCGACGTGCGGCGAGCGCTCCAGCGCGCGTTTCGGCTCCTGTTCAACTCGGAATTGCGCCGCACCGAAGCGATCGAACGGCTGCGGGAAGACGGGCCGAGGATCGCCGAGGTGGACGAGCTCATCGAGTTCATCGCCACGTCTGAGCGGGGCATTCCGCAATGCTGAGGGAACCGCGCCGCGTGTACGTGTCGGCCGGCGAGCCATCGGGAGACGCGCACGCCGCTGACGTGGTGCGAGCGCTGAAGGACGCCGGGCCACACTTCGATGTCACCGGGATGGGCGGTCCCAGCCTCCGAGCAGCCGGGGCCAGGATCGTCGAACCGTCTGATAAGCTTGCGGCGATGGGCGTGTTCGAGGCCGCCACGGCTCTGCCACGTCACCTGATGGCGTTCGCCCGCGTGAGGCGGTTTTTCGTCCAGCACCCGTGCGACGCGGCAATCCTGATCGACTATCCGGGATTTCACCTGCGAGTCGCTCACGCGGCTCGTGCCCGTGGGATTCCGGTGCTGTACTACATCCCGCCGCAGCTGTGGGCCTGGGGCGCGTGGCGCGCGAGTGGCCTGCGCGAGGCCGTTCGCCTCGTCGCGTGCGTCCTCCCGTTTGAGCCGCCCCTGTTCCATCGCCTGAGCCTCCCCGCGACGTTCGTGGGCCATCCCGTGCTCGACGCGGTCCGACCCACCCGTTCCGAGGCGCGTCGGGTGCTGGGCATCGCGGGCGATCGCCCCGTGCTGGCCTTGCTCCCCGGCTCCCGACCTCAGGAGATTGCGCGGCACTGGCCGGCATTTCGGCAGGCAGCGAGGATTCTCACCGAGCGGCATCCAGACCTGATCAGCGTGCTCGCGGTGGCGCCGGGCGGTCGCTATCAACTGGACAGGGATCCGCTCACGTGCGCGACCGCGCCGGTTGCGCTCGCCGCCGCCGACGCGGCGCTCTGCAAGTCGGGAACGGCAACCCTCGATGCGGCCGTCGCCGGAACTCCCATGACCATCGCGTACACCATGCATCGCCTTACCTTCGCCCTGGCCCGGCGATTGGTGCACGTCCCGTTCATCGGACTGCCGAATCTCATCGCCGGCCGGCGCGTGGCTGCCGAGCTGGTACAGCGGGCGGTAACGCCCGCGCACCTCGCCGACGCCGTCGAGCCGCTGCTCGACCGTCATGGCCCGCCGGCCCGCCAGCAGCGGGAAGACCTGGCATTCGTTGTGGCTCGTCTCGGCGCGCCGGGAGTCGCCACGCGCGTAGCCGCGCTGGCCGCGGAACTCGCAGCATGATGGACCACCTGACCGCCGCCTCGCTCGCCACGGCGGCGCGGGCGCTCGTCGCGACCTGGCACATCGAGTTCGTGGGACTCGAATTGATCCAGGCGCTGCGCGCCCGGCGCCAGCCGCGCGTGAGCGTCTTGTGGCACGAGCACCTCCTACCACTGTTGTGGGCCAATCGGGGCAGTCGCGCGGTGATCATGGCCTCGCGCCACACGGACGGCAGACGGCTCGCTGTAACATCGCGCCGATGGGGTTACGATGTCGCCGAGGGATCGAGCAGCCGCGGCGGTGTTGCCGTGCTTCGTCGCGCCCTGCGAGTGCTGCGTAACGGTGGTGAAGTCGCGATCGCCGTGGACGGACCTCGCGGCCCGGCCCGGTCGGCGAAACCGGGAGCGGCCTTCGCCGCCATGCGTACAGGCGCGGTGATCGTCCCCGTCGCCGCAGGGGCCACTCGGGCCTGGCGTCTGCGATCATGGGACCGGCTCATGGTGCCGGCGCCGTTTGCGAGGGTCCGCATCGTGTACGGCGAGCCGCTGGATGGCACCGTGGCGACGACATACGCCGCCGGAACACGGATGGTTCAGGAGGCGCTGGACCGAGCCACGCGGTTGGCAGCATGCTAGCACCGCGGTTCTGGCGCGGGGGCGACCCCGGCGCCCGGCTGCTACGCGCGGTGCTCTGGCCCCCAGCGGCGATCTACCGCGCTGCGGTTGCCACGCGGCAGGAGGCGTACCAGATCGGGGTCCTCAGGGCGAGGCACCCCGGCGTTCCCACCGTGGCGGTCGGCGGGCTGACGGTTGGCGGAGCGGGGAAGACACCGCTCGCTTCCTGGATCGCGGCGTATTTCGCCCGCCGTGGGCTGAGACCGGGCGTCGTGCTGCGAGGCGTCGGGGGAGACGAGACCGTCCTCCACCGCCGACTCGTGCCGACGGCAGTGGTGATTGAGGACGCCAACCGGATCCGCGGTTCCCAGCTCGCCGTGGCAAAGGGGGCGCAGATCCTCGTCCTGGATGATGCGTTTCAGCGGCTCGACGTCGCCCGCGACCTCAACGTAGCGGTAGTCGCCACCGAACAGATGAACGCTCTCGGACTCTTGCCGCAGGGCCCCTGGCGCGAGCCGCTGCGCGCGCTTCAGCGGGCAGATCTCGTCGTTGTAAGCCGCAAGACCGCACCATCGGACCTCGCGGCACAGACGGCACAGAGGCTGCGCGAGCATTTCCCGGCGGGCCCAATAGCCCTCGCCAGCCTCCAACTTTCCCGTTTCCAAAGGATGATCGGCCGGCAACGGGCAACACAGTCCATGTTGCGCGGGGCGAGTGTGCTGGCGGCTGCCGGGATTGCCAACCCCGAGGTGTTCGGGGAACAATGCCGCAGCTGGGGGGCCACGGTGACGGTCTGGCGGTGGCCGGACCATCACCCTTACACGGCCCAGGATGCCAAGCGTCTCGCTTGGGCGGCTGCGGGGTTTGATTACCTTGTCGTCACGCCAAAGGACGCCGTCAAGCTTAAATGGGTCTGGCCCCCAGGGGCACCGGACCCGCTCGTGGGCCACCTGAGCCTCAAATGGGAGGAGGGGTACGTTGCGGTGCGGGACTTGCTAAGTCGTTTGTGTGCCTTATCTTACGCACCAGGCCATAAAACCGGGGTCAAGTCCTCGACACCTCAATGAGCAATGTCATCGAAACACCTCAGGCAGCATCTGCCAGCGAGATCGTCGGCCGCGACAAGGACCCGTTCATCGGGGAGGAAAACCCCTTCGAGGCAATGATGGCGCGGTTTGACCGCGCTGCGGAGATTCTGAACCTCGACCCCGGCCTTTACCGCGTCCTGCGGCAACCCGAAAAGCAGATCATCGTCGCCGTGCCCATCCAGCGAGACAACGGCGATATCGAGGTGTTCACCGGTTACCGAGTCCTTCACAACACCTCCCGAGGCCCCGCCAAAGGCGGCATTCGTTTCGACCTCAACGTAACGCTCGACGAAGTAAAGGCCCTGGCCGCCTGGATGACGTGGAAGTGCGCGGTCGTGAACATTCCGTTCGGCGGGGCGAAGGGTGGCGTCGTATGCGACCCTTCCAGGCTCACCATCGGCGAGCTGGAGCGCATCACCCGGCGATACACTGCCGCCATCATCGAGACGCTCGGCCCCGAGTCCGACATCCCCGCGCCCGACGTGAATACCAACGAGCGCGTGATGGCGTGGATCATGGACACCTACTCGATGCACAAGCGTCATGCGGTCACGGCCGTCGTGACGGGGAAGCCCGTGGAGATGGGCGGCTCCCTGGGTCGGCGGGAAGCGACCGGGCGCGGGTGCATGATTGTCACGAAGGAGGCCTTGAAGCATTTGGGCTTGCCGATTCGCGGGGCCCGCGTGGCGGTGCAGGGATTCGGCAACGTGGGATCCATCGCCGCAAAGCTGCTCCAGCAGGAAGGCCTCGTGGTGGTCGCGGTGAGCGACATCTCGGGCGCGATCTACAACCCCAAGGGCCTCGACATCGATGCCGTCCTCGCGTGGGCGCGGGAGCGCGGCCGCGTGGCGGGATATCCAGGGTCTGAAGCCATCGCGCCGGACGAACTCCTGACGCTCGACGTGGATGTGCTGATCCCCGCGGCCGTGGAGAACACGATCACGCGCCGCAACGCGACGAAGATCAAAGCGAAGGTGGTCTGCGAGGGAGCCAACGGCCCCACCACTCCCAGCGCCGACAAGGTGCTCGAGAACCAGGGCGCGTTCGTGATTCCGGACATTCTCGCCAACGCGGGCGGCGTGACGGTCAGTTACTTCGAGTGGGTGCAGGATCGCGCCGCCTACTTCTGGGACGAGAACACCGTCAATCAGCGGCTGCAAGACATCATCCAGCGATCGTTTCACGACGTGTTGTCGGTGTCCCGGCGGCATGGCGTGAACATGCGGATTGCGGCCTACATGCTCGCCATCGAGCGCGTGGCCGCCGTCCACCGGCTGCGCGGCCTGTATGCCTGATGACGGTGTACGTGCTGGCGGCCGGAAGAGTCACCGGCGCCGGTCTTCGCGATGCGTGCGAGGACTACGCGACGCGGGTGAACAGATTCGTGCGACTGGTGGTTCGAGAAGTACGGGCCGGCGCCGCACACGCATCGCCCGCGGTCCGCGCGCGGGTGGAGGGAGAGCGCCTGCTTGCGGCCCTGCCGCGCGGAGCGCGGGCAATCGCACTCACGCGCTCAGGGCAGCCTGAAACATCCGAGAGCCTGGCGAGAATGCTGGCTGCCTGGCGAGCACGGGGGACCGATGTGGCCTTTCTCATCGGAGGCGCGTACGGGCTTCCCGGCCACGTGCTGCAGCGCTGTGACGCACGCATGTCGCTTTCGTCGCTGACGCTACCACACGAGATGGCCCGCCTCGTTCTTCTCGAACAGCTCTACCGCGCGACCACCATCATTCAGGGCACACCCTATCACAAGGGCCGCTGAGACGCGGTGACCCTCGTCTTCGAACCGACGCCTATCGCGGGCGCCGTAGCCTCCCTGGCTGCCGGGCACGATGCCGACCCGGTCCGCGTCCTGCCGGAGTTGCGACCGGCGTTCCTGGCCCACGGACCGGCGGTCGCGAACCTCGAGCGGCTGTTCTCTCCGGGCGCGTTTGCCGTCACGTCGGGCCAGCAACCGGGGCTGCTCACGGGTCCGCTGTACACCATCTACAAGGCCCTCACGGCCGCGGCACTGGCACGTGCGCTGGAGCAGCGCCTGGCGCGACCGGTGATCCCGGTCTTCTGGGTGGCGGGTGATGACCACGACTTCGCCGAGGCCAACCACTGTCATTTGTTGACGGCGGGAAACGAGGTGCACCGGCTCACGCTGCGTGAGCGCGACCCGGCTGGCCCACTCACACCGCTGTACCGCGAACCGGTTGGCGAGGACATCGGGAGGGTCCTGGACGCCGTGGCAGAGGGCCTCCCGGACACCGAGTTCCGCGGCTCCGTGCTCGCCTGGGCGGCGCGTCACTATCGGCCGGACGCCACCCTTGCCGACGCGTTCGCCACGGCTTTGGCGGAGCTCCTCGCGGAGTTCGGCGTGGTGGTCTTCCGACCCACGCACCCGGCCGCAAAGGCCGCGATGGGACCGTGGGTTATCGCGGCGCTCGAACGCGCCGCGGAATTGGACGCAGCCCTGGCTGCGCGGGCCCGGGAACTCGAAGCATTGTCGGGCCAGGCGCCGGTGAGTGTGGGCGAGGGAGCGACGGCGATCATGCTGGAAGGGCCGCACGGCCGCGATCGGCTGATGCTGGACGGTACCGGCTTTGTGACCCGTCGTGGCGGCGAGCGCTGGTCCCTGAAGGACCTCGCCGGCCTGGCCCAGAACGAGCCGCAACGCCTCTCGCCCAATGTGCTCGCCCGGCCCGTCATGGAAGCCGCGCTCCTGCCAACGCTGGCCTATGTCGCAGGGCCCGGCGAACTCGCCTACCTGCCCCAGGCCACGCCGATCTACCGCTTGCTCGGCGTACGTCCCCAGGTTCCGCTCCCCCGGTGGTCGGGATTCGTAATCGAGCCGCGCGTGGCCAAGGTGCTGGAGAAGTACCGGCTCCGACCCGCCGATCTGAATCGACCGGAAGGGCAGCTCGAAGCCGCGCTGGTCCAGTCGGACATGCCGGCGGCCGCCGCCCAATCGCTCACGTCACTGCGCCGCGCGATCGAGGACGAGTACGACCGGTTGACGGAAGCGGCGGTTACCATCGACCCGACGCTCAAGAAACCCGTGCAGTCGGCCAAGCATCACGCCCTGGGGAGCCTGGCGGAGGTCGAGAAGCGACTCCTGAGCCACCTCAAACAGCAGAACGAAACCCTCCTGATTCAGCTCACCAAGGCGCGCCGCAATCTGTTTCCCCTGGGACAACCCCAGGAGCGCGTGTTCACGGTCCTGACCTACCTCGTCCGATACGGGCCGGAGTTCCTGCGCGGGGCGTACGCGGCGTGCGAGCGTCTGGCAACCCATCTTGCCGCCGTTACGGGCGGCCGGTAGAATGCGCCCATGATCTGGATCATCGGCTTCCTGATACTGATCGTGGCGCTGCTGATTCCAATCCTCGCGATCGTGATGGACTCGCCAGCGCTGCGAGGTGCGTTTGAGCGCCGGCTGGGCTCCCCGCAGCTGAAGGAACTCAGCGACAGAATCGGCGTTCTGGAAGACGAAATCGACGAACTGGGGCGCGCCGTCCAGACGCTTCGTGAGGAAACGCAGTTCATCCAGCGCCTGCTGGAGGATGGCGAGCCGCGGCCGAAACCCTCCAGCCTCCCCTCGCCCAAACACTAGTGCCGCCGTCCCACGGGCGGCTGGCCGGCCAGGTCGCGGCCGGCATCGTTATCACCCGCATCCTGGGGTTCGTCCGCGAGCGCCTGTTTGCGCACTACTTCGGGAGCGGCCCCGAAGCGGACGCCTTCAGAGCCGCCCTCAAAATCCCCAACGTCATCCGCGTGCTGCTCGGGGAAGGCACACTCTCGGCATCGTTCATCCCCGCGTACGCAGCCATGATCGAACGCGGCGATCGAGACGGTGCCCGGATGCTGGCGGGGACGATGGCGTCCATCCTGGTCTTGCTGACGGCGTTCTGCGCCATCGCCGGCGTGCTCCTCGCTCCGGTCATCACAGACATCGCCGCACCGGGGTTCTCCGGCTCCACGCGCACGCTCACCATTCGCCTGGTGGCCATCATGTTCCCCATGGCGGGCGTACTCATTCTCTCCGCGTGGTGCCTCGGAGTGCTGAACACGCACGGCCGGTTCTTCCTCTCGTACGCGGCGCCGGCGCTGTGGAACGTGGCCCAGATCGGGGTCCTGGTAACGCTGGGCTCAAGACTGATGGGCACCAGTCTCGTGGTGGCCCTCGCTTGGGGCGCGCTCGCCGGAAGTGCCCTGCAACTGGCGTCGCAGCTTCCTGCCACGCTCAGGCTCACGCGCGGGATCGTCTGGGGTCTGCGGTTCGACACACCGGGCCTCGGACCCGTTCTACGGGCCTGGCTCCCCGTGGTGATCGGCGCGGGCGTGGCGCAGATCTCGAGCATCGTAGACACGCAGCTCGCCTCGCTGTTGGGGAACGGGGCGGTGGCCGCTCTGGGCTACGCCCAGCTGCTCTCCACGCTGCCGTTGTCGCTGTTCGGTGTGAGCGTCGCTGCAGCCGCACTCCCGGACATGAGTCGTGACGCCGCAGCAAGGCCGCCCGATCTCGTGCGAGCACGACTGGCCGACGGCCTTCGGAAGCTCGCTTTCGTCGTGGTGCCGTCGGCATTCGCACTCGCCGCGCTTGGACGGCCCATGGTAGGGGCCATCTTCCAAACCGGCAGCTTCGGCGCAACGGAAACGGACATCGTCGCAGGCATACTCGCGGCGTACGCCATCGGCGTGCCGGGTCAGGCTGCGGTCAAGCTCCTCGCGTCCGGCCACTACGCCATGGGCGATACCAAGACACCCATGCGCGTGGCGGGCTTGTCCGTTGTCGTGTCCGCGATCCTCGGGTGGGCGTTGATGCGTTGGTTTGGCGCCGCCGGGATCGCCCTTGGCTCGAGCGCCGGCGCGCTGCTGAATGTGGCGCTGAACTACGCCCGACTCGAACGCCGGCTCGGCGCTCTCGAGGGACCGGACAACCGGCGAGCTCTCGCGCTCACCACCACCGCTGCATTGATGGCGTCCGCGGCCGGAGGTCTGGCCGCGAGGAGCTGGGACAGCCCGTGGCTCTCCGTGATCGGCGGAACGATGACGTTCGCTATAGTTTACGGTGCTCTATGCGTGATGCTGCGCCACCCCGACGCCGCGGGACTCCTGCGCTCGATTCGGCGAAGCTGACCAACACCCTCGAACGGAAGCTCGGCGCGTTGCCGGATCAGCCCGGCGTCTACTTGTGGAAGGATGCCCATGGCGCCGTGTTGTACGTGGGCAAAGCGAAGAACCTGCGGCAGCGGGTGCGCAGCTACTTCGCCGCAGATACCGACGCGAGCCCGCGGACGCGATCGCTGCTGCGGCACATCGCCGATCTCGACACAATCGTCGTGCCCTCGGAACCGCAGGCGCTCCTCCTCGAGAACAACCTCATCAAGGAACACCGTCCCCGCTACAACATCGCCCTGCGGGATGACAAGAGTTATCCGAGCATCGCCGTAACGCTGGCCGAGCCGTTTCCTCGGATCGTGGTCGGGCGGCGGCTCAACATTCCGGGCGCGCGCCTCTTTGGACCCTACACGGACGTCGCCGTCCTCCGCCGTACGCTGCAGGTGATTCGCCGCATCTTCACCGTCCGATCGTGCCACTATGACCTGCCGGCCGACGCGCCGGATCGGCCGTGCCTGGATTACCACATCCATCGGTGTCTGGCGCCCTGCGTCGGATACCAGAGTCAGGCCGAGTATCGGCGGATGATGGACGACGTTGTGGCGTTCCTCGAGGGTCGGACCGTCGAAGTACGCAGGAGCCTGCGCGAACGCATGGACGACGCGGCGGCGCGACTGGAGTTCGAACGAGCAGCGGAGATCCGAAACGCGCTCCGGTGGCTCGATCAGCTCGAGCGCCCGGCCGCGGTTGAAACCGTGACCGTAGCCAACGCCGACGCGATTGGCTTTGCCCGCGACGGAGATGACGCGGTTGGCGTGGTGCTCCACGCGCGTGAAGGCAAGATCGTCGCCCGGGACCACCGCTTTCTCGCCAACCTGGCCGAAGAACCCGACGCCGCGGCACTCGGCACGTTCCTGATACGTCATTATCGGAGTGCCGCAGACCGCGCATCACTGGCCGTTCTGCCGTTCCCGCCGGCGGATTTCGAGGACCTGGCGTCTCTCCTCCCGGACACGCGATTTCACGTGCCGCGCCGGGGCGCTTACCATCGGCTCGTGGAGCTTGCCGATCAGAACGCCCGACATCTGCTCGAGAGCTTGTTCCTCGAATCTCTCGTCACCGACGAGCGGGTCGAGGACCCAGTGTACGCATTGGGCCGGGACTTGGGTCTGACGGCGGCGCCGCGTTCCATGGTCTGCGTAGACATCTCGACCAGCCAGGGCCGCGACACGGTGGGCGCGATCGTGTGGTTCGAGGGTGGCCGCCCGAAGAAGAGCGAGTACCGCAAGTACTGGATCCGCGGGCGGACGGGGGAGGGAACCGAGCAAGGTCCCCACCGACCGGGACCGCGAGGGCCGCACGGTCCGGACGCCGCGTCCGACGATGTGGCTGCGATTCGAGAAGTCGTGTCACGGTTCGTGAGCCGGCGCCGTGAGGAGAACAAGCCATTGCCCGACTTGATGGTGATAGACGGTGGGAAGGGCCAGCTGAACGCCGCTCGTGAGGCACTCGAGAGTTCCGGAGCGGCCCACGTTCCAGTCATCAGTCTGGCCAAACGGAACGAGGAGATCTTCGTGCCCGGCCATCCAGACAGCCTTCGCCTACCACGCCGCGCCCCCTCGCTCAGGTTGTTGCAGCGGGCTCGCGACGAGGCGCACCGGTTCGCACTCACCTATAACCGAGCGCGTCGTGCTGCGCGTACCATCACTTCGGCTCTGCTCGAGGTTCCCGGCGTCGGCCCGGCGCGGCGGCGGGCGCTGCTCGAGCGGTTCGGCAGTCTTGCAGGCGTGCGCCTGGCTACGCCCGAGGAAATTGCGGCGATCCCCGGGTTCTCCCTCCGCCTCGCCGACCGCATTCTCGAGCACGTGAGGAAGATGTGATGCCCCCGTGGCACTGGCGGCTCGTGTGCTCGGAGTGCCCGGCAACGGCGGCGCCCGACGGTCTGCCCACGATCTGCCCTACCTGCGGGTCGCCGTGGCTGGTGGAGTACGACAGGCTGCCGCCCCATCCCGGGAGGACGCACGGCGCGAATCACGGCGGGGCGATCCCGTCTGCGAAGTTGTCCCTCGCCGGCGATTCCGCAGGACGCGAGTGGTCCATGTGGCGCTATCGCGAATGGCTCCCTCTTCGCACCGGTGAAGACCCCGTGACCCTGGGGGAGGGGATGACGCCGCTGCTCCGCGTGCCCGATCTCGAGCGCCGCTTCGGAGTGGGTGAGGTCTGGATCAAGGACGAGTCGAAGAACCCCACCGGTTCGTTCAAGGCGCGCGGGCTCGCCGTGGCCGTGACGCGCGCGGTGTTTGGCGGGGCGACGGCCTTCACGGTGCCGACCGCTGGGAACGCCGGAGTCGCCCTCAGTGCCTATGCGCGGCGGGCCGGCCTACCCGCGCGCGTGTACGCTCCGCGTACCACGCCTCGGACGCTCCTCGCGCAGATCCGCACGTTCGGCGCCACACTCGAGCTGGTGGATGGCCATATCGGGGACTGCGGCAAACGATCGCGCGCCGATGCGGCAACGACGGGCGCATTCGACGTCTCGACGCTGCGTGAGCCCTACCGCATCGAGGGCAAGAAAACGCTCGGACTCGAATTGGCGGAACAACTCGAGTGGTCGCTGCCCGACGTCATCATCTACCCCGCCGGCGGCGGCACTGGCCTGATTGGCATGTGGAAGGCATTCCGCGAATTGGCGCGCACGGGCTGGGTCCCTGACCGGCTGCCCCGCTTCTTCGCTGTTCAGTCAGCCGGTTGCGCTCCGGTCGTTCGCGCGTTTGAGCAGGGCGCCACTCGCACGGAGGCGTGGCCCGACCCCGAGACGGTCGCGAGCGGCCTCAGAGTTCCGGCACCGTTGGGTGGAGCGCTGATGCTTCGAGCCCTTCGCGACAGCGGGGGAGGAGCAGTGGCGGTGAGCGAAGCAGCCCTGTGCGCCGCACAGCAGATGCTGGCAATCACATTTGGGGTCGATGCAGCGCCCGAAGGTGGAGCGGCGGTGGCGGCGCTGGAGGAACTCGCACGGCGGGGTGAGGTGGGGAGCAGCGACCGGGTGGTAGTGTTTAATACCGGGGCTGGGTGGCTTTATCGCTAACGATCAGTGATATTTCGAGGTTGCAGCTGCATTGAAATGCGGATCGCCATTCTCGACCCGGCCGCCGGCATCAGCGGCGATATGCTCCTCGGCGCGCTGATCGGTGCAGGGGCCGACCGAACGGCGCTCGAATCGCTTCCGCGCCGGACCGGGTTCCCGGACGTGAATGTCGAGATTCGGCAGGTGTCGCGGTGCGGGGTCGCCGCCATCAAAGTGGATTTTGCGATCCCGCCCGCCGAGCCCGGGACACGGCACGGTCATCACGTATCGCAGCTCGTGGAGCGCGTGCGACGTGCCGAGGTGAGCCAGACCACGCGCGACCGCGCTATCCAGGCCTTCGAGCTGATCGGGGCCGCGGAGGGTCGCGTGCACGGCATGGAACCCGGCCGCGTTCATCTCCACGAGGTTGGGGCCGTGGATGCCGTGCTTGACGTTGTGGGAACTTGCGAGTTGTTCGAGCACCTCGGCGTGTCCGCGGTGTACAATCTTCCAGTGGCGGTGGGGACGGGTTGGGTGGCCACGGAACACGGACAGCTGCCTGTTCCCGCACCGGCGACGTCCCTCCTGCTGGAGGGCATCGTGGTGACGTCGGAAAGCCCGGCGGAAGGCGAGGCCACCACGCCGACTGGAGCCGCGTTGCTGCGCGTGCTGTCGGCCGGCCCCCCGCCGGAGCGCTGGCGCGGCGTCGCCCAGGGCTGGGGTGCCGGCTCGCGAGATCCATCCGCGTATCCGAACGCGCTCCGGTTGATCGTCGCGGAGGCTGCGGACGAAGCCGCCGAAGTGGAAGTCATTGCCACCGACTTGGATGACTTCCCCCCGGAGTATGTGGAAGCGCTGCGGCAGGCAGCCTTCGCCGCCGGCGCGGTGGACTGCGTGGTATGGCCCACGCAAGGCAAGAAAGGCCGCCTGGCGTTGAGGGTCGAGACGCTGGCGCCGCCAGCCAAGGCGGACGGGGTCGTTGACGCGTTGTTCCGGCACAGCACGACGGCCGGCGTGCGCCGCTGGCGGACGAAGCGCACCACCCTCGCGCGGCGGCACCTGGAAGTGGCGGTCGCTCACGATCTCCGGGTGCGTGTGAAGGTGACGGAGGCGCCGGGCGGCCGGCACTACAAGCCGGAGTATCAGGACGTGATAGCAGCCGCCGCACAGCTCAACGTGCCGGCGATCGATGTGGCGCGCCTCGCGGAGCGCCGTGCACGGGCGGCGGATGACGGAGCCGCCGAACACGACCAAATCAGCAAAGGGAGCGATCAAGCATGATTAGGCAGGCAATGCTGGCCGGGGGCATGGCGTTCGTGGTGACCACGGCCGCCTGGGGGCAAGCGGACACGGCGCAATGCGACCTCAAGACATCACATTTCGCCGTTACACGCGCCATCCTGTACATCCAGAATGCGGCCAACATCCAGGACACGACGCCACAGGCCCTGGCCCGAAAGACCCAGGCGCTCGACGGCGCCAAACGATCGCTCCTCGAGGCGATTCAAGGCGGTCAGGAGAACAGCGTCGCGGCCTGGTACTATCTGGGTCTCTACCACTATTACGCGGCGAGCGATCCCCTCGCGGCCGACTCCGCCTTCGACAAGGTGGAATCACTGTCCCCCGCGTGCGGCAAGGACGTTCGGCAGCTGCGAGAGGGCGTCTGGGGTCGCGTGGCCAATCAGGGAATTGAGGGCCTGCGGAACGGCGACCAGAACCTGGCAAAGGAGAAGTTCTTGCTGGCCAACCAGGTGTTCGACGAGGACCCCACGACGTATTTCTACCTGGGGTCGATCTACGCGGGCGAGGACAACGCTGATTCCGCGCTTGCCTATTTCCGGCTGGCGGCGCAGAAATCTCAGGCGGACACGAGCTATGCCGAGATCCGGGAGAAATCGGTTCAGAACCTGGCCCGGATCTATGAGGTCATCGAACAGTGGGATTCGGCCGCGGCGTACTTCAAGACCTTTCGGGAAATCCGGCCCGACGACATGGAAGCGTTGGTGAGCCTCGGTCGCGCGCTCATGTCGAGCGGAGACACGGCGGCCGCAGAGGCGGTGTACGACGGAGTGTTGAACAACCCCACGGCTCTCGATCCCCTCGACCTGTTCCGCATCGGGGTTTCGTTGTTCCGGATCGAGCGTCCGGCCAAGGCAGCGCGTGCGTTCGAGGCAGGTCTGGAGCGGATGCCGTATCACCGCAACGGCCTGTTCAACCTTGCCAATGCGTATTTCCAGCTCGCCCAGGATGCCAGCGGCGAGGAGGCCAAGGCTTACGCCGACAAGATGCTGGGTGCGGTTCGACGCCTGCTGGAGATCGACCCCGCCAGCGGACAAGCGGTGCGACTCATGGCCGCGGGGTATCAACTCAGTGGCCGCAGCGACTCCACGGACATCTGGCTCAAGAAGGCGGAGCAGATGACGTACGACGTGGACATCCAGGCGGCACAGCCGACCGGGGGCGGGTACTACGTCGCCGGAGCGATCACGGCGGGAGCCTCGCCGGGGGCACTGGCCATCCAGGACTCGCTCAGCCGCGATTCAACGCGGCTGGAGACGTTGCGGCAGCAATTGCAGACGGGGACGATTCCGGCCGCGCAGCGCGCTCAAGCGCAGGAGCGGCGAACGACGCTTGAGCGGCGCGTGAGCGCGCTTCGAACACGGCTGCAGTCGGCGAATGCTCCGGTGAGCATTCCGACGTTGACGTTCGAGTTCCTGAATGCGAACAACGAGGTGGTTGCCACCGAGTCCGTTGCGGCGCAGTCGCTCGAACCCAAGGGGCGGAAGCAATTCGAACTCACCCCGGCAGGCGACGGAATCGTGGCCTTCCGGTACCGGGCGCGGTAACGAGCGCCGGTTTTTCGCTTGACAAGCGAGCGGGGCGTTTCACATACTCCGCTCGCTCCGCGGGCGTAATTCAGGGGTAGAATGCCAGCTTCCCAAGCTGGACGTCGCCGGTTCGAATCCGGTCGCCCGCTCTGAGACCGAGGGACCGCCGCGAACGAGCAGGGGGCGATCGGGGTGAGATTCGCACCCCTGATCGCCCTTGATCGTCTCCGAACGTTCCCGCTCGTCGAATGATCCGCGTTGCGTCCGTCGCCCCCAACTCCCTCGGCGCTGATCTGGGCCTGCTGCCCGGCGCCGAGTTGTATTCGGTCAACGGGCGAGAGCTCGTGGATTTCCTCGATTGGGAGTTCCTCACCGCAGACGACAAGTTCCTGCTCAGGGCTCGGCTGCCCGACGGCCAGGACATCGAGTTCGATGTCGAGCGACCCGAGGGTCTCCCGCTGGGCATCGAGGTCGAGCCACCGCGGATCCGCCGGTGCGGCAACCGGTGTGACTTCTGTTTCGTGGACGGCCTGCCGGCCGGCCTCCGAGACACGCTGTATGTTCGCGACGACGATTATCGGCTGTCGTTTCGCTACGGAAACTTCGCTACGCTCACCAACCTCAAGCCGGCCGATGTCCGGCGGATCATCGAGTACCACCTGTCGCCGCTGTACGTCTCCGTGCACGCCACCGACCCCGTGATCCGGCGCCGCCTGCTGCGGAATCCTCGTGCGCCGGCCATCATCCCTCAGCTTGCCATGTTCGCCGGCCACGGCATCCGCTTTCACACGCAGATCGTGCTGCAGCCGGGGGTGAACGACGGTCCGGTGCTTATGCGGTCGCTCAACGATCTATACACGCTGGGCGATGTCGTGCTCTCGTGCGCCGTCGTGCCAGTCGGGCTCACGGATTACTCGAAGCACCACCTCGCCCGCGAAGCCGACGCGGCGGAGTGTCGGGCGGCCATCGAGATCGTGCACGCGGCCCAAGACCGGGCGCTCTCGGAGCGGGGGCACCGCTGGGTTCACGGCTCCGACGAACTGTATCTGCGGGCCGGCCTGAACCTCCCACCTGCGAGCTGGTACGGCGACTTCGAACAGCAGGAAAACGGCGTGGGAAGCGTACGCTATCTCGAACGGCGCATTGCCGAAGCAGGCCCGCTGCCCCAGCTAGCCGGCCAGCGGATCGGCGTGTGCACGGGCACAGCCATGGGTCCGCTCTTGCCGACGGTGCTGGAGGGCCTGCGCCGCAGCACGGGGGCGGAGTTCGACTTGATGGTACTCCCGAACGACCTGTTTGGACCGCGGGTGACGACGGCCGGGCTGTTGCCGGGCCGAGCGTTTGAACGAGCCCTGTCGGGACGCAGGGACCTGGATCTGGCCCTCCTTCCGGCGGAGGCCGTTAACGATGCCGGACTGTTTCTCGACGACACGCACTTTGGCGACCTGGCCCAGCGCACCTCCCCGCGCATTCGGCTTTCCTACTACTTCGCCGACGCCCTGGATTCCTCTCTCGTCGCATGATCCGGCGTACCGTCGCCATCATCGGCCGGCCAAACGTCGGCAAGTCCACACTGTTCAACCGACTCGCGGGCGGGCGAAGGGCGATCGTGGACGGCCGGCCCGGCGTCACGCGCGATCGCCAGTTTGCTCGGGTCGAATGGGCAAACCGCGCGTTCTGGCTCGTGGACACGGGTGGCTGGCTTGCCGGACGCCCGGACGGCCTTGGTGCGGCCATTCGACGGCAGATCACGACCGCGATCCACGAAGCGGACGTCGTGCTCTTCACGGTTGACGCCCAGACCGGCGTGCATCCCGCCGACCAGGAGGTGGCGGAGGTGCTTCGCGACCACCGGGAGCGAGTGATCCTCGTCGTCAACAAAGTGGACGACCTGGGCCGAAGCGACGCACATCAGGCCTTTCACGAGCTGGGCTTCGGTGAGCCGTGTCCGGTTTCCGCGGCCACAGGGAAGGGGAGCGGCGACCTCCTGGACAAGATCGCCGAGATGTTGCCCGAGGAGGACACCGAGGCTGATTCGGCTGCCATTCAAGTCGCCATCATTGGTCGGCCTAACGTTGGGAAGTCGAGCATTGCCAACCGGCTGCTGGGGAGTGAGCGCAGCGTCGTCTCACCAGAACCCGGCACCACGAGAGATGCCGTTGACTCCCTCTTGCGGTACAAGGGCGCGACACTCAACTTCATTGATACCGCAGGGTTACGGCGTCGATCGAAAGTAATAGATGAGATCGAGTTCTACTCGACGCTGCGGACTGAGCGAGCGATCGGGCGCGCCCAGGTATGCGTGCTGGTGGTAGACGCGACAGAAGGATTTCACTCGCAGGACCAGCGCATCGCTCGCGCAGTGGTCGATCAGGGACGCGGGCTGATCGTGGCGGTAAACAAATGGGACCTTGTTCCCGAGAAGGACGCAAACACGGCGCTGCGCGGCGAGCAAGCCGTGAGGGAGCGGGTTCCAGAGCTGAGCGGGATTCCGTTCCTGTACGTCTCGGCACTCACCGGACATCGTGTTCGGAGGGTCCTGGATCTGATCCTGGAGGTAGCCGTCGAGCGCGAGCGGCGCATTCCGACGGCCGAAGTCAATCGGGTCCTCCGTGAGCTGGTGAGAAGCAACCAGCCGCCGCAGCGCGCCGGGCAGGAGGTCAAGCTGCTGTACGGCTCACAAATTGGAACCGCGCCACCGACGTTCGCCGTGGTCTGCAACCGTTCGGACGCCATTCCTGACGCGTACCGCCGATATCTGTTGAACGGCTTTCGCGGCGCCTGGGGCTTCGTGGGCGTGCCGATGCGGCTGGTATTCAAACAGAGGAAGAGCAAACGGTGACGCTCGCGCTTTGGTTCGTCTTGACCTATCTCCTCGGTTCCGTTCCCACGAGCTACTGGGTGGCGCGCGCGTTCGGCGGTATTGATCTGCGGACCTTCGGCAGCGGGAATCTGGGGGCGACCAACCTGTACCGGGCCATGGGCTGGAAGGCCGCCGTACCCGTGGCACTATTCGACGTTGCCAAGGGCGCCATTCCGGTCGCGGTTTTCGCACCGAGGGCAGGGGGAGCCCCGTGGCTTCCGGTAGCCCTCGGGATTACGGCGGTCGTGGGACACGTGTACTCAGTGTTCGTTCGCTTTAAGGGTGGCAAGGGTGTCGCGACCGCGGCCGGAGTCGTCATTGTGCTCGCGCCGGTCGCGTTTCTGACCTGTGCCGCGCTGTGGGCCGTGGTGCTGCGGCTGTCCGGGTACATGTCCCTGGCCTCCATTACGGCAGCCGTCGCGTTCCCCGCGGCCACCGCCGTGCTGGGCCCCGATGATTCCTACACGCTTGTGGTCGCCATCGTGCTCGCAGCGGTCATCGTATTCACGCATCGAGCCAACATCAGCCGGCTGCGGCACGGAACAGAAGCGCGACTGGGCAAGGAACGGGCGGCCACATGAAAGTTGGCGTTGTCGGAGCCGGATCCTGGGGCACCACGCTCGCCGACTTGCTGGCGCGCAAGGGACACCAGGTCCGCATCTGGGCGCGCGAACCGGAGGTCGTCTCGGCGATCAACCGCACGCACTTCAACCCCGTCTACCTTCCCGGGGCACCGCTCGCACCCGCGCTCAAGGCCGCTCCGACCATCGGCGAAGTCGTGAGGGAGGCGGAACTGGTGATCTGTGTGCCGCCCTCGCACGCCATGCGCGCCGTCGGCAAGGAGATCGCCGCCGCCGTATCGGCGTCCGCCGTGATCGTCAGTGCCTCCAAGGGGCTCGAGCCGGACACGCTTGACACCATGACCGCAGTGCTCGAGGAGCTACTCCCAAACTCGAGCATCGTGGCACTCTCGGGTCCCTCGTTCGCCCAAGAGGTCCACGCGCGCCAACCTACGGCGGTCGTTGCGGCATCTCGGGACCCTGCGGCGGCGGAGCTGACCCAGCAGTCGCTCTCCGCACGGCATTTCCGCGTGTACACGAGCGATGACGTGATCGGCGTCCAGCTCGGTGGCGCCCTGAAGAACGTCATCGCGATCGCCGCCGGGATCCTCGAGGGGATGGGACTGGGGAATAACACCCGGGCGGCGCTGATCACGCGGGGGCTCGCGGAGATGACGCGGCTGGGCGAAGCTCTGGGCGCCGATGCCAGCACCTTTGCCGGCCTCGCGGGAATGGGAGACCTGATTCTCACGGCCACGGGCACGCTGAGCCGCAACCGGTCGCTCGGCGTGGAAATCGGTCACGGCCGGACGCTGGCGGAGATCCTCGCCGAGCGACGCACGGTGGCCGAGGGCGTGGGCACATCGCAGGCGGCAGTCGAGCTGGGCACGCGGGCGGGCGTGGAGCTGCCGATCGCCTACGAGGTCGCGCAGGTGCTGTTCGAGGGCAAGCAGCCATCTCGCGCGATCGCCGATCTCATGGATCGCGAACTCAAGGCCGAGCGATGGCGGTGACCGTATCCCGACCGCTCCAGGAGTTCTTCTCCATCGGAGACGTGTGCCAGCTCACGGACCTCAAGCCTCACGTGCTGCGCTACTGGGAGAGCCAGTTCCGTTTCCTCAATCCTGCGAAGAATCGCTCCGGCAACCGCGTGTATCAGCGGCGCGAGATCGAGTTGATCATGCTGGTCAAGCATCTGCTGTACACCGAGAAATACACGATCGACGGAGCCAGGCAACGGATCGACGAGTACCGCCGCAGCGGGACGTTGAAGAGCCAGGCCCGCACGGCCCTCCAACACGAGACGATCGAGAACCTCACCGCCGAAGTCCGGCACATCCTGGACATCCTGGACGGCAAAGCGCCCAGTGCGAATCCTCGTCAGTAACGACGACGGAATCCTCGCACGTGGGCTGGCGCTCCTGGCCGACGTGTGCCGCACGGTAGGCGAGGTGACCGTCGTCGCCCCGGATCGCGAGCAGAGCGGCACCAGTCATTCCCTCACGCTCACGAGACCCCTTCGGCCGGTGCGACGCCCGGACGGCGCGTATCAGGTGGACGGCACGCCAACGGACTGCGTCCTCCTCGCGCTCGGCACGTTGATGCCTGCGCGGCCCGAATTCGTGTTCTCCGGCATCAATCACGGTCCCAACATGGGCGAAGATGTGCTGTATTCGGGCACGGTAGCCGCCGCTATGGAGGGCCTGTCGCTGGGCATTCCGGGCGTCGCCATCTCGTTCGCCGGGAGCGACCTGGACCTGATGGACAGTCACCGCCAGTGGTTGGAGCGCCTGGTGGCCGGCATCGTGCGCGTGCGAGACTTTCCGCGCGAGACGCTGCTCAACGTGAACCTCCCGCCCATTGCCGGCGACCAGGTGCGCGGCATCAAGGTCACGACCCTGGGGAGCCGCGTCTTCTCGGAATCCCTCATGGAGACCCGAGATCCCTGGGGACGACACATGTACTGGATTGGGGGAGGGCAGATTTCGTGGTCCGGTAGTCAGGACTCCGATTTCATGGCCGTACGTGACGGTTTCATCTCGGTGACCCCGCTCCACGTTGACCTGACCAACTACCGGCTCCTTGAGGACGTGCGCAGTTGGAAGCTGGGCGGATAGCGGACGGCTACGCCGGGCATCGGTCGCGGCTCGTGGAGGAGCTGCGTTCCAGGGGGATCGAGGACTTGGCCATCCTCCGGGCCTTCGGCATCACTCCCCGACACCTCTTCGTCCCAGAGGCGCTCCGGAGACGGGCCTACGAGGATGCCGCGCTCCCGGTGGGCCGGGGTCAGACCATTTCGCAGCCGTCCACTCACGCAACCTATCTTCTGGCGCTCGGGCTCAAGGGGGGCGAACGCGTGCTCGAGGTGGGAACTGGCACTGGCTACCAGGCAGCGCTCCTGTCCTGCCTCGCCGCCCAGGTATTCTCTGTCGAGCGGATAGCCAGCCTGGCAGAACGTGCCAGGCGGGCGCTCACCCAGGCCGGTGCCACGAACGTAACGGTTCTCACCGGCGACGGCACGCTCGGCTGGCGACCGTACGCGCCCTACGACGCGATCCTGGTCTCGGCGGCGGGACCTCAGATCCCCCGCCCACTCGTCGAGCAGTTAGCCGATGGCGGCCGCCTGGTGATGCCAGTGCAGGGAAGTCGTGGCCAGGAGTTGGTGCGTCTGACCCGAATGAGCGACACCTTCCGTGAGGAGTCCCTCGGCGCCGCCAGTTTCGTCCCGCTCATTGGACGCCACGGATTCGAACCGGGAGCAGACTGAACGTGCTTGATGCCGCCATCACGTGGCTCGCAGAGACGGTCTTCCGCTTGGGCTATCCGGGCATCCTGCTGCTGATGGCCCTCGAGTCATCGTTCTTTCCGTTCCCCAGCGAAGTGGTAATGCCACCGGCTGGCTACCTGGCTGCCCAGGGGAGAATGAACGTCACCCTGGCACTCGGCGCCGGAATCGCCGGGAGCGTCCTAGGGGCCTGGTTCAACTACTTCGTCGCCGTTCGTCTGGGGCGACCGCTGCTGCACCGATACGCGAAGTACCTGATGATCTCCGAGGCATCCCTGGAAAAGGCCGAGGCCTTCTTCAGGAGGCACGGGGAAATCGGCACCCTCGTGGGCCGGCTTGTTCCCGTGGTTCGGCAATACATTTCGCTCCCGGCGGGATTGGCCCGGATGGCCCTGGTGCGCTTCACGATCTACACGGCCGCCGGTGCCGGTATTTGGTGCGCCATCCTGACCTACATCGGCTGGTATCTGGGCAAGCACGCCGATGTGCTTCGCCGCGAAGACGTCCAGCGCTACACCACGCTGGCACTGGTCATCCTCACCCCCATCCTGTTGGCGACCATCGTGCTGTACGTCGTGAGGCACCGGCGGGCGCAGCGAGCGAGGCAAGCTGCTGCTGTTACCGCGGCCGAGGCGGACTGAGCGAGGTCTTCGTGGCGAAGGGCCGGTGGCTGATTTCGGGGCGAGTGCAAGGAGTTGGTTTCCGCTGGTTCGTTTTGCGAGAGGCCCAGAAACTCGGGCTGGCTGGGTGGGTTCGAAACCTGCCAGACGGGCGCGTAGAGGTGTGTGCTCACGGTACGGACGACGCCCTCTCCGCCCTTGAGGCACAACTCTGCCGTGGGCCAAGACTCGCCAAGGTTGATCGTGTTGAAAAACATGCCAACCAGGGTGATATTGAGTCATATAAGACATTTGAAATCAAATAGATACGTCGTTCTACCAGCGCCGCATACAATGTTGAAGTTCTTTGTAATGCGGGAGCAGCAAAGCAACGGCTCGCACCGCGACTCGGCTGCGCCAGCAACCACGGTCGCTCCATCACGTCAAGTCGGCATGTGGAAAGCTGGACAACTTGAGCTGTCTCGCGGAGAGGAACGTTGTTGGTGGCAGGCGTGCGCCTCGTTAAGTTCCTGTCCGCGATTGCGGGCCCCTGTAGCTCAGGTGGATAGAGCAGCGGTTTCCTAAACCGTTGGCCGGGTGTTCGAGTCACCCCAGGGGCACCTACCTTGGGGTCGGATCGATCCCAACTCCAGAACCATCGCGGAGGCGATAAGAGGGCAAGTGGACCAATCCGTTTCTCCTGTCCACGGTGATCCGCTCAGTAGGGCAGCCAGCTTCGTCCTGCAAAACCGGCGGGTCCTTGTGATAGCCGGTGGCGCGCTGGTAGCCGCGGCGGCGGTCGTGTGGTTCATGGCCTCGGCAAAACAGCGACGTGAGGCCTTCGCGGCTCGAGCGCTGCGAGACGCCCAGTCAGCCATCGCGGCGGGGAACGTGCCCTTGGCCACGAGCGACCTCGCACGATTGGTGGACAGCTATGGCGGAACTACCGCCGCCGCCGAGGCGGCCATGCTGCTGGCTCGCGTTCAACTGGACCAGGGCAATGCCCAGCAGGCCGTGACGACGCTCCGCGGGTTTCTCGACAGCGGTCCGGCGGATCGCTTTGCGGCAGCGGCGTACTCGCTGTTGGGCGCCGCGCTTGAGCAGGCCGGACAACCGGCGGAAGCCGGGGGCGCCTACCGGCAAGCGGCGGAACGCTGGCCGTACGCGCACCTGAAGGCACAGAGCCTCCTGGATGCTGGCCGGGCATTTCAGGCCGCAGGAGACACGATCAGCGCTGTCGCGTCCTACCAGCGAATCGTGGATGAATTCCCAGAAACGCCGCTTCTCTTGGAGGCGAAGCTGCGCCTGGGTGAGCTGAGACCGCCAAAGGTCAGCTCATAGCGCCATGACCTGAGACCGCCAAAGGTCAGCTCATGGCGCCATGAGTGATAGTCGTATAATCAATGTTATGTTAAGTACATTCCAACAGCCGTGTGGACAAACACCACATCCCTGCCTGCATTCCAGCGCAAGTTGTGACGGTAGGCCGATTTGACGGATTACCTGGACGCAGGCGACTATTTAAGGCGGCTGGGTTGCTAGGCGATATCGCCGAGCGCGGCACGAAATACAAGGCGGGCCTCCCCACTGAGTCGTACGCCTTTTAGGCCACCGCTGTCGGGGTGCGCTGCGACGGAGAGGACGCAACCGGAGGCCGTCCGGATATCAAGCGGAACCGCTGCGGAGCGGATCTCATGGAGCACGAGCGCCGATGCCACTGCTCCCGTGCCGCAGGCCAGGGTTTCATCCTCCACGCCGCGTTCATACGTCCGCATGGCCCATCTTGGGCCGTGGGCCGGGCCATCACCGCCAGCCAAACCCACGAAGTTCACGTTGGCACCGGCGTCCCCCAGGGCCGGATCGAACCGGAGGGCCCTGCCCCGCACCGTAACCGGAATGGTGCTCAAATCATCGTCCACAACCACGACAAGATGCGGAACCCCCACCGTGACAAGCCGGGCGGCGTTCTCACGCCCTTCGAGCTTGATAGGCACCTCCCGAGCCGGGGGCACGTTCCCCAGTTCGATCTCCGCACGTTCTCCAGGGCCGGGAAGGCACCGGGCTCGATACGTCCCGGCGTCGGTCTCGAGGGTCATGCCATCGGCTGGTGCCAGTTCAAGCGACCCCGCGAAGCGTGTGGCGCAGAGGGCCGCATTGCCGCACATCGGCGCCCGACTGCCGTCGCGGTTGAAGTAGATCATGCGAACAGCGCCTGGTGTCGACCCCGGTTCGACCAGCACGAAGCCGTCAGCGCCGACGCCTGAGCGCCGGTCGCAGACAGCCCTGATCCTGTCTTGGGACCAGACGCTCAACCCGGCGAACCTTCCGTCCACGAAGACGAAGTCGTTGCCAGACCCCGACATCTTGTGAGCCAGGAGGCCGATCATATGCGCCCCAGGAGGGCCCACAACCTCAGCCGCCAAACCATCCAGATCGCTTCACGCACGATGGTACCCGACATCTTGCTGGTGCCATCAGCCCGATCCACGAACAGTATCGGGATCTCGACGATCCGGAAGCCTTTCCGGGCGGCGCGAAAGCTCATCTCGATCTGGAAGGCATAGCCGTTGGACCGCACGGCGTCGAGGTCGATCGCCTCCAGCACGCGGCGCCGGAAACACTTGAATCCCCCGGTGGCGTCGAACACCCGCAATCCGGTCACTTTCCTCGCGTAGATGTTGGCGAAGTAACTGAGCAACAGCCGTCCCATCGGCCAGTTCACCACGGCGACCTTCCCCTGGAGGTAGCGGGACCCCAGGACGAGATCCGCGTCTTTCGCAGCGGTCAGGAAGTCTCGGAGGTGTCTGGGGTCATGGGAGAAGTCCGCGTCCATTTCAAAGATGAACTCGTAGTCTCGTTCGAGCGCCCATCGGAAGCCTGACAGGTATGCCGTCCCGAGTCCAAGCTTCCCCGGCCGGTGCAACACGTGGACCCTCGGGTTCTCCCCGGCGAGTCGATCCGCGATCTGGCCAGTGCCGTCGGGGGACTTGTCGTCCACGATCAGCACGTCGATCCGCGGATCTTGCTCCAGCACTCGAGGCACCAACAGGGGCAGGTTAGCGGCCTCGTTGTACGTTGGGATGATCACGAGCGCGCGCTCAGGCATCGGCACGTTTCCCGCGGCGCCCCGCCCACCAGGCCGACGCACCCACTGCGGCTGCGAAAAGGACGGACGCAACCGTAATGAATCGCCCGAGGCGATAGCGTTCGGATCGGAACTCCAGCAGGACTTCGCGCACCCCGGCAGGCAGCGGCACGGCCATGAGTGCGAACTGGGCGCGCGTCACCGGCGCGCTCACGCCGTCCACCGTGGCCCGCCATGCGGGATACCACGGCTCCGACACGAACAGGACGCCCCGCTCCGCGGCTGGGGCGGCGAACGTGAAGCGGTACCGGCCGGGCCGCTCCTGCACAGACTGAACCTCGAGGCTCACAGGCTCCGGGAGGGCCGTGAGCGTCGCCTCTCCGATGGGCGCATCGGGAGGCACCAGCACAACCCGGCGCGGATCAAATCGGGAGTCCATGAGGGCCGGCAGGACCTGGTCATCAGGCACTTTAAGAGCTTGCCGGACAATAAAGGCGAACGGCTCCGCGGCCGCATACCGATACGCGTACGCCGGCTCTCCCTCGTACGTGGTGGCGGCGGCTGTGTCCACCGGCTCCAGACCTCCAACCTGAATCGGCCGGTCCACCACCACGTACTTGACGGCCAGGAGTCGCCAGAGGTTGGGGTTCCCGAGGTTGCGCCAGACGTTCTTGCCACCCAGCAACTCATCATAGCGGTGCAATTCCGTACCCTGATACCCCAGGACGGACCGCACGCCGTACAGCATCATATAGTTGTCCTGGCTGTACCTGTTGACGGGCAGGATGCGGTGGAGCGACCGGTCGCGTTCCAGGAGTGCGATCACTCCGTCTTTGGCGAACACCCGCTCCGCGGCGGGGCCAAAGCGAATTTGCCGTCGCTCCACGCTCCACAGGTCCAGGAGCACAAGTGCAGCAACGGCGACAAACCAACCGTTGCCAACCAGTCGCTTGTGCCTGAGGGTTGCGAGCAGCCCCAGGACGGCCAAGCCCAGAGCCAGAGCCCGGACCGCGTCCCACACGAAGGTCCCGTAGTTCGCCTCGACCGCACCGATCCGGCTGGGATCCGCAAACGAGAGCATGATGCCCTTGAACCCGCCGGCGAGCGCCAGCACGGCGCCCACCGCGAGAATGCCCAGCCAGGTCCACAGGACCCCTCTCTTGACCCGCCCCTGGGCGCGCAGCACGGCCTGAGCCCCGAAGGCGGCAAGCACGGCCACGCCGAACGACACGATGAAAAAGATCATCCCCGCGCCGCGCGTTCGATTGATCCCGGGCAGCAGATGGTACGGCAGCCGATAGAATGGCGTGTGTCCGCCAAGCGAGAACAACACGCCGTACAGCATCAGGAACGCGAAGAACCACGCCATCCGCCGCCGATCGGCAAGACCGAAGCCAAACGAGGCAAGGATCAGCGCGACGACGCCCGGGTACTCGCTGTGATACTTGAGGAAGTTTCTGCCCCAGTAGTTCTCCACCATCCCGGAGAAGCTGGGCCACACGGTATTGAACAGCTCCTCCGGTGGCATGGCGTAGGAGGTGGCGTACTCCCATCCCGTACTGCTCGCTCCAGCGGCGACCGCCTCCGCTCCCCGGGGGGAATGGGCGACGTATTCGAGGAACGGGATCAACTGAATCGCGTCGATGGCGAAGCCGAGCGCCAGCCCGGCGGCGAACAGGACCGCAGACTGCCACCACCGATGGGCGGGCGGGCGTTCCCCGCTCCACACCACCATGAAGAGCCAGAAGAACCCGGCCGCCATCAGGAGGTAATACGTGAGCTGCACGTGAGGCGAGAGCAGGCACAAGGCCACCACGCCCCCAAAGCCCACGTATGCCCGCCACGCACCCCGGGACACGGCGCGATACAGACACAGGAGCGCAAGAGGCAGAAAGGCGCTGACCGCAAGCTTCCCATCGTGCCCCGCGGTCACGAGCGAGACCAGCTGCCCGGTGAACATGTACGCCGCCCCGCCCACAAACGACGCTCCCCAGTCCAGTTTCAACGCCCTGAGGAACAGGAACGTGAAGGTCCCGGCGAGCACGATGTGCAGCATGAATCCGAGCGTGATGCCGACATCCACCGGGAGGAACAGGCGCAGGAGCATGCCGGGATAGAACGTGTCTCCGTTCGTCACGTTGGCGGCGAACGGCATGCCCCCCAGGACGTAGGGATTCCAGGGTGCGAAGTCTCCGTACTGCTTGAGGTAATCGACCGCGAACTTGCGGAAGGGATAGACGTGCCGCTGATCGCTCGCGATGAACCCGGTGATCAAGTTCCGGCCCAGCCAAAACGGCCAGAACGTGACGGCCACGATTGCGGCATAGCCCGCGGTGGCCGCGAGCGCAGGAGTACGATGGACCAGGCGGGCCAGCATGGCCTACGTCCGCGCGATCACGACTTTACGAACCGGTAAACGATTGACCGAGAGAGAAGCGGGAAAGGGGCCGGTATCGGCGGGTACAGGTAAGTACTGGTGTAGCCGTCGAGGCGAAATCCGTTCATTTCGCCCAGGCGCGTCATGGTCTGGCGAGTCCAGCTGTAGATGTGGCCCTGCCGGTCGGGGACGCGGAACAGATTCCAGAGCAGCTCCTTGACGTGATACGGATTGGGCACCGAAGGCAGATACACGCCGCCGGGCCGCAACACGCGTCGAACTTCGCCCATCGTGTCGTAGGGCCGAGGAACGTGCTCTAAGACCTCGATCATGAACACGAAGTCGAAGGATTCGTCGGGGAACGGAATGCCCTGGGAGACGTCGTGAATCAACACGTGGGGCGCGGCGAATTCCGGCGCGATGTCCATCCCCTGGTATTTCACATCTGCGGGCAGGTAGTTGCGCAGGTCTCCGTTGCGGCTGCCGACGTCCAACACCGCGCTCCCGGGCCGCACGCGGGCGAGCCGCGTGGCGTTCCGAAAGCGCATGCGTTCCTCACCTGAGTGACGCCAATTGTAGCGGGCGCTGTAGAAGTCCCGCAGTTCGGCGGAAGCCGGCGCGACACGTTGAGTCATGGAGTGCACAAATATAACCGGGGCGAAAAGCTCCTGTTATCCCTGTTCTGGCTCGCTCCCGCCGCGACGGCGGCCGATCAGGCGGCTCAGCGTGACGACGCTCAGCGCCGTCACGAGCTCCACGGCCACGAGCCAGATTCGTGAGCCTACCGCGAGAGCGAAGGCGCGACCGCCGCCGACCAGGGGACTGAGCGCGGCGACCATGGCGGCTTCTCTCACGACCAGCCCCGCGGGCGCGAACACGGCCAGCAATCCCACGACGTAGCTCGCGACGAACGCGGCGGCGGCTGGCAGCAGTGGCGGCGCGCCATGAGGCAGCACGGCACGGGCGAATAACCAGAACGAAACCCCGTACGAGACCCACAGGAGACCCAGCCCGACGACGTATGCCGCGAAGGCGGTGGGCGACGGCGCCGGCCAGTGTCCTTCTCCCTTGGTGAGCCTGGCAAGCAAGCGGTTGGCGTGCGGAAGCACTCTCGGAAGCAGCACGACCACTACCACGAGGCCCAACGCCGCCAGGGCCGGACCCGCCCCCGCTGGAATCCCCTGCCCCCAGGGCCCCAGCATGGCGGGGGCGGTTGCCACCGCGAGGCCGAGCCCCGTCGCGACGATCACGACCTGCTGCAACAGCACCGCCGCGCTCGCGGCCACGCCGGAGACGCCGTGCGGTCGCACCATCGCCACGAGCCCCGCCAACTGCCACACCATGCCCGGGATAAAACGCGCGAGGTTGGTGACAAACCAGATGCGCAGCGCCGGGAGGTATTCGATCCGCTGTCCCCACCACCGCAAGCTGAAGGCCCAGAACGACACGACATACACATAGGTGGCCCCCGTGAGCACCGATGCCAGCGCCAGGGGGCCCCATGCGAGCGTGAAGTCGGCGCTGACGATGGCCTGCCAGTTGTCGCTGGCCGTGTCGGCGAGGAACCACAGGCCGGCGCCGATCGCGGCGACCTGAAAGGCGAGCAGAATCCGGCGCCGCGATGCGCCGTTGGAGCCAGGTATTGGCATGAAAGTGCGCGAAACATCCCGGGCCGGGATTCTCCCCGCAAGGACCCTGCACGGGAACCGCGGGAACCCGACCCGGGGTTATACTATGGCCGTGCGAATCCTTCACGTCGTCACGGCCTTCCCGCGCACCCCTGATGACGTCATCACTCCCTGGCTCGTCGAACTGCTACGCCGCCTCCGCGCGGCGGGGCTGGAGGCGGAAGTGTTCACCTCCGCCTATCGCGGTGGCGGACCGGACCAGTTCGACGGCATCCCGGTGCATCGGTTTCGCTATTTCTTTCGCCGCTGGGAGGACCTCACCCACGACGAAGCTGCGCCCGATCGGCTAACACGCTCGTGGCGCTACCGCCTGATGGCGCTGTGCTACGTGCTGGCGGGGGCGCTCGCGATCTGGCGCCGGTGCCGCCGGGTCCACTATGACATCGTTCACGTCCACTGGGCCATGCCCCACGCCTTGTTTGGCTGGGTAGCGCGATGGGCCTGCGGGGCCCGGGTCGTCATCACGTTCTATGGCGTCGAGCTGCGCTGGACGGCAACCACGTTGGGGCCGCTGCGATGGTTCCTCGCCCGGGCGGCACGGTCGTGCGATCGCGCGGTCGCCATCTCGGCCTATACGGCGAAGGAGGTGCGGCACCTCGGGCGTGCCGACGTTGCCGTGATTCCGTACACGACTGGACTACCCCCTGATGAGGGCGAGCGTCCCTCGCGGCCCGGGGGTCCATTTACGGCGCTGTTCGTAGGGCGGCTGGTCGAGCGGAAGGGTGTGCACGTCCTGCTCGAGGCAATGCGGCAAATGCCGCGAGACATCGAGTGTCGTGCCGTGATCGTGGGGGAAGGCCCCGAGATGGACCGGCTTCGCGGGCTCGCGCATGCGCTTGGCATAGGCGACATCGTGACGTTCACGGGCCGCGTGAGCTCCGCCGAACTCCAGGCGGCCTATCGCGCCTCCGACGTGTTTGTGCTGCCGGCGGTGGTGGACCGCCGTGGCGACACCGAAGGACTCGGCGTGGTGCTACTGGAGGCCATGCACTATGGAGTGCCGGTGATCGCGAGCGAGCTTGGCGGCATCCCCGACATCGTCGAACACGAGCGGAGCGGGCTGCTGGTCCCGCCCGGCAGTCCGTCAGCGCTGGCGGACGCATTGGAACGGCTCGCGCGCGACCGGGGGCTGGCACAGCGCCTCGGCGAGGCGGGGCGCCGCCGCCTGACGGAGCACTTCAGCTGGCCGGTGATCACCTCGAAGTGGGTGAATCTCTATCGGGAGGTGGCTCTCTCCGGGCGTCTCTAGCTGGAGAGTGAGCCTTCCGCCGTGCGGCCTTGCCTTGAAGCTGACCCAGCCGCCGGGCGCCGGCGTCCAGCCGCAGCTCGTCTAGGATTGGCGCCGCTCCAGGGCGCGCGCCAGCCGCTCCACCGCCCTGCCCAGGCTGCGGACTTCCTCGCGCTGACCCGCCAGCATCTCACCCACGAACCCGAATCCGAAGAGCGCAATGCCCGAGATCACGAGCACCATGACCAGGTCCAGCAGCGGGCGGAACCCCACGCCAAACCCGAACCGGAGCACGAGCGCCGCCGCTCCTACGAGGAATCCCAATCCGAACAGCAGGCCGCCCAGGACGCCGAAGAACAGCATTGGCTTCCGCCCAAAGCGCAGCTGGAACCACACCGACATGAGATCCAACACCCCCACGGGAATCCGCCCCACGCCGAACTTCGACTTCCCCGCCTTTCGCGGCAACAACGTGACCGGGCGCTCCGTGACACGGAACCCGTCCGCCGCCGCCACGACGACCATGTAGCGGTGCCAGTCCGGGCGCGACGGCACCGCGTCCATCACCTCGCGGCGGTACGCTTTCACCGCGTTCAGGTCGGTGACCCGCACGCCGAACAGCCAGCGACACAGGCGGTTGTACACCGCGGAGACGAAGGCCTTTTCGTAGGTCCCCTGCTTGACTCCGGTCACCATGTCGGCCTCGCCCGCTCGGATGGGCTCAACCAGCCGCGGGATCTCGGCTGGCAGGAACTGGAGGTCAGCCGGATAGAACACGAGGATGCGGCCGCGGGCGGCGTCGCCGCCCGATTTCAGGGCGTCCGCGATGCCGAGTTGCGTGCGGTGCGTCACGACGCGCAGAAACACGTATTCGGCGGCGAGCCGCTCCAGCACGTGGGCCGTGTCGTCCTCGCTGCCGTCGTTCACGACGACCAGTTCACACGGGTACGGCGTCGCGCGGAGCGACTCGGCGCACTGCTTGACGAAGTCCGGCAGGTTGTCGGCCTCGTCCTTGGCGGGAACGAGCACGCTCACCTCGACGGGGCCGTGCGGGCTCGCCAGGCTCACACGCGCCTGCGCATGCGCGCCGACAGCACGCCGAGCTGATCCCGGTACTTGGCCACCGTGCGGCGGGCGATTCGAATACCGCGCGCCTTGAGCGCCGCAACGATCTCGGAATCCGTCAGCGGCTGTGCCGGGTTTTCATCGGCCACGAGTTTCTGAATCAGGGCCTTCACGGCGCGGGCGCTGGCGTCCTCGCCGGTCGTGGTCTCGAGACTGGAAGAAAAGAAGAATTTCAGGGGCAGCACCCCGCGCGGCGTCTGCGCGTACTTCTGGCTGGTCACACGGCTCACGGTGGACTCGTGCATGCCGATGACTTCCGCTACTTCGCGCAGCGTGAGAGGTCGCAAGTACTCCACGCCCTTCTCGAAGAACTCCCGCTGCCGGTCCACGATGAAGTTCATCACCTTGAGCATGGTCTGCCGCCGCTGCTCGATGGCCTGAATCAGCCACGTCGCGTTGTTCAGCTTTTCGGTCACGAACTCGCGGTTTTCTCCCACGAATTGCTTCTTGTCCGCTGCCAGGTCGCGATACACACGGCTCAAGCGCAGTCGCGGCACGCCGCCGTCGTTAAGGAACACACGGTAGTCGCCATCGATCTTCTCGACGATCAAATCCGGCGTGACGTACGCCTCGTCGGCAGCGGCAAAGCGTAGGCCCGGCTTGGGATCAAGATGGGCCAGGCCGTCCGCAGCGTCCTGGATCGCCTTGGGCGGCAGGCCGTAGCGCTTGGCCAATTCTCCCCACCGATGGCCCACGAGGTCGTCGAAGGCCTCGTCCACCAGCCGGTACGTCAACGTATCCTTGCTGCGCTCGTCTTCACGCAATTGCAGTAGCAGGCACTCGCGGAGGTTGCGGGCACCGACACCAGGCGGATCGAGCTGCTGAATGACGGCCAGGACTTCCTCCGCCTCGGCCAGCGTGTAGGGCGCCACGGATTCCTGCTGCTCGCCGTCCTGCTCAGCCTGTTCGCGGCGATAGGCCTCCAGCGCCTGATTCGCCCCCTGAACGATTTCCTCCAGGGATTCCTGCACATAGCCGTCCTCCCCGATGCTGCCCAGGAACTCCTCAGCGAGGAACAGCTGGCGGGCGGTCAGATCCAGCAGTTGAAGCTGCTCACGCAAGTGGTCGATCAGGCCCTTGCGATCCACCGGCACGTGTTCGAAGTACTCCCGTTCTTCATACTGCCCGCGCGTGGCACCGACCTGAAACCCGTCGAGCAGGATGTCTTCCCAGTTGATGTCGTCGGCGGCTTCCTTCGCCTCAGTCTTGGCGCGCTCGGCTTCCGCCGCCGTCGTCTCTTCGGCGGGCTCTTCCGGCTCCACCAGCTCGAGGAAGGGATTGACGAGCAATTCTTCCTTGAGGTGCTGCTGCAGCTCCTGCTGTGGCATGTACAGCAGATCCATCGCCTGGTAGAGCCGCGGATTCATCCGCAGCTCCTGGCGCATGGTCTGGTGCTGCTGCATGCCGGTCCTCATGCGGCCGCCGACAACCGCGCCCGCAGCCGCGCGGTGAGCGTGGGGCCGAGGTACAGGTCCGCCACGCGATCGTCGAACACCAGATCCCGCACGGTGCCGGCCACCTGGACGCGGCCCTCGAACACGATGTAGGCGCGATCCACGATGTCCAGCGTTTGCTCCACGTTGTGGTCGGTGATCAGCACGCCAATGCCGCGCCGGCGCAGCCCCGCAACGATGGTCTGGATGTCGTGCACGGCAATGGGGTCCACCCCGGCGAACGGCTCATCGAGCAGCATGAACTTGGGTGACGTCACGAGCGCGCGTGTGATCTCCAATCGCCGCCGCTCGCCGCCGGAGAGGCTGTAGGCCATGGCTGTGCGCAGGTGCTTGAGCGAGAGCTCATCCAGCAGTCGCTCGAGCCGACCGGCCCGCTCCTCCTCGGAAATCGGCTGCGTCTCCAGAATCGCCATCAGGTTCTGCTCGACGGTGAGTTTGCGGAAGACCGATGGCTCCTGCGCCAGGTAGCCGATCCCTCGCCGTGCCCGCTGGTACATCGGGAGTGACGAAAGGTCTTGGCCGTCGAGATAGATTCGCCCGGCATCCGGGCGAATCAGTCCCACGATCATGTAGAACGTCGTGGTCTTCCCCGCCCCGTTGGGGCCGAGGAGTCCGACGATCTCCCCCTGGGAGAGTTCGAGATGCACGTCGTCCACGACCTTGCGACCACGATAACTCTTGGTCAGGCCGCGCGCGGCCAGCACGGAACCGTCCGTGATGTGCCGGATGGGAACACCGGCGCTTTCGGATGCCTGCACGATGTCGAGCGCGAGCGCGAGCAACTCCTGGCGCGCCACGGCGGGATCCGTTGCCAGCGCGCCCCATACGTCCGCGCGCAGCCGGACCGGTGACGCATCGTCCAGCGGCTCGGACAGCGGCTCCAGCACGCCGTCGGTCACGAGGCGCGGCAGCACGGAGGTATGGAGGTGCCGCCGGACTTGATCCACCGACAGCACGCCGCCCTCGGTTCGCGCCTCGCCGAGGGCGCGCCGCCTGAGCTCCAGGTGATCCTCCCGGTATGCCACGGCGAGATCGCCAAACGACATGGCCCCGCCGGCATCCGCCCGCGAGAGCGACGCCGCCAGCGCCAGCGCGAGTGAGGGATCGCGTCCTTCCAGCAGCGGCCGTAAACGATCGATCATGGCGGCCGCCGCCGTTGCGGCTCGAGGTACACGCCGTCCCCTCCCCCGATCACGTCCACGCGATCAACGCCGCTCGCCTTGAACGTCGCCACGATTTTCAGTCCGCGGGAGTAGTTGATGCCGGCCAGCGCGCCGTCGGCGGCATCGTAGACACGATAGAACGCCCTGGCATTGCCGCGTGCTTCGAGCGTTTGCAGCATGCGCGGGCCGCCTTCGGCGGCGGCGTCAAACCGCGCCACGAGCGAGTCACCGCCCACCCAATCGGGTTCCGGACCGGCCGAATCCGTCCGCGCCGTGGCCAGCGCGCGTCCGAACCCGCGAATCTCCCGCAGCTGTTGCCCGGGAGTGTCCAGCGCCAGCGAGTCCGCGCGCATGGTGTAGGTCGAGGACAGCGCCACCGGACGAATCGAGTCTCCCCACGCCAGGCCCCCTTGTACCAGATCGGCCACGATGTGGAACTCGATGGTGTCCGCCGAGAGGCGCCACTCGGTACTCGTCGCATCCCCTTCTCCCTGTGCCTGCACCCAGGTCACCCTCCCATCAGCCAGGCGGAACAGGATCTGCCGCCCGGCCAGCACGTATCCCCGGTCACCCTTGCCCGTCACCTGCGCGTGTCCCAGAAACGCCCCATGGCCGGCGCCGAAGCGCAGCTCCGCGGAGTCCGCGAGCGCGGCGAAATCGCTGCGTTCCACCGTCACCGCGCCGCCTGCCCAGGCTTCGTCCTGTCCCCGCAGGCGCACGTGCTCCCCCTCGATGACGTACGGCTCGTCGCTCTCGTCTCCCGCCGCCCGATGGCGAACGGTGGGCCGTCCGGTGGCATAGAGATCGGCCGTATCGCGCGTCCCCGGTACCTCGCGCCGGTAGGTGAGATTCGGTCCCTCCAGCTCGGAGCCCGCGTTGCGGTTCACCAGCCGGACGTTGCCGTACGCTTCCAGCCGCTCATCCGAAGGGAAGTAGGCGGCGCGGTCGGCGTTCAGCGTCACCGCCGAGTCCCTGAACTCCACGCGGCCAACGAAGTCTACGCGGTTGCGCTCGGAAAACCACGCGACGCTGTCCGCGTACATGCGCGTTTGCTGCCCGGGGCAACTCGCCCACACGCCGCCGCCACCGAACTGATGCACCTGGCCCGGCGCCACCTCGACGTGTCGCCCCTGACCGCCCATGCTGTCGAGTTGCATGCGACAGGTGGCGCCCTGTCCCGCAAGCTGAGCGGCAGCTCCACTGAGCACGGCAGTCACCCCCAGCAGCGCTCTGGCGTTCATCGCACACCCGGGGCGCCCGTGACACGTCCGCGTCGCGGACGACTGGTCACCACGTTGCGGAAATCCGGATCCGATTCGAAGCTCTCGCCTTCGAGGTGCCGATCGGGCGCGTCGAACACGAACGGCACGGGCCCGCTCAAGCGGTCCGACAGGCGATCGTATCGCAGCACGGACGTGCGGAGCCGGCGTCCATCGGGCGTGACGGCGAGGACGGTGCCGCGGGCCTCCATGTCACCCGAACGCCAATCGTACGAGCCCGAGTCCGACGTGAGGCGCGAGGTTTCGCGACCCTCCGGGGAATAGAACGTGACGTGGACCCGTTTCAGATCCGCGCGTTGCGAGGCCTCGTAGAAGAACGCCGTATCGGCCTCGAGGTGCGCGCGCAAGACACCGTCAATGGTGAGGTTGTGCTTTAGGCCGTAGAAGATCTGGTCCGCGGTGTCGGCCGTGACGGTCACCGGCGGCGTCCCCGGATTGCCGCAGGCGAGCGCGACGCTGGCGACGAGTGCCGGAACGAGAAGGCCCAGACCTCCCCCGCGGGCGACGGCCACCAGCTGCCTCACCGGACCTCCACCGCCCGGGAGCGGTGCCAGATCTCCACGGCGGGCTCGATCAACGCGCGGAGATCCGCGAGCGGCCACATCGTGGCCCCGTCGCTCGGGGATCGTGAAGGATCCGGATGGGTCTCCACAAAGAACCCGTCCGCGCCCGCGGCTGCCGCGGCGCGCAGCAGCGCGGGCACGTCCTCCGGCGTACCGCCGCTCGCGCCGCCGGGACCGCGGCCGGGCTGCTGCACCGCGTGCGTGGCGTCGAACAGCACGGGACAGCCGGTCGCCTGTCGCAGTCGGCGGAAGCTCCGCATGTCCACCACCAGATCGCCGTAGCCGAAGAACGTGCCTCGCTCGGTCAGGGCAACGTCACCCCTGCCCGAGCCGGCCGCGCGCACTTTGGCCACGGCGCCCGCGAGCGCCTCGGGCTCGACCCACTGCCCTTTCTTCACGTTCACCGGCTTTCCCGTCGCGCCCGCGGCGGTGAGCAGATCCGTCTGGCGGCACAGGAAGGCAGGAATCTGCAGCGCGTCCACGACGCTCGCGGCCTCGGCCGCCTGCTCGGGGAGGTGGATGTCCGTGAGTACGGCGAGGCCGGTGGCCACGCGCACGCGTTCGAGCATGGCGAGCCCCCGGTCCATGCCGGGGCCGCGCGGCGCCTCGGCACGGGAGCGATTGGCCTTGTCGAAGCTTGCCTTGTAGACGACCGGCAGGCCGAGGTCGCCCGAAAGCGCCGCTAGTGCCTCGCCGATCGTGAGGTTGACGTCGTCCGACTGCAACACGCAGGGGCCAGCCACCAGCACCGGCCCATCCCTCGGGGCCCACAGCCCGCCCATGTCACACCTGTGCGGTGGCCAGCTCGCGAGACGTGGCGGCGCGCCGCCGCTGATGTTCGACGGCGGCGCCCACGAAGCTGGCGAATAGGGGATGCGGCCGCATGGGCCGTGAACGAAGCTCGGGATGGAACTGGCAGCCGATAAACCACGGATGCTCCGGCAGCTCCACCATCTCCACGAGTCCGCCATCCGGGGAGAGGCCGGTGCAGCGCAATCCGTACTCCGCCAGGAGATCGCGATAGGCGTTGTTGACTTCGTAGCGATGGCGATGGCGCTCGCTTACCTGGTCGGTGCCGTAGATCTGCGCCACGCGCGAACCCGGTCGCAGCCGGCAGGGATAAGCCCCGAGGCGCATGGTGCCTCCGAGGTCCTCCACGTCACGTTGCGACTCCATCAACGAGATCACCGGATGCTCGCACTCGGCGGCGAACTCGCTGGAGTTGGTCTCGGGGAGGCGGCACACGTTGCGGGCGAACTCGATGATGGCCACCTGCATGCCCAGGCAGATTCCGAAGAACGGCATGCGGTTCTCCCGCGCCCAGCGCACGGCCTCGACCATTCCTTCCACGCCCCGCACCCCGAAACCTCCCGGAACGAGCAGCGCGTCGTACTGCGCGAGCAGTCGCCCGGCCGCCTCCTGATCGGTGAACTGATCGCTCGCCACCCACGTGAGGTCCACGCCCACGTCGTTGGCGATGCCGCCGTGGACCAGCGCTTCGCGGATCGAAGTGTAGGAATCCGTGAGGTCCGTGTACTTCCCCACGATCGCCACCGATACGCGCCCGGACGGCTGCACGATGCGTTTCACCATCGCGCGCCACGGCCTGAGGTCGGGTTCCTTCACGTCCAGCTCCAGCCGACGGCAGACCTCGCGATCCAGCCCCTGCTCATGGAGCTGGAGCGGAACCTCGTAGATGCTCGCGGCGTCACGGCTCTCGATCACGCAGCCGAAGTCCACGTTGCAGAACAGGGCGATTTTCCGCTTGATGGACTCGGACAGGGGCCGGTCGGTGCGGCAGATCAAGATATCCGGCTGAATCCCCAGCTCCATCAGCTCGCGCACCGAATGCTGCGTGGGCTTCGTCTTCAGCTCGCCCGAGGCGGCGATGAACGGCACGAGCGTGAGGTGGATGAACAGCGCATTGTTCCGGCCCACTTCCTGGCGGAACTGCCGCACCGCCTCGAGGAACGGCAGCGACTCGATGTCGCCCACCGTGCCCCCGATCTCCGTGATGACCACGTCGTGATCCGGCGCCAGTCGCTTGATGGCGGCTTTGATCTCGTCGGTGATGTGCGGAATGACCTGGACCGTGCTCCCCAGGTACTCGCCCCGCCGCTCCTTGGTAATGACGTTCTGGTAGATCCGGCCCGTGGTGACGTTGTTGCTCTGCGACAGCGAGCGATCAATAAATCGCTCGTAATGTCCCAGGTCGAGATCGGTTTCGGCCCCGTCGTCCGTGACGTACACCTCGCCGTGCTGGAACGGCGACATGGTGCCCGGGTCCACGTTGATGTAGGGATCGAACTTCTGGATGGTGACCTTGAGCCCGCGCTCCACCAGGAGCCGGCCGAGGGATGCCGCCGCGATGCCCTTCCCCAGCGACGACACCACACCTCCCGTGACGAAGACATACTTCGTGCTCATCGGCCCATCCTCGGCCCGTCGGCCATGAGAAGTTGCTCCATTCGATCGAGGTCCTCCGGAGTATCCACACCGGGCGGCGGCGCCTCCGGGAGCAGCGCCACGCCGATCCTCATCCCGTGCGCGAGCGGCCGTAATTGCTCGAGCATCTCGCTTTGTTCCTCGATCACGGGCGGCAGCGCTGCCCAGCGGAGCAACGCCGCGCGGCGATACGCGTACACGCCCACGTGGTGGAACACGGCGCCGGATCGCCGGCAGGCGGGACCGCGTGCCGTGCGAAAGAACGCCAGCGCCCGCCCGCGCCCATCAACCACCACTTTCACCCTGTTTGGGTCTCGCATCGCCTCAGCCGGCAGCGGACCCGCAGCCGTGCCAACGTCGTCGCCCGCTCGCACGCGATCGAGCGCGCCCATCACGGCGTCGCGCGACACGAGCGGCTCGTCTCCCTGCACGTTGAGCACCGCGTCCGCCCAGGCATACTCCGGGAGCCGCGCCACAAATGCCGCGCGCTCCGTCCCCGATCCGCAAGCGCCCGGTGTCACGAGCGGCGTGACTGGAAGATCCGCTACCGCATCCGTCACCGCGTTGTGATCGGCGGCCACCACGACCTCGGCCGCAACGTCCAGCTCCAACGCCCGTCGGGCCACGTGGCGAATCAGCGGTTCACCGGCGACGATGCGGAGGGGCTTGTCTGGCAGACGAGTCGAACCAAGGCGAGCAGGAACGACACAGAGGACGCGCACAGCGGAAGGTAATACCGGCCGGGAATCGTGTCAAAACTCGTGCCGCGCGCACGGATGGGCGTAAGTGACTATGCCGCCTTGGGCTACGCGCGCCCGCCCCGCACGATCGAGAGGAAGTTCGCCATGAGCGCGTGGCCTACGTTGGTCCCCACCGATTCCGGGTGGAATTGCACGCCAAAGACCGGTCTATCCCGATAGCGCAGGCCCATGATCTCCTCACCGCGAGGCCGATCGGCGGTCCACGCCGTGACCTGGAGGTCGGGAGGAACGCTGGCGGGATCCACCACGAGCGAGTGATAGCGCATGGCGGTGAAGCCCTGCGGAAGATTGGCGAACACGTCCTGGGCCGTGTGGTTGACGGGCGAGGTCTTGCCGTGCATCAGGCGTTGGGCTCGAACGATCTTTCCACCGAACGCCTCGCCGATGGCCTGGTGGCCGAGGCAGACGCCGAGGATGGGCAGGCGGCCGGCGAACGCGCGTATCAAAGGAACAGTGATGCCTGCGGCCGACGGAACGCCGGGGCCGGGCGAGACCACGATCGCCTCGGGGGCCATGCGCTCGACGTCGTCAACGGTGACCTCGTCGTTGCGGCACACCACGGGTTCGGCGCCCAGCTCACCCAGATATTGGACGAGGTTGTAAGTGAAGGAGTCGTAGTTGTCGAGCACCAGGATCATGGAGGCAAGATACAGCGGCGTGGGCGCTAAAGCGGACTGATGGTTCCCCTGTTGGGGCTTTGGATCTTCGCGCTCCTTTCCTGAATGGTCCTCACCTACGTCATCTTCACCAACCTGACGATTAAGAAGACCAAGCCCACGATCTGACGATCAAGGAGACCAAGCCCCCGATCCACCAGCGGATCACGGGCGGGTGGTCACTCGCGGTCGGCCACGCAATCGGTCGCAGTGCTGAGCGCCATGATCTTCATCCTGGCGCTCTGGCGGAGCGGGCGGCGGCCGGGGCTACGGTACGCTATCCCGTCGGGTCGTGTCCGGCAGTTGCCGGGTCGTGTCCGACGCCTGCGCGCCAGTATCAATGGCAGCGGGCGGCGCCGCCTGAGCGGTATCCGCCGACTCGGTCGCCGGCTTAGGACTGGTCCCGCACGCGGCAAACAACCCGAGAAACGCCATCAACAGCAAACCTCGCATACGTCCTCCCTCCACGGCTTCACGCATTTCTCAGTACAACCCCGCTGGCTCGCGCCAGTTGGGAGCAAGCTTCTGTCAGCACCTCAGCGTCAAGGCGTTGGCCGCCGAGGTCCACCCGCCGCTCGGCCGCGATCATCAGTCCGGCCTCCAGATCCTCAACGGCCTGCGCCCGGAAGCCGACCTCAGCCAGCAGCTTCTCCACCAACAGTTGCTCCCGGCGACCGAGATAAGGGCGGTTGGGTTCGTCCGTGATCACGCCGGCCTTACGCAGCGCAAGGCAGAGACGCCACGCCAAGGCGCGGTTGAAGCCGGCCTCCTCCAGTAATCCTCGCACGCGCTCGAAGCCAGGGACCGTTAACCGAGCTCGTTCGGTGGTCACCACCTGGCGGACGCGAGCGGCGTAGTCGTGCAGGCGGCCGGGGGCACCGCGCGTTGCGCGTGCGGCGGGTTGCCTCGCCGAGACTGCTGACGCCGGTTGCAGATCCGCTCCCACCAGCCTGGCCACCTCAGTGGCTGTGACGTCTTCAGGTCGCTGCCCAGTGTGCCAGTCATGCCGGACCCTGGCATAGACGGCGCCGAGACCGTCCCACGAGGCGGGCTCTCCGAGCGCCGTGACCTGCCCACCAAGAAGTTCGCCCTGTGACGGAGGCACGCGGTTCCGCGGCGGGATGCTCCCCACGACCGCGGACCCGAAGATCCGGCGTTCTCCTTGCGCGATGGCTCGGAGTGCTGATTGAGGCTGGCGAGCCCTCCTCAGAGCCTCGGCCAGCGAGGGTTCCTGAGCGAGACGGGTCGCTCTTGACAACAATCGCAAATGCGACGCCGGGTCACGTGCGAAGATGAAGAACAGGAGGTCCACCTCTACGCCACTCAGGCCCACCGCCCGAACGGGGGTCCTGAGCCGCACCAAGCCTACGACATCGGCCGCCACGAGTCGGGGGCCCGTCCTCCGAGTATGCGGTACAGCAAAGCCGTTGCCCAGGGCGGTACTGCATAGCCGTTCTCGATCGCGGACGGCCTTAAGGAGCGCCTGGCGGTCCGTCGTCACCGGCAGCTCGAAACGCGAGATCGCCTGCTCGATGCACTCGCCCGTATCGCGCGCGGAGAGATCGAGCAGCACATTGCCTCGACTCATCGCGCCGCGGAGCGACACTGGCCAACGCTCATGTACGCCGCCCATGACCGGGTGGACCGATGGATCCCAACCCGGCATGCCCAAATCCACCCAGTGGTCCACTTCCATCCGATGGAAGCGCCACCGGCCCCCATCGTGCGAGCCCGGCAGCACCCCCCGCTCGACTAAACCTTCAACCGCTGGCGGGGGGAGCCGGAGATACTCAGCGAGCTCGATGAGGAGCAAAGTCTCACTCACAGGCAACTCCACCGCACACTCGCTCCACCTATTTCTTCACTGGGGGCTGCTGAAATGGGCTGGGTTTCGGCGCTCCCGGCTGCGGCGAGCCAGTCTTGGGAGGGGTCGGTCCAGGGCTCGTTGCCGGCTTTTGCGGCTGGCCCTGCGGTTGCGGCTTGGGCGACTGCGGGGACTTCGCGGATGGTTCCTGGCGCGGCGCGGCCATGTTACTAACTCCTTAGTGGTGAATGGTTTATGTTGAGAAGGCAGTTCCGAAGGTAATCACTCGCTTCAGACAATGTACTTTTACGTAGTTTTGAGTATAATTGGTGTATTCTACGTGTCAATGGGTATGCCGATCGCATGTCCGATCCAGAATCCCAGAGCGGAGGGAGTCAGATGACGGATGACCGGCTAATGACTGTTCGGGAGTTGGCCGCGTACCTCAAACTGAACGAGCGCACCGTGCTCAAGCTTGCCGCCCAGGGACCGCTCCCTGCGGTGCGCGTGGGAAATTCCTGGCGCTTCCGGAAGGCGATGATTGATGCGTGGCTGGATGACCAGATGCTGGGCATCAGCCGCCGCTATGTAGAGGTTCCGCGCGCCCCCGACACGGTTCCGATGTTGCTGGAGCTGGAGAGCTGCTTCGCCCCCCAACAAATCATCCCGGACCTGGCCGCCAAGACCAAGACGACCGTGATCGAAGAGCTAGCCGAGCACACCGCCAGGCTCGGTTTGGTGCGAGACAAACATTGGTTTGTGGGCGCGCTGGTCGAGCGGGAGAACGTGATGCCCACGGCCATCGGCAACGGGGTCGCGTTCCTGCACACGTTGCGGAGAAACCCGGATCAGGTGGTGCGGCCCTTCATGGTGCTCGGCCGCTCGCTCGGCGGCCTGGATTTCGATGCACTCGACGGGGCGCCCACCCACCTCTTCTTCGTACTTGGGCTGCGCTACCAAGAACTGCACTTGCCCTGGCTCACCAAGTTGGCCCAGATGCTGGCGGCTCCTGAGGCCCGGGCGGAACTCCTGGTGGCCCCCAGCGCGGAGAGCATGTACGACGTGCTCGTGACCGCCGAGCGCAAGCTTCGCGAAGCGCGCCCGGCGGCCAGCGCCTAGCCGCGACCATGGGTGCCCGATGAGCACCTTGAACGATATCCAGCTGCTGCGGCGTCCGGACGGAGGTCGGACCGTGGCCGGCGGAGGCCCGTCGCTGCTCGCGCAATACCGGGCTCAGGTCCAAGGTGCCGAAGCTGAGCTACGTGCCACGCTCGATGAGGCGGGGCGGG
>DATMAW010000259.1:0-8173 GCA_035559715.1 Gemmatimonadales bacterium | reverse complement strand
CGGCTCTCCCATACCCATGAACACCACGTTCGTGGGGCGAACGGGCCCGGACGGATCGAGCGCCAACTCCCGCACCTGGCCCGCGATCTCCCACGCCGACAGGTGCCGCTGGAAGCCCATCAACCCGGTAGCGCAGAATGCGCAGCCGAACGCGCATCCTGCCTGGGACGAGACGCAGAGCGTTCGCCTTCGGCCGTCGGGGATCAGCACCGATTCAATGGCCAACCCGTCCGCCAGGCGCCAGAGGAACTTCTGGGTGCCATCGCGCCCGGTCTGGCGAACCTCGCAGGTGAGTCGGGGCAGCGGAAACGCGTCGTCGAGCGCGGCGGCAAGAGTCCTGGGCAGTTCGGAAGCCTGGGACCACGCGGCAAGGGGCCGGCGCCAGAGACGGGGCAGGAGCTGGCGAACCCGGTACGACGGCTCGCCGCGAGCGGCAAGCCATTCACCAAGTCGCTGGGCGGCCTCGGGTGGGGACAGGTCGAGCAGGTTCATCGCAGGATGTCGGATTCCAACCCGATGCGATAACTCGCCCCAATGTCGTTCAGGCCGGCCGCGCGCCCCGCGCGGATGAGATACCGGCCCACCCGCAGCGCGAGGCCGACCACCGGGCGCATCGCGGATTCCACAATACCATCCTCGCGCACCACGCTCACCTCGACACCAAGGTCATCGTTGAACCGGAGGCCAAGCCCCACCCCATGGTCGGTGCCGGTTGCTTCTCGATGGGTGGCGCCGTATCGCAAGTGAAAGTGCGTGATGCCGCCGAACATCCTGCGACTGGTAACGAGGAAGTCAGCGCCGAGGTAGTAGTCCGTGAGGTCCCGCGACTTGAGGTTCACAGGAAGGAAATGCGTGGCGCCGGCGACCGTGAGCCGCTTGTGCAGCGCGATACGCGCGCCTGCATCCACGGTGACGCCGGACTCCCGGAGAGCGTCGAACCGGGCGTCGTGCCCCCGAACCAAGGCGCCGGCCTGCATCGAACCCGCCGCCACGACGACTCCGACACCCACCAGTTGCGCGTAAATCGGGATCGTTCCCAGATCGCTGGTGGCCGACGTTGTGGTGCGGACGATATCATCAAGGTCCACTCGCGCCACGAGCGCCGTTGCGGCGAGACCGGGGCGCAACCGATAGTGAACGGCGCCCACGAAGCCGGCCACGCCGATCACATCAGGCGTTTGGGTAAGCTCGGCTCCGACCGAGAAGCGTCGTGACAGGTCCGGCGCCGCGGGATTCCAGAAGGCGGCGGCGGGACCTCGTTCCAGGCTGGCCGGACCGGACAGGCTTGATGCCGAGAGCCGCCACAGGTCGGCCGACGGCGGCGCCTGTCCCGCTGCGGGGATGGCTGGAAGCGCGAGGATCAGCGCGAGAAACCGAGTGCGCACGATGGAAGGGTGGGTCCTGCCCCGCGCGGTGTCAAGCGCGCTTGCTGCCCCCGGCAAGGGCCATTATGTTCGTGTCAGATCGTAACTTGGACCTCTTAGCGCGGTGCTGCTTTCGGACATCCTCACAGCGGACCGGATCCGCGTGCCCCTCCGCAGCCGGGACAAGCGGTCCGTCCTGCGAGAGCTGGTTGACCTGGTCGCGACCGGGCCGGCCCTTAGAGAGGAGGTCCTGCAAGCGGTGATCGCCCGTGAAGCCATCCTGTCGACGGCCATCGGATACGGCGTTGCCGTCCCCCACGGCAAGTGCGACAGCTTGCCGGACTTGCGCCTGGCTGCCGCGAACTCTCCGGAGCCCATTCACTTCGATGCGCTGGACGGCCGACCGGTGCGCCTGTTTTTTCTCATCGTCGGCCCGGAGAGCGTGGCCGGCGCTCACCTCAAGGCGTTGAGCCGGGTTGCGCGCCTCGTGCGGCGCGAACCCATCCGCCAACGACTCGCCGATGCCCGCGACTCGGAGGAATTCCATCGGTACATCCGCGAAGCTGAAGGCCGGTAGCACCACTCTCCGCTCCCACCGCTGTGGGGCATTGCGCGCCGAGCATGTCGGTCTCGACGTCAGGCTGGGAGGCTGGGTGCACCGCCGCAGGGACCTGGGTGGGTTGGTCTTTTTCGACCTCCGGGACCGTGATGGCATTGTCCAGGTCACCCTGGGCCCGGACTGGACGCCGCCGGAGGTGCTCAGCCGCGCCGCCGGGATTGGAGCCGAATCGGTGCTCGTCGTGCGCGGCACCGTGGTGGCGCGCCCCGAGGAAGCCCGCAACCCCGAAATGGCCACCGGCGAGGTGGAAGTTCGAGCCATCGAGTGTGAGGTGGTCGGACCGGCCGAAACGCCTGCCATCCCCGTCTGGCGCGCCAAGGGCGAGGAGCTTCCAGCCGAAGAGCTCCGCCTGTTGTACCGCCACCTCGATCTCCGCCGGCCCGAGCTGCAACGGAACCTGGCGCTGCGCCACCGACTGGCCATGCGCGCCCGGGCCACGCTGTCGGACCTGGGGTTCTACGAGATCGAGACGCCAATCCTCACGCGACCCACCCCGGAGGGCGCGCGGGACTATCTGGTACCGTCACGGATCCACCGCGGGCAGTTCTACGCCCTGCCGCAGTCGCCCCAGATCTACAAGCAGGTGCTGATGATCGCGGGGTTCGACCGCTACTTCCAGATCGCTCGGTGTTTCCGGGACGAAGACCTGCGGGCCGATCGCCAGCCGGAATTCACGCAAATCGACATCGAGGCGTCGTTCGTGAGCGCCGACGACATCTACGCGGTGGTCGAGGCTGTGCTGTTGGCGCTGTGGGACGAGGCGGGTCACTCGATAGCGCCGGGGTTCCCGCGGCTCGCGTACCGGGACGCGCTCGAACGGTACGGCACGGACAAGCCAGACCTGCGATTTGGACTTGAGCTCTCCGACCTTGGCGCCCTGTTATTGCGCCGCGGATTCAAGGCGTTCGATTCCGCGGTGGAGAACGGCGGACGGGTGCGTGGCATGCGAGTTCCCGGCGGCGCCGTGCTGTCCCGAAAGGCGATTGACGAGTTGGCAGAGATCGCCCAGCGCGCCGGGGCCGGCGGGATCGCAACCCTCAAGCGCCAGGGCGATCATCTCGCCGGTCCGCTCGCGAAACTGGAACGTCTCACGATCGAGAACGCCGGCCTGAACGATGGCGATCTTCTGCTGGCGGTAGCGGGCCCGGACACCGTGACGTCGCCGGCGCTGGATCGCATCCGGCTCGCGCTGATCGAGCGGCTCGCGCCGCGGCCGAGCATGGCGCACGCGTTTTGTTGGGTCGAGGCATTCCCGCTCTTCGAGCGCGATCAGGACTCCGGCGCGCTGGTCTTTGCCCACCATCCGTTCACCGCGCCGCATCCGGCGGACATGGAGTTGTTCCGCGCGGGGCAATGGGAGCGCGTTCGCGCACTCCATTACGACGCCGTGTACAACGGCACGGAACTGGGGAGCGGGTCCATCCGCATCACCGACCCGGCGGTGCAACGCAAGGTGTTCGAGATCCTCGGCATGAGCTCGCCGGAGGCCGAGCGGCGCTTCGGATTCTTGCTCCGCGCCCTCGCCTCGGGCGCCCCGCCGCACGGGGGATTCGCCATCGGATTCGATCGCGTAGCCATGCTGCTCGCGGGTGCCCAGAGTCTGCGAGACGTCATCGCGTTCCCCAAGACCACCGCCGCCAGAGCCCTGTGCGAAGATGCGCCCTCTCCGGTCTCGCCGGACGACCTGACGGCACTCGGGCTCTCGATCCGCCCATGAACGAGCCCGTTACCCATCGCATTCCGGCTGCTGGGGCGGACCCGGTCCTGCTGACCGGCGTAAACGACGCCAACCTCCTGGAGCTGGAAAAGGCCACCGGCGTGCGCGCTGCCTTCCGCGGCGATCAGGTAACCCTCCAGGGAGAACTCGAGGCGGTGGAGCGCGCCAGCCGCGCCGTGAGTGCCATGGTGGACATCGCACGCATTGGAGAGCAGGTCTTGCCCGAGGACGTGCGCCGGTTGGCGAGCGAGGGCGGGGCCGCAGCCGAGGAGCGCGCGGCGAACGGTGAATTGAAGATCGTGTTGCCCGGGATGCGGCGGATCGTGCAACCGAGGACCCCCGGGCAGCGAGACTACGTGCGCGCAATGCGCGAAAACGAGATCGTCATCGGCATTGGGCCCGCCGGTACGGGCAAGACGTACCTCGCCGTCGCCGTGGGGGTGGAAGCCCTGTCCCGCAAGTTGGTCCGTCGCCTCGTGCTGGCGCGACCGGCCGTCGAGGCCGGCGAGCGTCTGGGATTCCTCCCGGGCGACATCCAGTCCAAGGTAGATCCGTATCTCCGGCCGCTGTACGACGCCCTCGAGGACATGATGCCGCCGGAGAAAATCCAGCGGGCCCTGGAGTCACGCACCATCGAGATCGCACCGCTGGCGTACATGCGCGGCCGCACGCTAGCGGACGCGTTCGTGATTCTGGACGAAGCGCAGAACGTCACCGGCGGACAGATGAAGATGTTTCTCACGCGTCTCGGCGTGAACTCCCGCGCCGTGGTGATCGGCGACAAGACCCAGATTGACCTGCCCAACCGCGAAGAGTCCGGGCTGGTGCACATCGAGCGGATCCTTCCCGGCATCGAAGGCGTGGCGTTCTGCTACCTGGAGGACCGGGACGTGGTTCGCCACCGCCTGGTACGCGAGATCATTCGCGCCTACGCCGAGGATCAAGGCGGATGACGCACCCGGTCGTGTTTCACGCCGTGCGCTGGGCCATGCTGCTCGGCCTCGCCGTGCTCACCTACCGGCTCTACCCCACCGCGCGCGGGCTCGCGGTTCCGCTGGTGCGACCGGGTGAGGTGGCGCCCCGTGACGTGGTCGCGCCCTTCGGATTCGCCGTCCCCAAGGACGCTGCCGAGATCGAACGAGAAGCCAACGCACTGGCCGCGACCGTCCGGCCGATCTATGAGTATCGCGGAGACGCGGTGGACTCCGTGGTCGCGCACGCGGACCGGCTGTTTCGGGCCCTCGAGCATGCCGCGACGCCCGAGGCGCTCGTGGACAGCGCACGGGCGCACGGCGTGCGCCTCTCCCCGGAAGAAGCGGCGTATCTCAGGGGAGACGGGCGGCTTGCAGCGTTTCGCACCGCGACCACGCGGTTCTTCCGACGAGAACTCCCGCGAGGCATACCGGCGAGCGGCACCGTCGAGATCGAGGTGGCTCCGGACGTCCTCATCCGGCGCGACGGAGGAGAGCAGGTGGTATCGCGCGACTCCGTGATGGTGTTTGAACGCCTCCTGAGGCGCAGAGCTGCGTTTCACCCGGCGCCCCAGTCGGCCACCGGGGATCAGACGTACGTGAAGGTCCTCCACGGTCTGTTCCAGCCCACGCTGGTTCCGAACGTCAGGGAGACCGAGGCCCGGCGAGCGGACCTGCGGGCCAGCGTGGATTCCATCAAGGGAAGGGTCCAGGCCAACGAGCGCATCGTCGCGGCGCACGACGTGGTCAGCCCTGACGTCTACCAGCGGCTGCTGGCGCTGCGTCGCGAGTTGGTTCGCCGAGGCGAGAGCGATGGGACGCTGAGCGCTTCCCTGGGGCACATCCTCGGCAATGCCATCATCCTGAGCATCTTCTGGTTGTTGCTCCTGATATACCGCGGCTCGGTGTACGCCGACCTGCGTCAGATGGTGGCCCTGACCATCATCTTTGGCCTGACGATCGCCGGAGCCGCCGTGAACCGCTCCGTGTTGAGTGACAGCGCCGAACTCATCCCGCTGCCGTTCGCCGGCATCCTGATCGCCATGCTGATCAGCGGACGGGTGGCGCTGATCGCCGCTCTGGTGCTGGCGTTCCTGCTGGGTGCCCAGCCCATCTACGGTGGGCCCGCCGCACTGTACACCGCGGCCGTCGGAGGGGTCGCAAGCGCCATGGCTGTTCGTCCCATTCGCCGGCGATCCCAGCTGCTCTGGGCCATGCTCGTCGTCACGCTGGCGCTGGGTGTCGCGCTGACCTCCCTGGCGCTTCGGAACGCCATTTCGACGGACGATCTCCCAACCACCATGCTGCGGGCCGCCGTGAATGGCGTGGGCTCCACCGCCCTGGCGGCCATCGCGCTTCCCGTCTTCGAGGCGTTCACCGGCATCACCACGAACCTCACCTTGCTCGAGTTGTCAGATCCGGACCGGCCGCTGCTCCGCCGACTGGCCACGGAAGCACCGGGCACCTACGCCCACAGCCTCGCGATGGCAAACCTGTGTGAGGCCGCGTGCAACGCGATTGGGGCCAATGGTCTGCTGGCCCGGGTGGGGTGCTACTATCACGACATCGGCAAGGTTCACCGACCGCAGTACTTCGTGGAGAACACGGGACCCGGGGGCAACCCCCATGACCGGCTTCCGCCACAGCAGTCGGCCGAGATCATCCGCAGCCACGTGAGCGATGGGCTGGCGTTGGCGGACGAACACCGTCTTCCGGCGGCGGTGCGCGCCTTCATCCCCGAGCACCACGGCACCTCGGAGATCACCTATTTCCTCGAGCGAGCCCGCGCGAGCGGTGGTGTTCCGGCCCCGGACGGCACCTATCGCTACCCGGGGCCCCGGCCGCGCTCCGTGGAGACGGCCGTGGCGCTACTCGCCGACGGCGTCGAAGCGGCGATTCGCGTGCTCGACGAGCCCACGGACGAGCGGGTGGCCGAGGCAATCGATCACCTGTTCGAGCAACGCATTGCAAGCGGTCAACTGGCGGAGGCACCGCTCACGCTTGCCCAGCTCGACCGCGTGCGAGACGTCTTTCGGCGCGTGCTTGGCGGCATGTATCACGGCCGCGTGGATTACCCGGCGAGCGGCGGTGGCATCTCAGGGGATTGGAAAGCTCCGGCCAGTGCCTGACCTGAATGTTCAGGCGTTCGGGTGCACCCTGCCGATGTCACGGCGAGCCGTGCGGCGGGTGATCACCAGCGTCCTCGTGGGCGAGCGACGAAGGCCCGCGGCCGTGAGCGTGACCTTCCTCTCAGCGCCACGCATGCGCGCCCTCAATCGCCGAACGTTGCGCCACGATCGTGTCACCGACGTCATTGCGTTTGGGATGACGCACGCCGGCCGGCGCGCCGCCGACATATACGTGTGCCCCGCCAAAGCCCGGGCGGCGCGCCGGCGATGGGGCATTCCCCTGCGTGAGGAGCTGGTGCGACTCATCGTGCACGGGCTGCTGCACGCGCTGGGGTACGATCATCCCGAGGGTGCCGGGCGCACGACCTCGCGCATGTGGCTGCGGCAGGAGCGGTACGTGCAGCGACTCGCGAACAGACCGCAATGACCGAGCGACTGCTGGCCCTGCTGGCTCAGGTCGCCGCCGTGGCCGCTGCCGTGTGGGCGGGAGTGCTCGCGCTCGTCGAGCAATCACCCACCATCTCCCGCACGGTGGAAGAGGAGCAGGGGCAAGAGGCTGCTGTCCTTCCGGTGTATCGCGCGCTTCACGTGAGCCGGCTCGCCCTCATGATCGTTGCAGGCATTGCGGCGGCACGCGCGGTGAGTTGGTGGGACCGCCCGCGCCCGTTTGGATGGGGCGCAGCCGCCGTGGCCATCGCGTTTCTGTACGTCGTGGCTGACGCACTCCCGCGAATGATTGGCGTCCTCGTTCCGGAGCTGGCGACGGCCGTAGCGCCGATTGGCAGGCGGAGCCTCTCGGCATTCCGCCCGCTCCTGGCGCTCGTTGCGCGCGCGGAACGCGCCGTGGTGCGCCTGTTCCCGCGGGCAACGCCGCACGCCGTGCTCGGCCCCGCGCAACGCGACATCCTGCTCGGCGTGTTTGCGCTCCAGGACACCACGGTGGCGGACATCATGACGCCGCGGCTCGACATCGTGGCGGTGGACGTTTCGCTGGGATGGACCGAACTCGTCGAGCGCGTGCGTCGTGCGGGACATGCCCGGCTCCCGGTCGTCTCCGGGACACTGGACAACGTGGTCGGAGTCCTGCGCGCGAGGGATCTCGTCCCCGCGGTGACCGGGGTAGCTGCACAGCCCGCGCAATGGCAGGACTTGATCAAGCCGGTCCAGTTCGTCCCCGAGAGCAAGACACTGGACGCCCAGTTGCGCGACTTCCAGCGGGCGCCGGGGGACCTGGCCATTGTCGTGGACGAATTCGGCGGCACGTCTGGTCTGGTAACGCGAGAGGACGTGCTCGAGGAGGTGGTGGGGGAGATTCACGACGAGTACGACACGGACGAGCCGCCGGCCGTGGAGCGCGATGCCGAAGGACGGCT
>DATMAW010000258.1:0-4161 GCA_035559715.1 Gemmatimonadales bacterium | reverse complement strand
CCTCGGCCGTGGCCTCAGCCGTCGGCCTGGGGTTGTCGTTCCGCTACGACCTCCCCACGGGGCCGCTCATCGTCTGCATGTTCGGCGTGGTCCTTCTCCTGGCTGGAGCGGTGCGTTGGTCCCTGACAGCCCGGGGCGTGGCCTAGCCAGCGAGGCCGCGGTTACCTTGACAAACCGCCGCGGGACGCGCTAGCGTAACTCCCTTTCATTCCTTCACTTAAGCCCAACGAATTCTTCACGCCGGGGCGTCCAGGCTTTCACACATGACGACCAAGACCAGAGCCGATAGATCCCGACCCGTTGAAGCCCAAGGCGAACTCGTTCCCGGGCTCGCCCCGAGCCGGGCCACCCTCAGGAACCTCGGACCCGCTGCGCTATACGAACTGGCCGTTGCGCGCCGCGAAGGGCAGATCGTGGCGGGCGGCGCGTTCAACGCCATCACGAAGCCGCATACGGGCCGTTCCCCCAACGACAAGTTCGTTGTGCGAGAGCCCAGCTCGGAGCATGACATCTGGTGGGGGAAGGTGAATCAGCCGCTCGACGAAGCGCACTTTGATCTGCTGTATCAGCACGTGGTTCGCTACCTGGAGCGGCAGGAGCTGTTGATTCAGGACCTGTTCGGCGGCGCGCATCCCGATCAACGGGTCCCGGTTCGCTTCATCACGCCGAGCGCCTGGCACGCCCTGTTCGTGCACAACATGTTCGTTCGGCCGCGCCGCGAAGACCTCGCGGGATTCAGCCCCGCGTTCACGGTGCTGCATGCGCCCGAGCTGGAGGCGGACCCGGCGGTCCACGGAACGCGCACGGGCACGTTCATTGTGGTCCACTTCGGCCGCCGCCTGATCCTGATCGGCGGCACCCGATACGCGGGCGAGATGAAGAAGTCAATCTTCACCATTCTGAACTACGTGTACCCCAAGCGGGGCATCCTCTCGATGCACTGCTCGGCCAACGTGGGGCAGGCCGGTGACACGGCGATCTTCTTCGGCCTCTCAGGCACCGGCAAGACAACGCTGTCGGCCGATCCGACGCGGCGCCTCATCGGAGACGACGAACACGGGTGGGCGGACGACGGCGTGTTCAACTTCGAGGGTGGCTGCTACGCCAAGGTGATCCGCCTCTCGCGCGAGGGCGAGCCGGAGATCTGGGCCGCCACGCGGATGTTCGGCACCATTCTGGAGAACGTCGTGCTCGACCCGCTGACCCGCGAGCCGAATCTCGACGACGACAGCAACACCGAGAACACCCGCGCCTCGTATCCGATTCACTTTATCCCCAATCACGTGCCGGAAGGCCGCGCCGGGCACCCGCGGCACATCGTATTCTTGACGGCCGATGCGTACGGCGTGCTGCCGCCCATCGCGCGGCTCTCGCCGGCGCAGGCGATGTACCACTACCTCTCCGGATATACCGCGAAGGTCGCCGGGACCGAGCGCGGCGTGAAGGAGCCGCAGGCAACGTTCAGCACGTGCTTCGGCGCGCCCTTCCTGCCCCTCCGCCCGGCCGTGTACGCCAAGATGCTTGGCGAGCGCATGCGGCGCTTCCAGGCCAGTTGCTGGTTGGTCAACACGGGCTGGACGGGGGGACCGTATGGCGAAGGCTCGCGGATGAAGCTGGCGTACACGCGGGCCATGGTACGGGCGGCCCTGGAAGGGAAGCTGGACGACGTTCCCATGCGCGCGCACGCCGTCTTCGGGATCGCCGTGCCCGCCGCCGTGCCGGGCGTGCCAGCCGAGCTCCTCGACCCGCGTTCCACATGGAAAGACCCCGCGCGCTACGACGAGCAGGCGGCCAGGCTCGCGCAGATGTTCGCCGACAACTTCACACAATTCGCGGGAGACGTCGGAGACGACGTGCGGGCTGCCGGACCCCACAGAGGGTGAGGCGCCGCCCCCGGTGAGCCGGCCTTCAGGGGAATTCGAGGTCGTCCGGGACCCCCTCTGGAGCAACATCCGGATCGACGCCGAGGCGCTGGGCGTGCTCGACAGCGAGCCGTTCCAGCGCCTGCGCTACATCCGCCAACTCGGCCACGCCTACCTCGTCTACCCCGGCGCCACGCACACGCGCTTTGAACACGCGCTGGGCGCGTATCACCTCGCGCGGCGGGCGCTCAGCCTCCTGGCGGAACGCGGAGAACTCTCCGCCGTGCCGGCCGAAGAGGTCACGCTGGTTCGCCTCGCCGCGCTGCTGCACGACGTGGGGCACTACCCGTTCTCTCACGCCCTGGAAGAGGCCGGGCTGCCCTCACACGAGACGCTCGCCGTTGAGCACCTCGCGCACCCCGACCTGCGTGCCGTGCTCGAACGGACCGGCATCAACGCGCCCGCGCGGCGAATCGCAGCGCTGATCTCGGGTGCCAGTCCGAGCCCGCTCCAGGGTCTGATCTCCGGCTCGCTCGACCTCGACAAGATCGAGTACCTCACGCGCGACGCGCGGATGTGCGGCGTTCCGTACGGCGCCGTGGACGTGGATCGATTGCTGCACTCCATCACGCTGGTCACGCTCCCCGACGGTCGCTGCACGGTGGGCGTGCACGAAAAAGGGCTGAGCGCCCTCGAGTCCTTGCTGTTCGCGAAGTATCAGATGTACCGCAACGTGTACTGGCATCACGCCGTCCGCAGCGCCACGGCCATGTTCAAACGCCTGGTGCGCGATACGATCGCCGCGGGACGGCTGGACCCGGCCTGGATCGCCCGCAGCACCGACGAAGCGCTGATGGAGCGTCTCCATGCCCTCCCCGACGTGCCCCTGGCCCAACGCCTGCGACGCCGGCGGCTTTACAAGCGGGCGGCGGACCTGCCGGCGACGGACCTGCCCCCGCCCGCGGGGGCCTGGGTGGCCGCTGATCCGGATCTCACGGCCGCCGTGGAGGACCAGCTCGCCCGGGAGCTGCGGCTCAGCCGGGGTGACGTCTTATTGGACTTCCCGGCAAAGGCCGACATGCTCAGCGTGGATCTCACGTACGTGACGCGCCGGGGGACGCTGGAGCGCGCGCAGCTGGGTCTCGAACCCGTGGGGGACGCGCTGCACCGAGCCGCGCGCCGGCTGCGCGTGTTCGTCGCGGAGCAGCGCTCGCTCGATCCCGCGCGCCTGATTGGTTTGATCGAGCGAAGCGCGGAAAGCGTCCGGGAGAAGCTGCAACGAGGGGAAGCGTTTCTGGAGAAGTGACGCTCGACGCCGGCCGGGCCCGCGGCCGTGCCGGCGTGGACCTGCCCCGCTATCGCGCCGACGCCGCCACCGTGGCGCGATCGTCGTGCGGCGCGTCCACTGAATTGATCCGCACGATGATGGCCGTGATGTTGTCGAGCCCGCCGCGCCGATTGGCTTCGGCCACCAGGGCATCAACCAGGCGCTGCGGATCGGCGCCCTGCTTCAACGTTTCCTCGAGGTCTTGATCCTCGAGCATGCCGGTGAGCCCGTCCGACGCCAGCAGGTAGCTGTCTCCGGTCCGCAACGCGCCCACGTAGATGTCCGGTGAGACTTCGTTGTTCGCCCCGACGCATCGCGTGATGACGTTGCTGTACGGGTGGGTACGAGCCTGGGCGGGGGTCAGATACCCGGCATCCACCTGTTCCTGCACGTAGGAGTGGTCCTTCGTCAGCTGCATCAGCCGGCCGTCACGCAGCAGATACGCGCGGCTGTCTCCGACCTGGCCGATGAGATAGCGCGCCCCGTTCAGGACCAGCGCCGTCGCCGTCGTACCCATCCCCCGCTTGTCATGCTCCGTCAGGGTTCGCTCGAAGATGGCGCCGTTCGCTCGCTGAATGGCGGCCCGCATCCGCTCGGCCACGTCGGCGTCGCTCTTGCCCCTGAAGTCGCCCAGTTCGCGGGCGATGATGCGGACGGCCATCTCGCTCGCCACTTCGCCCGCCGCGTGTCCGCCCATCCCGTCCGCCACGATGAACAGGCCGCGATCCGGCAACATGAGATAGTTGTCCTCGTTCCCCGACCGGACAACTCCGACGTCGGTGCGGCCCGCGCAGGTGAAGCCCACGGATCGAGCGCTTATCGGGTGAGCACGAGCGCCAGCGCGGCGATCGCGAGAACGACGATCACCACGGCGGGGATGATCCACTTCGGCGTACCGGAAGGCTCAGGCCGTTGTGGAGGCCGCGGTGCCGGTCGGCGCGCAGCTGGCGGTTGAGGTTGCGGACGCGGGGC
>DATMAW010000257.1:0-5952 GCA_035559715.1 Gemmatimonadales bacterium | reverse complement strand
ACGGAGGGCGAGGGACTCGAACCCCCAAGGGCTTGCGCCCAGCGGTTTTCAAGACCGCCGCCTTACCAGTTAGGTCTAGCCCTCCAGTGGGCGTAAAGTAAGGGACGGCCTGGAGATGGCACAAGCAGAGCCGTACTGCGCTACCGTGGCCCTACTGCTCGTCCTCCAGTCCGCAGGCGAGCCACAGCCGGCGCAGGTGCTCAGGGATCGGCAGCGTTGTTTCCTCGCCTTCCCTGGGAGGGGCCTTCGGCTCGCCCTCGGCCACCGCCGTGCCCGCATCGGCTTCCTGCTTATGCGCCGCTCGCCGTTCCACGAAGCGGACGTCTGGGGCCATACACCCTCGCTGACGGGTCACCAATATTGTAGCTATCGGGCCATGAACTCCGGGTGAACGGAGATTGACGGTTTTCTCGCAGACGGCTTCACCTCTTCCTCACGCTGCCTTCACGGTGGCTGTCCCAGGTAACTGCTACTGTTCAGTCGGGACTCCATGAAGGAGGTCGTTATGCCCCCGCTCAGCGTGCTCGCTATCCTCGGGATCGCGGTCGCGTTGGTGACCGTGGCCATGATCGCCGAAGGCCTGGCACCGTTCGCCCCGCGCACCACGGCCAGACTCACGGGCGCCGCGCAGCAGTTCTGCACCACGGCGTGCCGCCTGTCGGACGGAACGTGCCCCCTCACCGACAGCGCCGCATGCCCGCTGTGGAAGTTCGTGGGCGCGAAGCTCAGCACGGGGATTCGTGCGGATCCGACGGTGCCGGTGGGGCCCGGGCCGTCGCGAGGGGAGGTCGCAGCCCGGTAGGAGGTTCTTCCAGCCGCCCGCGTTCGATGTTCGATGCTCGGGCGTCGGACATCGAATACGGGGTCCTACGGCTTCTTCTGGACCCTGACGTTCAACGTTCCCTGCCACTGGAAGTTGTCCGCGGCGTTCGTGACCTCGAGCTGGTTCTCGGGACCAATGACGTTCGCGCTGTCGCAGCCGATGCCGGCCAGCATGACGGCCAGCGCGCCCGCTCGCGGAATCCGATCGGATGTCCCTGCCTCCTTCAAGGACCTGGTCGGGCAAGGGCCTGGTCGGGGGTCACCGCACTCGCGCAGCGACCAGAGCCGTCGCTCGCGAGGTGATGAGGTCGTAAGACGAGTGCGAAGCGTCTTCCGACGGGTATATTGAATCTGCTAACGGACTCGACCGTACTACCCTCCATGACCCTCCATCGCCTGGCCCTTCGCGCCGTGCTGGCGGTGTGTGCCGCGCACGCCGCGGCTTGCGTCGCCCATGCTCAGCAGCGCTCCCCGAGCGACACCTCCCGCGCCGACTCGCTGCGCCGCTTCGTGCTGGAGCCGGTCACGGTGTCCGTCACGCGCGCGCCGACGGATCTGGTGCACGTGCCGCTCGCGGTGGACGTGGTGCACCGCGAGGAAATCGCGCGGGGTCGCGCGACCGTGGGGATTGATGAGGCGTTGATCACGGTCCCCGGGGTGTACGTCGCCAACCGGTACAATCCCGCGCAGGATCACATCCTGTCCATCCGCGGCTTTGGCGCCCGGTCCGCCTTCGGTGTGCGGGGCGTCAAGGTGCTGCTCGACGGAATCCCGCAGACGCTCCCCGATGGCCAGGGGCAGCTCTCGAACGTTGACCTCGCCGAAGTGGGCCGCATCGAAGTGATCCGAGGGCCGTCGTCGGCGTTGTACGGCAACGCGTCGGGTGGAGTCGTGAGCCTGTGGAGTGACGATGCGCCGGTCACGCATCCGGGCGCCGCGCTGCGAACGCTCGCGGGGTCGTACGGTCTTCTGAAATGGCAGGCACGCGCCCAGGCGCCGTTCGGAGACGGGTCCGCCTCCCTCACGGCTTCGGAAACCGTGTCTGACGGCTACCGCCAGCACAGCGAGGCCGATACGAGGCGACTGTCCCTGCGCCTGAGTCGGCCGATTGGGCCGCGCACGCGCCTCACGCTCCACGCGCTGGGCGCCCACAGCCCGTGGCTCCAGGATCCCGGGGCCGTGGATACGACGGCCCTGCGGGCGGACTCCACTCGAAGGCTGGCCAATCCCCGCAACCTGAGCGTCGCCGAGGGCGGCACTCTGGGAACGCGCGGGGCCGGAAAGGACGTGACCCAGGGACAGGGCGGCCTTTCGCTCCGTCATGCCTTCTCGGGCGGCGGCGGCGTGGATCTCGCCGTGTTCGGCTTGCGTCGCGAACTCGAGAATCAGTTGTCCTTCGCCTACATCGAGCTGGACCGCTGGGCCTGGGGCGGGCGGGCCGTGGCCTCGCTCCCGCTTTCGACCGCATCCCTGGCGTCCACCGCAACCGTGGGCCTGGACGCCCAGTGGCAGCGCGACGATCGCATCAACCGCACGCCAAACGGCGCCACGCTCACACGGGATCAGTTCGAGCGCGTGAGCGAAATCGGCCTGTTCGCCCAGATGCAAGCTGGTCGGGGAGCGGTGAGCCTTACGGCCGGCGCGCGATACGATCGCGTCCAGTTCAGCGTGCGAGACGCGTTTGTCTCGGATGGAGACGACTCGGGTGAGCGCGTGATGGACGCCGTGTCGGGCGCTGGCGGGATCGCCTGGGACATGGCGCCGGCGTTCCAGCCGTACGTGAGCGTCGCCACGTCGTTCGAGACCCCGACCACGACCGAGCTGGCAAACCGTCCCACGGGTCCCGGCGGGTTCAACCCCGAGCTGAACCCGCAGACGGCTGTGAACTACGAGGTCGGTGTCAGGGGTCGGGTGTCGAGTGTCGGGGCGTACAGCGTTGCGCTGTATCAGGCCGGGGTCACGAACGAGCTGATTCCGTTCGAGGTGCCCGGCGATCCCGGCAGGCGCTATTTCCGCAACGCGGGCTCGGCCACGCACCGGGGAATCGAGGCGGACGTGACGCTGCGCCTGGCAGATCCGCTTGCCCTCGTGATCGCGTACGCGTACAGCGACTTCAAGTTCGATGAATTCCGCACCGCGACGGCTACCTTCGACGGGAACGACATCCCGGGCGTCCCACGGCACTATCTCCACTGGTCCGTTCGATACGACGCGCCCGCGTCCCTGTGGCTGGCGGTGGACAATACCCACGCATCGGGGTATTACGTGGACGACGCCAATACCCTGAGGACGGGGGGCTGGTGGTCCGTTGGGTTCCGCGGCGGCTGGCAGGCGAACCTCGGGGCCTGGCGCATCGCTCCGTTCGCGGGGCTGCTCAACGCGACGAACCAGCGGTATGTGGGGTCCGTGTCCGTCAATGCGGGATTCGGGCGGTTCTTCGAGCCGGCGCCGCTGAGGAACGGGTACATCGGGTTGGAGATCAGCCCCTCCGCGGCACGACAGGCTCCCTAAGCCGGTCCTCTGCCACTAAGCTTGAGTTATCACCATCACAGGGGATCCCGCGTGATCCGATATATGGTCAGAGCTTCCGTCCTGGTACTCGGCGCCGCCGCGTTTGTGGCGTGCGGCGACTCCGTGGAACCGCTGCCGTCCCCCTTCACGGCGGTGAGCGCCGGCCTGCTCCATTCCTGCGGCCTCGTGGGCGACGGGGCAGCCTACTGCTGGGGGTTCAACGAGAACGGCCAGCTGGGAGATGGCTCGCGCAGGGATCGTACCACGCCGGTGCCCGTCCTCGGATCGCTGCGGTTCAAGTCGCTGAGCCCGGGCGGAGCGCACACGTGCGGGGTCACCACCTCGAACGCCGTGTATTGCTGGGGATTCAACCTGAACGGGCAGCTGGGCGACGGCACGTTCGCCGATCGCGCCACGCCCGGCCCGATTGCCGGGACCGTGCAGCTCGTCGCGGTCAGCGCCGGGGGATCCTACTCCTGCGGTCTCACGAATGCGGGCGCCGCGTTCTGCTGGGGGTGGAACGAATACGGCCAGCTGGGTCAGGGGAACACCAACGACGAGAGTGAGCCGGTGACGGTTAGCGGTGGCCTGGCCTTCATCGAAGTGTCAACGGGGGCGCACCACACGTGCGGGCTCACCCTGGCCGGCGCCGTGCACTGCTGGGGTCGGAACGATTGGGGCCAGCTCGGCAACAGCACCACCACCGAAAGCGCGGTGCCGGTGCAGGTGTCCGGGGGAGTAACCTTCACCGACGTGCAGGTCGGCTTCCAGCATACGTGTGCGGTGGCCCTGGATGGGACCGCCTACTGCTGGGGGCGGAACAATTTCGGTCAGCTTGGTCTGGGTGAAGGCGCGAACCCGCGTGAGCTTTCTCCCACGGCGGTTCCCACAGGGCCGAAGTTCTCCTCCATTAGCGCCGGCGGGTATTTCACGTGCGGGCTCGAACAGGGTACCGGCGCAGCCTATTGCTGGGGATACAACGGCAGCGGGCAGCTCGGCGACAATGTGTCCGGCGAGTGCCAGGATGACGTCGGCAACATCTTTCAGTGCGCTTTCGAGCCCAATCCCGTGAGCGGCGGTCTCACGTTCCAGACCATCAGCGCGGCCACGCAGCATGTGTGTGCGCTGTCCACTCAGGGCGTCGGTTATTGCTGGGGTCTCGGCACTCACGGCCAACTCGGTGACGGCTCGAAGGGTGACCAGGTCTTCTCCATTGAGCCGGTGCGGATCGCAGGGCAGCCCTGAGGAAGCCCTTGAACTGGGGCCCGGCAACGAGGGAGATTGACGCTCGTGGAAGACGGAGGCCAAGAGACGTGAATACGGGGTTTGATCAGTTGCGCGGCGTTCGCCGCATCGCCCGCCCGGTGGCGGCATCGCTCCTCGTGACGGGGTGCTTCCAGTACGTGCCTGCCTCGTACCCGCCGCCACCCAAGCCGCGGTCGGAGGTCCGGCTGGAGTTCGCGAGCCCGCGGGACATCCCCATGGGCGAGTTTACCCTGAACGAAGTCACCGTCCTCGAGGGGATCGTGGCCGAAGCTACGGAGGACACGCTGGGACTGTGGGCGCGGTGGATCCGCTCGAAACTGGGCCAGAAGTACGACGCTCAGGGGGCCACGTTCTACGTGCCCCGCAGTGACGTGGGACGCCTGGACAGCTATCGCTTCTCGGGGAAGCGGACGTTCTGGCTCACCGCCGGGCTCGTAGCGGCTACGACCGCCGCGATTCTCGCGGTCCGCAAGACCGTCGCGGGCGGTGGCGGCCCCGGGACAGGCGGCGACAATCAATCTGTCATGGCTCCCCGGTAGCGCGGAAACAAGGCGGGCTCGGGGGGATCCCCAAAGACAAAGGGCCGGTGCGTTGCGCACCGGCCCTTTTCATTGCGTACTGAGGCGAGCTACCTGCCGCCCATCAGGTGGAGCACTTGGAAGCTCCGATGTTCGGGTTCGACAGGCACTCGATGGCCGTGATCGGCAAGAACCACCCGGGCTCCACCAGCGCCTGCGAGCCGGGCAACCAGTCCGCCGGAGGCCGGCGGAACCGGTAGTGATCCGCCAGGGCGCGGCCCTGGAGGAACAGGTTCACCTTGCGGGAGTAGACCAGCATGTCCTCAGGCGTCACCTGGTTGGTGTACGGCGTGAGGCCGTCCAGCGCCCGCAGGTTGTTGATGGCTGTACGGAAACCGGCAGTGTCTGCCGCCGCAAGCCGCGCTTCCGCGATGATCAGGTGCATTTCACGCGCGGACACGATGGTGTAAGGCGGATACCGCGTCTTCCACTCCGCCTGCACCGTGTTGGGCCACGCGGCCAGCGTTCCCGTGTCAATGATATCCTTGATGAATGACGCGGTCCACGTGGGCGCCGTGGCGCTCGGCGTGGCGAACACCCGGCCGATCCGCATCTCCTGCCGCTGGTTCACCCAGCCACCGGTGTTGGGCGTGCCCGTGCCGGCGTCAAACGTGAACCGATAGTTCCACGTGGAGCTGGGGACAGCGGCGAGCACGGCCTGCGCATCCGTCACCGCGTTTGTGACGTACGACGATGCGGGGTTCACGTACCGACTCGAGCTGATGGGCCGCACGCCCACGCGGTCCCAGATGGCCCGGCTGAAACTGGACCGGGC
>DATMAW010000256.1:0-4776 GCA_035559715.1 Gemmatimonadales bacterium | reverse complement strand
CCCGCCCCGATGATGACGAGCCCAACGGCGTAGGACCTGACGCCAGGATTGACGAACGTCATGGCGGCGAGCGCGAAGGCGGCGCTCACGGCGTACAACACGCCCGCCACCTGTCGTGGCGACAATCCGGCGCGCGCCAGGCCGTGATGCACGTGCTCTTGATCCGGCTGAAACACGGGCTGCCCTCGCATAAGGCGCCGGAGCAGTGTTATCGTCGTGTCGAACACGGGGACCCCGAACGCGACCAGCGGCACCGCGATCGCGACCAACGTGGGTCCCTTCGTGGAACCTTCCACCGCGAGGCCGGCGAGGAGGAACCCGGTGAACAGGGCACCCGAATCCCCGAGGAAGGCCCGCGCCGGTGGGAAGTTGAAGGGCAGGAATCCCAGCAGCGCCCCGGCCAGCGCCGATGCCACGAGCCCGATCGCCGGGTGGCCCAACAACACCGACATCATGAAGACGGCCGTGGCCGAGAAGAAGGCCGAGCCCGCGGCGACGCCGTCGGCCCCGTCCAACAGGTTGAACGCGTTGGTGATCCCGACGAACCACAGGGCGGTGACCGCCGCGCCAGCCACCGGCCCCACGTTCGCGGGGCCGAACGGAAGGGAGAGCAACTCCACGCGAACGCCGAGCGCCCAGACAACCGCGACCGCGGCGAGCTGGACGGCGAGCTTGAACCTGGCCGAGAGCGGGCGGATATCATCCACGACGCCAAGCGCCAGGATGATGGCGGCCCCGGCGAACACCGGCCCGATGGACGAGGTCGCGGCGAGGAGCGTGTGCCGGGCCGGAGTAAACACGACCGCCACCGCGAGCAACGAGCCTGCAATCCCAAGGGCCAACGCGGCTCCCCCTAGACGCGGCACGGGCGGGCTGCGCGTGCTGTCGAGGGCGCCGACGCGCTGCGCCAGCGGAACGAGAAACGGCACGATGGCGGCGGTCACGAGAGCGGCCGCCGCAAACATGAGGAGGTACGAGCCCACGCCCCAAAGACTGCGTGCGGGCCGCGGCTTGTCAACCGCATCGCCGCCGCCGTGAGCGCCGTGGCCATCGTCGCGCCCGGCTACCCCGACCAGCGCGGTGGAGTGACCGATCATACCGCGCGTCTGGTGCGGCACTGGAGCAACGGCGGGCACGAGGTGCTGGTGCTGGGAGCCGCCCGGGGCGACCCGGGCGACGTTGTGGCGTCGTGGCGCTCGCGCGGCGTTACCGCTGCGCTCGTCCAGTACGTCCCTTTTCTTTACGGCAGGCGCGGGCTGTCCGCCTTTCCGGCCGCGCTGGCCCGCGCGGCGCGCGAGGCGGGGATTCGCCTCACCACGTTCGTCCACGAGCCATGGGTCCCGCCAACGAGGCTCCCCTGGCTCGTGCTTTCCCCGCTGCAACGACGCCAACTCCTCGCGCTGCTCCGGCTGTCTGATGCCGCCGCCACTCCGGTGCCGGCCTGGGTGCCGCAGCTCCGGGAGAAACCGAGCGTGATCCACGTGGGGAGCACGCTGGGCGAGCCGGCGCAGGCTCCCGCCGAACCGCTCCTCCCCGCCCCGGTGTTGTTTTCCCCGTTCGCCTCCGGGCTTTCTTGGCCGTGGGTCGTGGCCGCCGTTCGCGCGATCCAGGCCGATCCCCCACTCATCGTGATTGGCGCCGACGCCGACGCCGTCCGGCGGCATCACGTGGCAAGACGGTGGTTCGATCCGCGCTGGGATTGCCGTGGCTTCCTGCCCCCGACAGACGTGCTCGCCCTGCTCGCTCGCGCGCGAGTGGTGCTGGCGCCGTTCATTGACGGCCTCACGGGGCGGCGCACGTCCGCCCTCGCGGCGCTGAGCGTTGGCGCCCGGATGATTTCGTCACGCGGCCCTTTGTATGACGCCCTGTTCGACGAAAGCCCTGCCACGCTCGCCAGCACCGAGCAGGAGTTCGCAAGCGCCGCGAGCGTTGCCTGGACACGGGGTGACAGCCCCGCGCAGCGCCAGGAACGACTCCGCTGGTATCGCGAGCACCTCGACCCCCCGAAGCTGGATGCACGCCTGCTTCAGCTGGTGCTGGGAGCCCCCAACTCGTGACGCGGACCCGGCGCCTCCTGGGCGGCCTCCTGTTCGGCTACGCCAACCAGGTGCTGCTCACGCTCGTCGGCCTGTGGCTCACGGCGTTCCTGCTCGCGCGTCTTGGCCGGGCGGACTACGGGCTCTGGATCGTGGCGACGAGAATTTTGGGCTACCTGATGTTGCTCGACCTGGGCGTCGTGGCGCTGCTACCCCGAGAAATCGCGTTCGCAACCGGAAGGGCGGGCGGCGTCGATCGAGCGAGCGATCTGGCCGCAATCGTGACTCGCACGGCGGGCGTCGTGGCGTGGCAGATGCCCGTGGTGGCCCTCGCGGCGTTCGCCATCTGGATTGGGTTACCGGGCGAGTGGGCCGCGCTCAGAGGTCCGCTGACCCTCGTAATGGGCTCGTTCGTGTTGTTGTTCCCCGCCCGAATCTTTCAGGCCGCGCTGAACGGGCTTCAGGATCTCGCGGCGCTGGGCGCGATCTCGACCGCGACGTGGGCGGCGGGCACCGCGACCACCGTAGGCCTCGTGCTCGCCGACTGGGGACTCCAGGCACTCGCCGTGGGGTGGCTGGTACAGCAAGCGCTCGCGGGCCTGTGCTGGTGGGCCAGGCTCCGCCGCCGGTTCCCTGCCGCCCTGCCCACCCGGATGGCCCCAACGAGCGGACGCGACGCGAGGGCGCAACTGGGACGCGGCGCCTGGATCAGCCTGCAACAGATCGCGAACACGTTTCTCCAGGGCACCGACGTCCTGGTGATCGGCAAGCTCTTGGGACCCGCGGCCGTGGTGCCGTATTTCTGCACGGCCAAGGTGCTCACGGTACTGGCGAATCAGCCGCAGCTCCTGGCACAAACCGCTCAACCCGCCTTGAGCGAGTTGCGTGCCGGCGAAACCCAGGAGCGCGTGATCCAGGTTGTCACCGCGTTGACGCAGGCCATTCTGCTCGCGAGCGGGGGGATCGTGTGTTTCGTGCTCCTGGTCAACGAGGGATTCGTCACGTGGTGGGTCGGCGCGGAGCAGTACGGCGGCGCCTGGCTCACCGCGCTCCTGCTCGCGGCCATGCTTCTCAGGCACTGGAACATGACGGCCGTGTACTCGCTGTTCGCGTTCGGGAGGGATCGCCGCATCTCGCTCACGAGCCTGGCGGACGGCATCGTGACGGTTCTGGCCTCCATCGTGTTGGTGCAGCGGTTCGGGCTCGCGGGCGCTCCGCTGGGCGCCCTCGTGGGCGTTGTGTTCGTGGGCCTGCCCGCCAACCTGCACGGCCTCCATCGAACTGCGAGTATCGAGCTGCGCCGGCTCGTGACTCCGCTCGTGCCATGGCTGTGGCGCTTCGCCCTCGCAGCGACCGCGAGCGCGGCGCTTGCCACGGCGTGGACACCGGACACCGTTGCGGAACTGGTTGGAGCCGGCGTCGCCGTGGGCCTGGGATACCTCGCGATCATGACGCCCCTGGCCCTGCGGGATCCGCTGGGTTTGTACGTGCGGCCGCGCATTCCGTTTCTCTCACGGCTGGCGGAGCGGAGCAACGCTGCGCCACCCGCGCCGCCCGCGTCAGCCGGGGCGAATGGCTGAGCCACACGTGGTTCACCTCGTTCCGGCCCGCTTCGGGCCGGGTGGAGTGACCGGCGGCGCCGAGCGTTACGCGGAGGAACTGGCACGAGCCATGTCGCGCAGGGTTCGCACCACGCTCGTTGCCTTCGGGACGGAGGAACGCCGGGACCGAGAAGGCACGCTGGAGATCTGGACTCTAGGACGAACCCATTTCGTTCGCGGGGAGCCGAACAACCCGATCAGCCGCCGGCTGGTCACCGCGTTGCGCCGCGCCACGATCGTGCATTGTCACCAGCAGCACGTGGTGGCGAGCAGCGCGGCCGCCGCGTTCTGCCGCCTGACGGGCCGCCGCGTGTTCGTCACCGATCTCGGTGGCGGCGGATGGGACGTGTCGGGCTACGTGCGCACCGATGCCTGGTATCACGGCCACCTGCACATCTCGGAGTATTCCCGGCGGGTCTTCGGACACGAGCGCGAGCCGCGAGCGCACGTCATCCTGGGTGGCGTTGACACGGTGAAGTTCGCGCCCGCGCCGGCGGTGCCACGGCGCCCCCTCGTCTTGTTCGTGGGACGCATCCTGCCTCACAAGGGCGTGGACGATCTCATCCGCGGCCTGCCAGCGGGCGTCGAACTGCTGGTGCTCGGCAGCGCGCCACATGAGCAGTACCTCAGAGATCTCCGGGCGCTGGCACAGGGCAAACCCGTCACGTTCCGGCACGACGCCGACGACGCGGCGCTGGTGCAAGCCTATCGTGAAGCGTTGTGCGTGGTGCTCCCGAGCGTTTATCGCACGATGTACGGCCGGACCACCAACGTGCCGGAATTGCTCGGCCAGACGCTGCTGGAAGGGATGGCGTGCGGCACACCGGTGATCGGGACCAACGTGGCGAGCATCCCCGAGGTGATCGAGGACGGCGTCACGGGATTCCTCGTGCCGCCAAACGATCCAGCGGCGCTCGGTCAGGCGATCATCAAACTGCGGGACGATCCGGCGCTGGCGGCGCGCATGGGAGCGGCCGGACAGGCACGAGTGGAGCGGCGATTCACGTGGGATGCGGTCGTGGATCGGTGTGTGAGGATATACGGGATTGAAGGGAGAGACGGGTGAGGGCAGGTGGTGGATCGGCGGGTCGGCGGATCGGCGGGTGGGCGGGTCGGCGGATCGGCGGGTTGGCGGATCG
>DATMAW010000255.1:0-10414 GCA_035559715.1 Gemmatimonadales bacterium | reverse complement strand
CCCCCGCCACGATCGGAAGCCACTGCGTGGAGCCACCGCACGCCACGGAGCCGACGTGCGTGCCGACCTGCTTGATGTAGGCGTGCTGGGCCATCACCGTGAGGTCGCACGCGAGCTGGCTCTCGTTGCCGCCACCCACGGCCATTCCGTTAAGCCGGGCCACGACGGGCTTGCTCGCGTTGATGATGCTCTCGATGTAGGCGCGAAACAGCGCCATGTACTTCCAGTAGTCGCGCGGCGTCGCCACGTAACTCGCGGCGTACTCCTTCACGTCACCGCCGGTGCAGAACGCGCGGTCGCCGGCGCCCGTATACACGATGACGCCCACGGCGTCGTCGAAGCTCGCGTCCCGAAACGCGGTCGCCAGCTCTTCCAGCGTGTGCGTGGAGTAGGCGTTGTAGTTGTGCGGGCGATTGAGCGTGATGCGGGCGACCCCGTCTGCCTTTTCGTAGAGGATCTCCTCGAACGCGAACTCCGCGGCGGGCTTGGATCCGAACGCCCGGGTCATCGTGGCTTGCGACATGTCAGGCCTCCCACTAGCTGCTCGGCGAATTGCCGGCCCAGTTCGGCGCCGCTGACTGGTCCGCCGGGCCGATACCATCGGGCGATCCAATTGATCGCGCCGAGGATGGCGAACACCGCGATCTTGGGACTCCGTGGCGTGAATTCCCCCGACCGAATCCCGTCCTGGATGATCTGTCGCAGCCGCCGCTCGTACGCGTCTCGCGCGGCGATCACGCGACGCTGACGCGCGGCCGACAGCACCCGCACGTCGAACGCGAAGGGCGACCCCTGCAGCGTGTCGGTCATGACGCGCACGTGCTCCCGGATCACGTGCGCCAGCCGGTCCGCCGCCGTCCCATAGCGACTGTGGGCCTCGGCGATCAAGCGCTCCACCTCGAGCAGAGACTCGCGGTGGCAGGCGTACAGAATGGATTCCTTGTCCGGGAAATAGTGGTACAGGGCAGTCTTGCGAACGCCGATGCGAGCGGCGATGTCATCCAGCGTGGTGGCGTGATAGCCCTGGTCGCGGAACGCCTCCAGCGCGGCCCGCAGAATCTCCTGACGCCGGCGCCGCCGCTTGGCGCGCACGCGCGGCGAGGGTAGCGCGGCGGTGGCTGGGGCAGGCACGTGCCAGACCTCCGGTCGTCAGGAATTGAACGCGGGTTCAAAATCTGACCCGGAGTTTGAATTGTTGATGAAACCGGACTGAAGAGAATCCGCGGAGCTACCGCAGCTCCTCGAACCGCGCGGTGAAGTGCCGCAGTACCGTCGGGGCGTTGGTCATGCGCAGCCCCACGAGCGTCTGGCGGCATTGGTACACCGCGGCGCCGGCCTCCACCACGTAGTCAATGTGACTCTGGGTGTACACGCGGCGCGGGATTGCCAGACGCACCAGTTCCATGGTTCCCTTGCCACCGTGGAACACGCTCCCGATCTCACAAGTGCGAATCCCAGCCTGGCGGTACAGCGCACACACCAACGCCTGACCGGGGAACTGATCCCGCGGGATGTGCGGCGCCAGGGCCGCCGCATCAATGTAGATCGCGTGGCCGCCAGGCGGCTCGACGATCTGATAGCCGATATCCCGCAGCTTTTCGCCGAGGTACTCCGTGGAGCGAATGCGATACGCCAGATAGTCTTCGTGCACGACCTCCTCGAATCCCTGCGCCATGGCTTCGAGGTCGCGGCCCGCCAGCCCGCCGTACGTCACGAATCCTTCCGTCAGAATGAGCAACGCGTCCGCGCGCTGCGCGAGCTCCGGATCCCGGATCAACAGCACGCCCCCGATGTTCACGAGGCCGTCTTTCTTGGCGCTGATGGTCGCCCCGTCGGCAAGATCGAACATGTCGCGGACGATGTCCCGCACGCTCCGATGCTGCTGCCCCGGTTCGCGCAGTTTGATGAAGTACGCGTTCTCGGCGAAGCGGCAGGCGTCGAGGTACAGCGGAATGCCGTAGCGATCGCACACCGCACGCACGGCCCGCAGGTTCTCCAGGCTGACCGGCTGACCGCCGCCCGCGTTGTTGGTCACCGTCACCATACACAGCGGAATGCGGTCGGCGCCGACGCGCTCGATCAGCTCGATCAGCGCCTCGACGTTCATGTTGCCCTTGAACGGATGGAACGCCTGCGGGTGACGAGCCTCTGGAATGGGCAGGTCTACCGCCTCCGCTCCCGAATGCTCCGCGTTCGCTCGCGTCGTGTCGAAGTGGCTGTTGTTCGGGATGACCTTCCCCTTCCCGCCCAGCAGCTCGAACAGAATGCGCTCGCTGGCGCGGCCCTGATGCGTGGGCAGGATGTGATCGAAGCCGGTCAGGTCGCGCATCCGCTCCTGAAACCGGTAAAAGCTCTCCGCGCCGGCATAGGACTCGTCGCCTTGCATGATCCCGGCCCACTGCAGGCTGCTCATGGCGCCGGTGCCGGAGTCGGTGAGCAGATCGATGAGAACGTCGCGAGCGGGGATGTTGAACACGTTGAACGCCGCTTCTCGCAGAATTCGCTCACGTTGCTGGCGCGTGGTCATGCGGAGCGGCTCGACCACCTTGATGCGGAACGGCTCGATAATCGTCTTCATGGCGTCTGACCGTAGCCTTTCAACACGAGCGTCCGGCGCTCGGGATCGTACGTGATCACAGCCACCTGTCGGGGCTCCAGCCGCACGCGACCGCCGAATCGCAGCACGACGGGCGTTTCCTGCGCTCGCCCCGCATGGCCCTCGCGCACCGGCGCTTCGTCCTCTCCCCCCTCGCGCCGCTCGTCGCCCGCCGTGGTTGCCGCCGTTCGCCTCCCGTCTCGTGGCTCGTCCCCGCCCTTGCGCACGAACGCGACCTCCAACTGTCGCTCTCCCGGCTCGACCGGCAGCTCGTGAAACACGTACAGCGGTCGATCCGCCCGCGCGCCTCTGGGCTCCACCGCCTCGTCGGCGACGGTGTCTCGGTCGAGCACGACCACCAACCGGTACGGCAGCGCGCGTCCCTCGCAGATCTCCTCCCGCCGCATGTGGGCGGGCCTCCGCGCCAGTTCCTCGGGCGCAAGCCTGCGGCATTCTGTCACGCGGGCGCCACTGGCGCGCCACGTGAGCCGAATCACCGCATGCGCCGGCGGCGACGACGGATAGGGCGCCCGCGAGAGCGCGCCGAGCCCCGCAAGCGAGAGGACGGTGAGGCCTCCCCCAAGGACGCGCAGGCCCATCGTCATCGCTCCACCACCTCTGCGGCCGGCGGCTCGCATTCGAAGTCGAGTTCCACGCGCTCCTCCGCACGCGCGGCGTCGAGCGCCGTGACGTCACGCTGGTACGCCAGCAGCGCGGCGCGAACGGCGGCGCGCTCGCCCAACCCGGCGTACGCCACCCGCACGCGCCGGCGGTCCACTCTGGCCTTCAGTTCGGCTTCGCGATCGTGGTACAGCCGCTCCTCCAGCCACCTGGGCCCCTCCCGGTGCCAGCAATCCCTTGGCGAGCATGACACGATCAGCACGCCACCGGCGCCCGATCGCACCAGATACTCCACCACCGACGTGTGCAGACTGCCGGCGCACTCCACCGCAAACACCGGCGCGCCGTGGAATTCCTCGCCTCTCGCGATCCCGCCCGCGCCGTGCGTGCAGGCGACCGCAACGACCTGTCCGCTGAGCGGATGGGACTTGACGAACGCCGTCACCCGCGCGAGTTGGTCGCGTCCCGTGCGGGCCGGCGGCCCCACACCCATGGGCGCACAGGATCCCGCGCAAATGCCGCAGCTGACGCACAGCGCGGAGTCCACGCGGGCCACCTGCCCCTCTCTGCCATCGGCGCGGCTGATCATCGCGATTGCTTCGTAGGGGCAGTCGAGCCAGCACTGTGTGCATCCGGTGCACAGCCGCTCGTTCACGACGGATGGCCCTGCGCGCTCCCCCGGGGCCGGCTGTGCCAGCCAGGGCACGAGGAGGAGCAGCCCGGACACGGCACCGCCCGAGATCCACACGGTCCATGCGGGCATCGCCTGGCTCAGCGGAAGCCAGAGGGAGTAGAACACGTCGAGTGGCGCCGTATCGGGGAGCCGAAACAGATCGGCCGCCGGCCCCAGCGCCGCCGGAAGCAGAAGAGAAAGCGCGAGGAATCCGCCGGTGACCGTCCACGACAGCCCGCGAGGCGGCAGCAACGCAGCGCGCGCCACGCGCGATACGTGGACCCAGAGGCCGAGCGCCAGGCCCACCGGGAGCGCCACGTGCAGAAAGAGGTTCAGGAAAAAAAACGCCCCCGGCAGCTCACGCTCACCGACGAACGTGCGTCCAATCGGCTCCGAAAAGAGCGGGAGCAGGTCGAGCAATCGCGCCCCTTCGCGCGCGAGCAGCAGCCCCTGGACGTCCCACACCATCACGTACCCCGTCCAGCCGCTCACCAACACCACGAACAGCATGACCAGGCCGGATACCCACGCGAGCGCGCGTGGACCCCATGAGCGTCCCTGGGCAAACATGCGGAACATGTGAATCAGGATGGCCACCACGGCGCCATCGGAGGCATAGCGATGGAGCGATCGAATCCAACCGCCCAGCCACCACTGATCCCGCAACCGTTCCACCGACGCGTACGGCGCGCCGATGCGGTAGAAGAACAGGAGGTAGATCCCCGTGACCAGGATGATCAGGAAGAACACCACCACCAGCGCGCCGGAGTGGTACAGCGGATTGAACCGCCACGTGTACAGGCGGTTCATTAAGGCGTCGGCAGGGGCCAGGAGGCCCAGTGCGAGCCGGCGGATGCGGTCCGAAAAACGCGTCACGTAACCCAAGTGTAGGAAGCCGCCCACCCGCTGCCAAGAAACTTCAGGGAATCTTCACACGGCGTTATTCGGACATTCAGATGATCAAAGCCACGATGAGTCCATCGGGAAACGCGACCTGGAGGTGGCGTGCTGTCGAGTACATCGGAATACGCGCTCAAGGCGGTGCTGTACCTGGCCGGGCATGATGCCGCCGCCCCCGTCCGGGTCGGTGAGATAGCGGAGGCCTTGCACATCCCGCGCAACTATCTCGCCAAGATCCTCCACGAGCTGGCGCGGAGCGGTGTGTTGATGTCGGCCCGCGGCAAGCTGGGCGGCTTTCGCCTGGCCCGACCACCCGAGCACATCTCATTGCTCGACATCGTCTCGCACTTCGACCGGATCGAAGGGCGGCGGCTGTGTCTCCTGGGAAGGCGGGCGTGTACCGACCGGCACCCATGCCCCGCCCACTCGCGGTGGAAAGCAGTGTCGGAGCAAACGGCGGCGTTCTTTCGAGAAACGAATGTAGCGGATCTGTTGAAGGGGCCGGCCCTGGTCGCATGACCCCGCGACACGAACCAAGGAGGTAACGATGGCGGACGAGCGCAATGGATCCTCTGGCGGAGGCGGCGAGCCACCGCTCGGACAACGGCTATACGACAACTGGGCCCTGCTGCTCGTGGCGGGGATTCTCGTGATGGTCGCCTTTTACACGTTGTGGGGACTGGTGGAGGTGCGGTCGCTTCCCGTGTCCCCACTACCCTGAAGGAGGAACGCGTGAATAGCGGCATTGAGTCACCCAAGGGGGTGTGGTGGAAGCCGGCCCATCGCACCGAGAAGCTCTGGGTGGGGATCGCGTTCGGCTGGTGCATGGTGCTCTTCGCCATGATGCCGCTCTGGCATCTGCGCGGCAGCCAGAACCCCTCCGGCATCCGAGGCAAGACGACGCCGCAGGCGTTCATGGCCCGCACGCAGGAGTTCATTCGCAATTACCAGGTGGGCACCGAGAGCGGCATCCCGGTCGTCGAACCTCCGCCCGGGAGTGACGTCTATCTCATGGCGATGATGTGGAGCTGGCAGCCGGTGCTGCGACTCAAGAAGGGCGCCGAGTACACGCTCCATCTCTCGTCCCTGGACCTGAATCACGGGTTCTCGCTCCATCCGTTCAACCTGAACTTCCAGGTCGTGCCGGGATACGACTACGGCCTGCGCGTCACACCCACCGAGGCCGGGGATTTCCGCATCATCTGCAACGAGTTCTGCGGCATCGGCCATCACCTGATGCTCGGCAAGGTCATCGTGGTGGATGACCAGGTCGCGGGCGGCGCCGCGGCGGGAGGCACTCCATGAACGTGTTCCGCACCTGCCCAACCACGGGCCTCAAGGTGGACTCGCAGGCGGAAGCGCTAATCAAAGCCAACGCCGTGGTGGCAACCGTGGCGCTGCTGGTCGGCGGCGTCTCCGCGATCCTCGTACTGCTGACGCGCTGGCAGGCCGTCCACCTCCTGCCGGCGGACTGGTTCTACCGGCTGCTCACGATTCACGGGATGAACATGCTGATCTTCTTCATCCTGTTCTTCGAGATGGCCGTGCTGTACTTCGCCGGAGCCGTGCTGCTCAACTCCCGTGTCGCCGCGCCCAGGGTGGGATGGGCGGCGTTCGCGCTCATGGTGATCGGCGCCGGCATGATCGAGTGGACCATGTTCACCGGGCAGGCGGACGTGCTGTTCACCTCTTACGTCCCGCTCAAAGCGACGTCCTGGTACTACCTGGGCGTGATCCTGTTCGCCGTGGGCGCGTTGATCGTTACGATTCTGTTCTTCGCAACCCTCGTCGTGGCCAAGCGCGAGCGCACGTATCAGGGCTCCGTGCCGCTCGTGACCTTCGGCGCGGCCACGGCGGCCATCATCGCGGTGATCACACTGGGCCACGGCGCCGCCATCTACATCCCCACGTACTTCTGGTCGCTCGGCATCGGGAACGTGGACGCCCAGGTGTACCGCCTGGTCTGGTGGGGCCTGGGACACTCGTCGCAGCAAATCAACGTGGCGGCCATGGTGTCCATCTGGTATCTGCTGGGCGCCCTCACCATCGGCTCCGTTGTGATCAACGAGAAGATCAGCCGCACGGCGTTCGTCCTGTACGTGCTGTTCATCTCCATGGCCTCGGCGCACCACCTGCTCGTGGATCCGGGGTTCTCGCCCTCCTGGAAAGTGTGGAACACGAGCTACGCGATGTACCTCGCGGTGCTCGCGAGCATGATCCACGGCTTCACCGTGCCGGCCGGCATCGAGCTGGGCCAGCGCTTGCGCGGATACACGAAGGGGATGTTCGACTGGCTGCGGCGCGCGCCGTGGGGTGACCCCGGCTTCAGCTCGCTGATCTTCTCCATCGTCATCTTCGGATTCGTCGGTGGGATCACCGGCGTCACGTTCGGCACCGAGCAGATCAACATCATCGCCCACAACACGCTGCGGGTGCCCGGGCACTTCCACGCGACAGTCGTGGCCGGCACGGCGCTCGCCTTCATGGGCGTGACGTACTACGTGTTGCCGCTCATCTTCCGCAAGAAGGTCGCGTTCTATCCGCTCGCGCGGATTCAGCCGTACCTGTTCGCCATCGGCATGCTGATCTTCTCGGTGGCGATGACCTTCGCCGGCACGTTCGGCGTGCCGCGACGGCACTGGGACATCAGTTTCGAGAACGCGCCGTTCGATCTGCAGTTCTCCCCGGCCGTAGACCTCGTGATTGGCGTCATGGGCGTCGGCGGACTGATCGCCGCCGTGGGCGGCGGCATCTACATCCTGATCACCGTGTGGTCGGTGTTCCTCGGCCAGCCGGTGGAGGAGGCGAAGGCCTGATGAGCATGCACGGACTTCCCGACGGGATTACCAATCCCCCGGCGCGGCTCCCGGCGGACGCCGGCGAGTCGCCGGAAACACACAAGGCGCCTGGGACGCTGGTGCTGGTGTTCGTGTTCCTGGCGACGTTTGTGCTGTACTACTTCGTCAACTGGAAGCTGCTGTCGGTGGTGTGGCGCGTCGGATGAACGACCAGGCGATGGCAGGCGACGACAGGCGATGGCAGGCGATGGCAGAGCACGTCGCCGATCACCGCCTGTCGTCGCCTCACATCGCCCGCCTGCCACTTGCCGCCCTTGGCGGAGTTCTCGCTCTCACGGCGATGCTGTGGGCCTTCGCCCTCTGGCCCCTGCCAACGGACACGCCGGCATGGGTGTTCCAGGCCCGCACTTCGTGCTTCGGCTCGGCCTCGAACGGGCTGCCGGATACGTCGGGCTGGGTCATTCTCACTCTTCAGCCGTTTCTCATGCTGTCCATTCTGTTCGCCGGCTGGGGGAGCGCGGTGGTCGCCGGGATTGAACGACTTCTCTCGGTCGTGTGGGGACGGGTCACGCTCGGGTTCGTTGGACTCGCCATCGCGATCGGGACAGCGGCCGCCGGTTGGCGCGTCATCAACGCCACCGTACCGGCCGACGCGTTTGCCGTGGCCGGCGGACCGATCCCGGACACATATCCCCGTCTCGACCGGCCCGCCCCGCAGCTGTCGCTCACAAGCCAGACCGGCGGCCGGTTGGACCTCACTGCCTTCCGAGGTCGGCCGGTCATGGTCACGTTCGCCTACGCGCACTGCACCACCGTCTGCCCGGTTGTGGTGCACGACGTTCGTCAGGCCCGGCGGGCGATTACGGATCTTTCGCCAGCCGTGCTGATCGTGACGCTCGATCCCGAGCGCGACGTGCCGAGTCGCCTGCCGGCCATTGCTGAGCAGTGGGGACTGGAAGCCGGCGAGTTCGTGGTGAGCGGGACGGTGCCGGACGTGGAAGCGGTGTTGGCGGCGTGGAGCGTCTCCCGTGCCCGCGATCCCAAGACCGGCGAGGTCGCGCACCCTCGCGTGGTGTATCTCGTCGACGGACAAGGCCGACTGGTGTACGTGACGAGCGGTGGCGCGGCAGCCATCGCGGAGTTGGCCCGACGCATGGAAGCAACACCGCCCCGGGAGATTGCCGGGATCACAGAATCAGCAACACCAGAGTGACCACGTTTCCGGTCACCAATAACCACCCCACGCGCTTCAGCCGCCGGGGGTGAACTCGCAACATCGTGGCTCCCAGGGTCACCAGCGCCGACGGCACGACACTGAGAAACGCGAAGGCGCGAGCGGGAACCGCCACCGCCGAGGCCACAGCCGCTGCCAGGACTGCGGCAGCGAGGAGGGGAGCGACCCACACCGTCCACGCCGCGGCAAGCTCCGGTTTCGCGCGGGCCTTGATGGCGTGCACGGCGAACGTCGCCAGCGCAAAGCATATGAACCATGCGCCGGCCCCGGTCGCCGCGCGACCGACGCCACCGCCGGCGGCGAGTGCCACGGGCGGAAGCATGGACGCAAGCGCCGCCGCCATGAGCAGCTCGCTGCCCAGGGTCTTGGGTCTCCCCCAGAGCACCGACGGCGCAAGCGCGGTGGCGAACGCGGCGGGAACGAGCGCGGCCAGGCGAGCCACGCCGGGAGCGAGAACCATTCCCGCGGCGGCCCCGCAGGCGCCGAGCACGCCCAGTACCACGACGCGACGCCGGGCGGCGGCGTTCAATTCCTCCTGCGCGCGGCGACCGCGGAGCCCCTTCAGCACGCTCAACGGTTCGTTCAGGAGGAACCCGCATGCGACGGCCATGCCGAAGCCGACGCCGGCCGCGTTCACGCCCCCCAGGAGGAAGGCCGTGAGCAGCGGGAACGCCAGTTCCGCGTAGGCGCCGTACTCGGGCGGCCACAGGGCGCGCGCAGAGCCCATCGCGTCCGGACCGCTCAGCGCCGCAGGTGAGCGTCAGGCCTGATGATCAGCTCCAGCTCATCCCCTTCCGTCACGGGGATGGACTCCGTGTATGCCGCCCCGGCCGCAATCAGGTTGATCACGATTCGCAGTTCCGCGTGAAGCCAGCGGAACTTGATGGTCTCGTCCCTCAGGCCCCGCACGACGCCCAGTCTGCGCTGCGCGCCACCCTCGGAGACCGCGTATAGCGTGGCGTCATAGAAGTTCTGGTTCTTCACGTGCAGCGTGAGCTCGGGAGCAGGCCTCTCCTCCTCGTCTTCAGGAGCGACCCTCGGAGCACCGCCCCCACCTGCGGGGGCGCATCCAGTGAGACTCGCGGCAGCGATCCATCCGAGGAGCCCGAGGACCAGGGCGCCGAGTGCCACTTTTCTCTCCGGCAGGTGTACATTCATCGCGTCTCCTCTATACAGGTGTGAGCGTTCGTGCTCACCGCGCTTCCGATAGTGGCGGTTGCGACGTTGACCGCGCAACAGGATACGGTCCGCCGGGATTCGCTCCCACGGGACACCGTGTTCCAGCTGAGCGAGGTCGTCGTCACCGCCACGCGCGCCGCGCCCGTGTTGAAGATCGAACAACCCACGGTGGTGGCCGTGCGGGCGCCCACGCCGTCCGATCGCGCGCTGGGTCGCGTGGCCGCGGACTTGCTGCGAGACCTTGCAGGCGTTCACGTGCAACAGACTTCCGCCGGTCAGGGCGCCGTCGTCCTGCGCGGGCTGGTCGGCAATCAGATCCTCTTGCTCGTGGATGGCGTGCCGCTCAACAACGGCACGTTCCGCGACGGCCCCGGACAATATCTCGCCACCATCGACCCGGAAAGCGTGGAGCG
>DATMAW010000254.1:0-5320 GCA_035559715.1 Gemmatimonadales bacterium | reverse complement strand
GAGGTGTGGCATTTCGCCGCCGGCGCGAAGGAAGCCGAGCGATACACGGACGTGCTTCCAGTGCGACTGGGCGGCCGGCCAATCGGTAAGATCAGGCTCGCCAAGGTCTTTGACTGGCCCCGTTGAGCAACCGCGCCGGCTTTGAGAACGCTGGCGGAAGCACGATTCCGGATCGCGCGGTGCATGCAGCAACCGTGGGGATGCTCGCGGATCCTCAATTGTGGTGGGGCTAGGATTCAGTGATACCGGGGGGCCGCCTATCGCTCTCCCGCGAGCCTCGCCATTCGCTCCCGCGCCTGATTCACCAGCGGCTGCAACTCCGGATCCGCGTTCTTCCACAAGTCCACGAACCGCCCGTAGTACTCCACGGCCTTCTCGCGATTCCCCTTGGACTCGTGCAGCTCACCCAGACGTTTCAGTGTGCGGCCCATCCAGTTGGCGTCCGCTCCCAGGCGGTTCCCCGGCGTCTCCAGGTACCGCTCGAAGTACGCCAGACCTGAGTCGGCGTTGCCGGCGCGGTCGTAGGCGTCCCCCAGGTCCACGAGGTTACAGAAGCCGCACTCCCGGTTGTCGGCGCGGACGGCCCGCAATAGCTCAATGGCGTCAGCCGGGCGTCCTTCTGCCACGGCAATCCATGACTCCCGCACCCGGCGACCGTTTCGCTGGCCCGGCAGGTCCCGCGTGCGCTGGTCCAGGAGCCCGTCGAACTCCTCTTGCAGTTGGCGAGCTCGTTGCGGCCGACCCACCTGCGAGAACAGAGCGATAAACTGGGGATACCGGCGATTCAGGGGCGCTACGCTGGCGGTGAAGCGGCGGTTGCGCTGCCAGAGATCCTCGACCCGCTGGGCAAACCGGGTCCGGTCCTCCGCGAACCAGATCTGCCGGCCCACCCGGTCCAGCTCGATCCTGAAGTCGCGATCCTCCGGACTCACGTCGAATCGCGGCGCGTTCGTCCGGATGGCCTGCTCCCGCAGCCGGTCCGCCTCGCGCAACTGCCCGCGCACCCGCGCCACGTCCGCCTTGGTATTGAACGCCCAGACATCCAGAGTCGCGTACTTGGGCCCGGCCTCATCGGCAATCCGGACCACTTCATCCCAGTTCATCCGGTCCGCAGCGAGCCCCGCGCGGCCCTCGGGCGTCTGCGGGTTGTCGGGATACTTGGCCTCGAGCTGATCCAGCACCGTGTCCGCCGCTGCCAGCAGCCCCCGGGTCCGAAGGTTCCCGAACAGGGAGCCGTAGGTCAACGCCGGGGCCTGCCCCGATGCGATGGCGCGGCGCCGGGCGTCGTCTCGCTCGGCAAAACGTCCCAGGGCTCCGTAATCAACGGCGATGTTGTTGAGCGCGGTCGGGTCATCCGGGTACTTCTCCAGCAATGCCAGATATGACGTCACCGAGCGTTCGGGGTCGTTCTCGACCCTGCTAAAGAACAGCGCCTCCACATGGTATCGCTCCCGTTCCGAGAGCCGGTCGCGGAGCGCGTACGCCCGCGTGAGCGCGGCGATGCTTTCGTTGCCCATCTCGGCCGCAAACTGGGGATTCCCCATGTAGGCGCCCATGCGGCGCCATGCCATGGCGAAAGTGGAGTCCCGCGCCACGGCTTCCTTGAGCAGCGCCACGGCGCGACGATAGTCGCTCCGGTTCGCCACGTCCGTGGCCTGCGCGTAGAGTCTGAGCGCTTGGAGGGACGTGGTGGTGAATCGCTCCAACGGCGGATCCGCGCGCACCGTGCGCAGGGACTCGCCGATCCGCTCCCGCAACCGACCGGATAGCCGGTCTATCGTCGGAATCAAGTCGCTCGGATCAGCCGCTGTCTCACGCGCGGTCACCAGCGCTTCCCCGGTACCGGCAGCCACCACCCGGGCAGACACGACGTACCCGCCACCAACTGCGCGCACTTCCCCCGCCACGTACGCCTTGATCCCCTCCCGCGCCGCGATTTCTGTCGCCACTTCAGGCGTGACCGGCGCGTCGCGGTCACGGCCCATGCGCTCCAGGAGATCGGACACCTGGCCGGGCTCCACCAGGCTCATTACCCGGGACTGGCCTAGATCCACCCGCAGCAGCTCCGTCACGGACTCCCCAACGGTGGAATCCGTGGTGACGTTGTCGAAGTCCGCCAGCAGGAGGCGATCGCGCTCCCCCAGCTTCCCGGAGGACACCAGCGTCCCGGCCGGTCCAATGCCCAGCGCCCGCAGCGTCATGAACCCGGTGGCGAACACGCCGAGCCCCGCGAACGCCACGCCGCCGCCCATCAACGCTTTGCGCCACGTGAAATGCGGCGTGAGTCCACCCGAGGGAGTGGCGGTCATGCGTCCGCTCGAGCGCGCCAGCGCACGCCGTCGTTCGTGGTGGCTGGTGAGCAACATGATCGGCAAGCCGATGGCAAGCAGGGCGATCGCCGCGAAGAACACCCAGTCGGGCAAGCCGGCCAACTGGACGACTGCGTAGACGACGAGAAGGACGACGAGGGACGCAGCGAGGAACAGCCCGGCCGCGCGAAGCGGAGCGACCGCCCGCACCACCCCGACCGACTCGGCTGCCGCGACCGTCGGGTGGGGCTGCGTGCCCGCGGGCGTGATCCCGCCCGTCGGCGTCAGCACCGCCTCGAAGTGCGCCCGCACCTCGTCTGCTTTCTGCCAGCGATCCGCAGCCTTCTTGGCGAGGCAGCGCATCACGACGTCATTCAACGCTGCCGGCACCGTCGCCCGGTGGCGCGTCACCGGCTCCGCAGCTTCCGTGACGTGCGCCGCGAGCACCGCCTGCGGGTTGGCGCCGGTGAACGGCGGCCGGCCGGTCAGCATCTCATATGCCAGGGCGCCGAGCGCATAGATGTCCGCGCGATGATCCACGTGCGGATCTGCCACGGCCTGCTCGGGCGCCATGTACGCCGGCGTGCCGAGCGCCACGCCCAGCGACGTGAGCGAGGATTCGCCCGTGGAAGCGCTCACGGCTTTCGCGACGCCGAAGTCCGTCACCACTGCGTGGCCGCCCGAGAGCAGCACGTTGTCCGGCTTGATGTCGCGGTGCACCACACCTTCCCCGTGCGCGTACGCCAGCGCGTCCGCCACATCGCGCAGGACCCGCACGGCGTCGTTCACCGGAAGCTCACCCTCGCGCGCGAGCTTGGCGCGCAGGGACTCTCCCTTGATGAACGGCATGACATAGTAGAGGAGGTCGCCGGACGAACCCGCCGTGAGCAGTGGGACCACGTGCGGATGCTGGAGCTTTGCCGCGAGCTGGATCTCGCGCTCGAAGCGATCAACCGAAACGCCGGCGGCCATTTCGGGCGGCAACACCTTGATCACCACGCGGCGGCCGAGTCGCACCTCCTCGGCCAGGAACACGCGGCTCATCCCGCCCCCGCCGAGTTCCTTCTCGATGCGGTAGCCCTGGCCCAGCACGTTTTGCAGGCGTTCTTGGAGTGAAGCCAATCCGGCCCCGGAGGGAAAGCCTGACAACGATACGCGCTGGTGGCGGTTGGGGCTAGTTTCGCCCTAACCGCGAGCTCGGCGGCAGTGACGGGGACCGCGCGCCACCACAGTGGGGTACGGCCGCCCTGCCCCGGGGGCCACAATCCCACCGATGCTTGACGATACCTATATACCATAGGCATTATGGGGCATGACAAAACCCCACGATGGCCTCATCCCCGGCACGCTCAGCCTCTTGATCCTCAAGTCCCTGAGCCACGAGCCGATGCACGGCTACGCGCTCACCAAGTGGATCAGCCAGCAGACCGGCGACCTGCTGCAGGTGGCCGAGGGCGTGCTCTATCCCGCGCTCCACGTGCTGGAGCGCGAGGGATGCTTGCGGGCCCAGTGGCGCCGCCACGAAACCGGCCGCCGGGCCAAGTTCTACTCCCTCACCGAGCGCGGGCGCAAACGCCTCCAGGAAGAAGCCGCGCGGTGGCGGCGCTCCTCGCGCGCGGTCGAGATGGTCCTGTCACCACAGCGCGGGTAGCTGCATGCCGCTGCCGAGCGGGTTCAAGCGGCTGTTTCGTCTCCCCTGGGATGATGTGGAGCGGGAGATCGAGGATGAGCTGCAATTCCACCTCGCCATGAAGGCGCAGGAGCTGGAAGCACAGGGTCTCTCGCCTGGCGAGGCGCGCGAGGAAGCGGCCCGCCGCTTCGGCGACGTGGACGAGATCCGCAGCGAATGCCGCTCGGCCCAAAACGCGGTGGCAGAACGACGGCGGCGGCTGGAGTTCCTCGACGGACTGAAACAAGACCTCACCGTCGGACTGCGCGGCCTGCGGCGTGCTCCGGGATTTACCGCCGTTGCCGTCGTCACCCTGTCCGCCGGCATCGGCGCCAACACGGCCGTCTTCTCCGTGGTGAACTCCGTCCTGCTCCGCCCGCTGCCATATCCGGAGTCGGATCGATTGGTACAGGTGGTGGAATGGAACCCCGAGCGCGCCCAGCAAGCCGGGCGTCCCACCGCGGACTTCAGGGTCTCCGCTCACAACTATCGAGACTATCGCGAGCGGAACACCGTGTTCTCGGAAATGGGCTGGGTGTACGCCGGGGCGGACATGAGCACCGTGAACCTCGCCGGCGGCAGCCGGCCCGAACGCGTGTCCGCATCCACTGTGTCAGCCTCTGTGTTCACCGTACTCGGCGTCCGCCCGGCGCTGGGAAACGTGTGGGCCGCCGAGCACGACCAGTTCGTCTTCCAGGGCACGCGCGCGGCGATGATCAGCGACGCGCTGTGGCGCCGTCGCTTTGGGGCGGACCCGGACGTGGTGGGCAAGCTCGTCACGATCGACGACTGGCCGCACACGATCGCGGGCGTACTGCCGCCGGACTTCCGAATGCCGCCATTGTTGGAACGCGGGCGGCTGGACGAGCCGTCGCTGCGCACCGCCGACGTGTACGTGCCCCTCTCCTACAACGCGTACGGTCTGGCGCGCCGCGCTCGCCAGTTCACTACGATCGCGCGGCTGCGTCCGGGCGTGGACCCGGAGCAGGCTCAGGCCGAAATGTCGGCGCTGACCGCCGGACTCGCGGAGACGTACCCGGAAGAAAACGCCGGCTGGAGCGTGCGGGTGTTCCCGCTCAACCGCCTCCTGGCCGATTCCCTGGGCAAGGAGATGACGCTGCTCATGGTCGCGGTCGGCCTGGTTTTGCTGATCGCGTGCGCCAACGTAGCCAACCTGCTGCTCGCGCGCGGCACGGTGCGGAGCGGTGAGATGGCCGTGCGCGCGGCGTTGGGCGGCGGGCGAAGCCGGCTGGTGCGGCAGTTGTTCACCGAGGCGCTGCTGCTGGGAATGGCCGGGGCGACGGGCGGCGTGTTCCTGGCCTACGCGAGCAATCGGTTCCTG
>DATMAW010000253.1:0-6705 GCA_035559715.1 Gemmatimonadales bacterium | reverse complement strand
CCGCCGAGAGGCGAACCTGCTCGACCAGGCGGTTTTCGAACTCGAGCACCGGGCGCGCGAGGGCGAGATAGCCGCCACCAATCACACCGCCCACAATCGCCGCGCCGCCCAGGATGGCAACGACCGGCCGGCGTTTGGTCGCGGCGGCGGCCGGGGCGGCAACCGGCTCCGGCGTGGTGGGTGTCGGCGGCGCGGCGCCAGGCGCGCGCGAGGCGGGCCGCTGCCCGCTCTGGATCTTCACCGTCTCCGAGCTGGCCACACGGTCCGCCACCCGGGCGGCGGTCACGAGGTCGCCCGAGCCGTACTGCGCGCCCGCGTTTAACGCGTCGAGCATCGTGGCCGCGGATTGAAACCGTTCGGCCGGTTTCTTGGCGAGCGCCCGCACGATCACGTCGGACAGCCAGCGCGGGATCCTGGCATTCACTTCAGAGGGCTCGGGCGGCGGCTCCGTGATGTGCTTCGCCACGACCTCCTGCGATGTGTCCGCCACGAACGGCGGAGCACCGGTCACCATCTGGAACAGCACCGCTCCCATGGAGTACAGATCGGACCGCCCGTCCAGATGGGTCTCGCCGAGCGCCTGCTCCGGGCTCATGTACTGCGGAGTACCCACCACGAAGCCGGTCTGGGTCATCCCCTTCCCCGCATCGAGCCCCTTGGCAATCCCGAAGTCCACGAGCAGCGGCTTGCCGCTCGCGCGCTCCACCATCACGTTCTCCGGCTTGATGTCGCGGTGAACCAGCCCCGCATCGTGGGCATGCTGCAGGGCGTCGAGAATCGGTCGCGCGAGCCGGAGCGCCTGCCCCACCTCGAGCGGCCCCTCCTTTCGGAGGAGGTCGCCGAGGGACTCGCCCTCCACGAACGGCATCGCGTAGTACACGATGCCCTCGGCCTCGCCAATGAAGTGAATGGGCAGAATGTTGGGATGGGACAGCTTGGCCACGGCGCGCGCCTCGTGGCGGAAGCGATCGAGCATGCCCGACGTCCACGCGATGTCGGGACGGAGCACCTTCACCGCGAGCCGCCGATCGAGGTCCTGATCCCACACCTCGTACACCTCGGCAAACCCGCCGCGGCCAAGCAGTCGCCGAACGGTGTACTTGGGACCGAGCGCGCGGGCGAGGCGCTCCTGGACGTCGGCGCCAATCGGCGCCTGGGATGAAGGCGTGGGGCCCGTCACGAGGATTGGTAATCTACTCCAGGCTCCTTCTCCCCTCCACCGAACTGCCCGCACCAGAACCTCACGTGCAGCTGGGCGACGCGTCTCGCTCCGCCGGTGAGAGGCACGGCGAACCCCGTCGCGGGAGGCTATACTCCCGGGCCACAATCCGCCCCGGGGCTACTAGCCCATGGAACTGAACGGCCTCGACTGGACGGTCCTGGCGCTGTACGGCGTCGCAAGCATCGCCATTGGGCTCATGGTCGCCCGCCGCGCCGGGGCCGGGCGCAAGGAGTTCTTCCTCTCCGGCCGCCGGCTTCCGTGGTGGCTCCTCGGCGTCTCGCTCGTCGCCACGACCTTCTCCACCGATACGCCGAACCTGGTCACCGATCTCGTGCGAACCGGTGGTGTGAGCCAGAACTGGGTGTGGTGGGCTTTCGCCGTCACCGGCATGTGCACGGTGTTCTTCTACGCGAAGCTGTGGCGGCGCTCCGAGGCGCTGACCGACATCGCGTTCTACGAGCTGCGTTACTCGGGACGGCCGGCGGCGTTCCTGCGCGGCTTCCGCGCCATCTACCTGGGCGTGTTCTTCAACGTGATGATCATGGCGTCGGTGAACCTCGCCGCCACCAAGATCGCGGGCGTGCTGCTGGGCTGGGACCGCGCGACGGCGGTGATTGCGGGCGGCGCGGCCACCGTGGTGTATGCCGCGAGCGCGGGGCTCTGGGGTGTCGTGCTCACGGACTTCCTCCAGTTCGCCCTGGCGATGGTGGGCTCCGTGGCCGCGGCCATCGTGGCCTTGCGGCTGCCGGAGGTGGGCGGGCTCCCGGGCCTGCTACAGCACCCGGGCGTTCAGGCGAAGCTCAGCCTGCTACCGGATTTCTCCGACTGGCGGACGGCCGCTGCGGTGTTCGTAATCCCGCTCGCCGTGCAGTGGTGGAGCACGTGGTATCCCGGCGCGGAACCGGGCGGCGGCGGCTACGTGGCGCAACGCATGCTGGCCTCCAGGAACGAGCGCGACGCCATGCGGTCCACGCTGCTGTTCAACGTGCTGCACTACGCGCTGCGGCCGTGGCCGTGGATCATCGTGGCGCTGTGCTCGCTCGTGATCTACCCCAATCTCGAGGCCATCGCTCAGCGCTTCCCGCATCTCGACCCGGCGATCGTGCGCAACGACCTGGGGTATCCGGCCATGCTGGTCTTTCTGCCGCACGGATTGCTGGGCCTCATGGTGGCCTCGCTCGCCGCGGCGTACATGTCCACCATCAGCACGCACCTCAACTGGGGCGCGTCCTACGTGGTGGAGGACGTGTATCAGCGCTTCGTGGCGCCGGGCCGTGATGAACGGCACTACGTGGCCGTGGGGCGCGTAGCCACGGTGGCATTGATCACGCTGGCCGCGGCGCTCTCCCTCTGGCTTGAGAACGCGTTCCAGGCCTTCCAGATCATGCTGCAGGTGGGCGCCGGGACGGGGCTGATCTTCTTGCTGCGCTGGTTTTGGTGGCGCATCAACGCCTGGACCGAGATCTCGGCGATGATCATCTCGTTCGCCGTGGCCATGTACTTCCAGTTCGTGCACCGGCAGGTGCTGAGCCTGCCCCCGCTCGACGCTTCGCTGCAACTCGTCATCGGAGTGGCGATCACAACCGTGGGCTGGCTCGCGGTGACGTTTCTCACGCATCCCACGGACCGCGCCACGCTCCAGGCGTTCTACGACAAGATCAAGCCGATGAGCCTCGGCTGGCGGAGGGCGGTGACCACGCAGCCCGCCGGTGGCGATGAGAGCGTCACGGCGGCCTTCCTGTGCTGGTTCCTCGGCGTCGCCGTGATCTACCTCGCGCTGTTCGGGACGGGCTATGTGCTCTACGGGCTCGTGGCGCCGGGGCTGGCGTGCCTCGCGGGCGGGGCGGCCGCGGCGTGGGGCCTATTCCGCGCGCTGCCGAGGGTGGGGTTCAAGTGAGGGCCGGGACAGGATCCACGACGGCCACCTGGACCAGCGCATCATAACGTTGGACGTGGTGCGGGTGGACGACGTGGTTGCGAGGGAGGTGGTTGGACACGCCGGTGCGGGCGTGTCCACCAGAACCACCGACCTCATGCTTATCAGGCGACCGGGGGCGTAACCGCGGGTCGCCGGATGGCCGATGTCGACCACGCGCAGGCGCGATGCCGTTTACAACCTAGCAAATCTGTATGGCCATTCCTTGCATACGGAGACACGGGCTCGCGGGTGCGTTCCTGAGAAGCCTATGGCTTGGGAAGCCTTCCAACGCTCTGGAGAGCAGTCTCAATCTCGAGCCGGCGTGCCGACCACACGCCTTCCTGCAGTCCCGATCCCAGCAGCTTGAGAAATTCATCGACCCGTCGGCGAAGGTCATCGGATAGTAGCGAGAGCAAGATCAGCGTATCGCCTGTAATCCCGTGGCCCACGAAGTGATCCTGAAAAACCTCCCACGTAGAGGACCAAGAGTCGGCCAACCATGCGGCTTCCTCAGCCGACATGACCAGCTCTAGGGCCCGTTGCAGCTCAGGAACGGTGAACGGGAACTGCATATAATTGAGATTATCCAAGATTATTGCTCTCGCAGTCTCACCGTGCGCAATCCCTTCAACTGCGTCAAGGGGGAATAGAACGAGACTGCTGGGTGAAAAGTATCCCCGTCCATCGCCGCGGGTCACGTCGGATAGCGGTACGACACGCGAGAGAGGGGGCCGATGGCGGCAATTACGATGGGTCATACCTGCGCTCCGTGGCGGCGCAGGCAGCGATCCTCGCACCTCTCGCGGTCTGTGGTCTATCAAGTGGGCTCGCTCCACGGGGGCAGGACTGGACCAAGCGCCAGCGAGGAGAGCCAACAGGCACACACCCAAGGGAGCTGTGCGTGCCGACGCCTTTTTTCGACTCTTCCCTCCGGGACGGACACCGCACCCATGCACGCGATTCCACAATATTAAGCCTACACTAGCCGGCCCGGTGTTGGCACCTGTCCAATCTCGGTCTGGGCCCCACAGAGTCGTTCATCCTGCGACGCCCACAACCGTGTCGAGAGCAGCCACATTCCCGCACTGTCTGCCCCGAGGGAGCCCTAGCAGACGCGCGGCTCCGCAGCGCCTCTCTTGAAACCCGCGGGCCGTTTCATATCGTATGGCCATCCCATGCTCCCCCCTTCCGACCTCGCCACAGCCCCTGACCGGGCCGTCATCGCCTGGATCCTCGAAGGCAGCGCCGCAGCCTGTCGCGAGCTCCACAACCGGTACGAAGCCCCCGTCTTCGACGCCCTGCTCAAGCGGGTGGGTGATCCCGACGTCGCCAGCGACTTGACCCAGGAGACGTTCGACAAGGTCTACCAGCACCTCGCGACGTTCGACCAGGCACGGCCCTTCGCGCCCTGGATTCACAAGATCGCGAAGAACACCGCGAGGGACCATTTCCGCGAGGAGCGGCGCGAAGCCCGCGCTCGGCAGAGGTGGCTCGACCAAACCTCCGACGGGTGGAGGTTCAAAGAGGGAATCCCGCCGAGCGAGCCGAAGTCCTCCAACCCAAGCATCTCCGTGGAACGGCTCAACCAGGAGTTCGACCGTGCCCGCGAATACGTCAACCGAACCTACCTCGACTGCTTCTGGCTCCATTACGTCCAGGACAAGTCCTATGCAGACATTGCCACGAAGCACCACCTGACCGAAGCCACCGCACGGTCCTACGCCAACCGCGCTAAGAAGAAACTCGAAGTGATGTTCGGCAAACTGCGGAATTTCCTGCTGACGACGACGCGGACCTGAGCCGCGGGGCGTCGGGCCCGCCCGCGGCAATCCGTTTCACCACAATCGCTTAACCAGCATCCTGCCGCGTTTTCGCGCGGGCTCCGTATGACATACGGAGACCCAGGAGCCACGTGCGTCATGACGGTACAACCGAGATCGTCCGAAGCCTCGGCGACCCCATCCCAGGCCCCGGCGAGCCTATCCGAAGCCCCGGCGAGCCTGTCCGAAGCTCCGGCGAGCCTGCCCGAAGCTTCGGCGAGCCCATCCGAACCTTCGGGGAGCCCATCCGAGCCTTCGGCGAGCCTATCCGAGCCTTCGGCGAGCCTATCCGAAGCTTCGGCGAGCTCATCCGAAGCCCCGGCGAGCCCGTCCGAGCCTTTGGCGAGCCTCGCCGAAGCTTCGGAGCCGCTCTCCCCAGCTTCGCATCCGGTGTTCCCGGTCCGGGCCGCGCCGCCCCCAGCGGCGAATCCCGTGTCCGTTGGCGGTGTCCGCGTCTCCGGAACGTGGTTCCGCCGATCCACGGCCGCGCTCCCTTCGGAGCCGGCCGAGTTTTCCATCTCCACAAGGAGGACACCATGAAGTTCCCGGAAGCCGAGCCCGAGATCGCCGCACTCGCACTGCTGGTGATCGAAGGGCTCAGACAGCTCGAAGCGGAGCTGCCCGCCCCGCCCGTGTCGGCCGACGAGTTGCAGGCCAGGCTCGATCGGTTCAACGGGTCGAAGGTCAGGGTGGTGGCCGCGAACACCGCGCTCCGCAACGAGCACACCGCCAACGATCAGGACCTGAAGTCCCTGGTGGATGCCACCAAGGCCACACTGAAGTACGCCGAGGTCGTGTTTCGCGACCAGCCGAGCAAGTTGAGCCAGCTCGGCTGGGGCCCTCGGCGCGACGGCTCGAGCCTCGAGGCGCCGGGTGAAGTGCGAGACATCCGGATCGTCGCCGAGGGCGACACCTGGATCACCCTGCGATGGAGCCCGCCCGTGAGCGGCGGGGCGGTGGGGATGTACAAGATCCAGCGCAAGACCAAGGACGCCGGCGCATGGGAAGACGCCGGCAGCTCGGTGGACACGGTGCTCACGCTGAGCCGGCAGCCCCGCGGGATCGAGATGGACTACCGCGTGCTCGCTGCGAACAAGGCCGGCGTCGGGCAGCCGAGCGCCACGGTGACCGTGGTGTTGTAGCGCCGCGGTAGCCGCGGGTTACCGCGCGCGGGTCCGGTGATCGCCGTGGGCCTGATCACCCGCGGCGGGCCGAGGGGCCGGCCGGCATGGCCAACCACGAATCCCTCGGCCTCGGGTTCGACTCCCGGCGCGCGGTCTAGGAACGAGACGTAGGTTTACCCGGCCAATACGGAGGCGCACATGGCATTCCCCGGACTGGGGGAGCCCTTCCCCGAGCGGGAGAAAGACATCCTCGACCTCGCGCGGCGACTGATCGAGGCCATGGAACGGGACCCGGAGACGTTCCGCGACGCGCCTTACACCGCGGACCAGCTGCGAGTCGCGCTCGAGCAGGCTCGCCGGGCGACCGCCGCGGCCGACGCCGCCGACGAGGTCTGGCGCGAGAGCATTCGGAAAAAGGACCAGACCCTTCAGGAGCTGAAGGCCGGCCTGATACGCGGGCCGTGGACGATCGAGGTGACCGTGCGCGGGCGCCCGGAGAAGCTGAGCGGGATCGGCTGGGGCGGGAACGAGGCCACCGACCGCGTGCCTCCGGGCGCGGTGCGTGACTTCGCCCTCGGATCGGCGCGCGACGGGTCGGTGGAACTTCAATGGCGACCCCCC
>DATMAW010000252.1:0-26203 GCA_035559715.1 Gemmatimonadales bacterium | reverse complement strand
GTTGATGGATGCCCTGCGCTAATCACCCGCCCATGCGATCAAAGGTCGTGCTCGGCCTGATCCTCGCTGCCGCGTTCGGGGCCTGCCGGCCGGAGCAGCACCCCACGGAGAGCGTCTTCCGCGTCCGCTCGCTTGGGCTTGACCATCTGCAGCGAGGCGAGTTGCCCGAGGCGGAAGCCCAATTCAAGAAGCTCATCGCGCTCGCGCCCAGAGAGCCGTTGGGATACGCCAATCTGGGAATCACCTACATGCGCGCCGGCCGCTACACGCAAGCCGAAACGGAGTTGGCTCGAGCGCTGAGACTCGATCCCGCGAATGCGGAGATCGGCCTCGCGATCGCTCGGCTCCACGCCCTCGACGGGCGCGTCCGGGAGGCGCGGGCCACACTGGAACAGCTCTCGCGCTCCGGCCCCAACAATCCTCGGGTGCTGTACGCGCTTGCTGAACTCGACGGTCAGGACGCCGACCGCTTGGCGCAGCGGCGTCGTGAAGATCGCCTGCGGCAGGTGCTCGGCCTCGCGCCGGCCAACCTGGCCGTTCGAGTCGCGTTGCTGGATCAGTTGATCCGCCGCGGTGAGGCGGACAGCGCCGTACGCCATCTCGAGGAGGTGCGCCGTCTACCGCCCGAGCTTCCGGCGGAAGCCAGAACCCAGCTCGAACGGTCCATCCAGCTGCTGCGTGCGGGACGATTCGATGAGGCCGCGTCTTTATTCCGGCGGTTTCAACGGGCGGTGGAGTTGACCTCGGCCTACCAGGCTTCGCTCGGCGAGGTGAGCTGGATCGAGGGTCCGCTCGTGGGTCGCCCCGTGTTCAACTACACGCCGAGCTTCCTGATCGCCCTCCGGTCGCAGCAGGTGGCGCCGGTCGGCCTTGCACGGTTCACGGACGCAACCGGAGATGCCGGACTTCCCGAACCAGGGGCGGCGCCGGCGCCTCGCGATCAGTCACCCGTAGCGTTGGCCGTTGGGGACCTCGATGGTGACGGCGGAGACGACGTGTTCCACTATGGGGGCGCGCTGGAGCAGCGGGCGGCGCGGGCCCGTCTGTACCGCGGCGCCGGCGGGCAGTTCGTGGACGTCACGGACGATACGGGGATCGCGCTGCCTGGCGGTGCCACGCATGCGGCTTTCGGGGACTCCGACAATGACGGGCGACTGGATCTCTTCCTCATCGACACGGAAGGCCGCGGGCGTCTGTTCCTGAACAGCGAATCGGGGCGATTCGCCGACATGACGGCACGGGCCGGCATCGGCGGGGGCAGAGGTGCGCGGCTGGCGTTGTTCGTTGATTTGGACCACGACGGCGATCTCGATGTCTTCCTTGCGGGGAACGGAGAACGCCTCGTTTACCGCAACAACCTCGATGGCACGTTCACCGAAGTGGCCGGCAGCATGGGGCTTGGCGGTGTGGGCTCAGCCCGGGCGGCTGCGTTTGGCGATTTCGACGATGACGGGCGGACTGACCTCTTCGTCGCGAACGAGTCCGGGAGTGACCTGCTGTTCCGCAACGCGGGAACCCGGCGCTTTGCCGACGTGACGGCCCAGAGCGGACTTGCCACGCCGGGGGGCTCGGGCGCTGCGGCTGCCGGAGATTACGACAACGACGGGCTGCTCGATCTCTTCGTCGCGAGTGGCAACGGCGGCCAGCCTGTGTTGTGGCGGAACGGCGGGAATGGAACCTTCACCCGAGATAGCCGTTCCTCGGCCGTCTTCGAGCGGCTGCGCTCCACTGCGGCGCACGATGCGGAGTTCGTGGACTACGACAACGACGGGTGGCTCGATCTGGTCGTGGTGGGCTCGCCGCGGGCGGCCACGGCAAGCGGCGCGTTTCTCTACCACAATGACGGAAGCGGAAAGTACCGGGACCGCTCGGAGCTTCTCCCGGGGAGCGTGCGATCGGCGGGGGGTACGGCCGTGGCCCCGAGCGACGTGGATGGTGATGGCGACCTCGATCTGCTCGTGGCCGGCTCGGAGGGGGTTCGCTTGCTGCGCAACGAGGATGGGAATACGCGGCTCTCCATGCAGGTGCGGCTCCTCGCCCTCCGCACGGGCAGCGGCAAAAACAACACGTTCGGTATCGGCGCCAAGGTCGAAGTGCGCGCCTCGGAGATCTATCAAATGCGCGTGGTGACCGCCCCTACCACGCACGTCGGCCTGGGCTCGCACCTGAAGGCCGACGTCTTGCGCATCCAATGGCCCAACGGCGTGCCGCAGACGGTGTATCTCCCCGGGACGGACCAGGACGTCTTGGAGCTGGAGCAGCTGAAGGGATCGTGCGCCTTCCTCTACACGTGGGATGGCGAACGCTTCCGCTTCGTGACCGACGTGATGTGGCGCAGCGCGCTAGGCATGCCGCTCGGAATCATGGGCGGCGGCGGGACCGCGTGGGCTCCTGCCGGGGCGTCGCAAGAGTACCTCCGTGTTCCGGGCGAGGCTCTGATCCCCCGCGGTGGCCGGTATGTCCTCCAGTTCACCGAAGAGCTGTGGGAGACGGCGTATCTCGACGAGACCCGACTCCTGGCGCTCGATCACCCGGAGTCAGTAGCCGTGTTCGTGGACGAGCGGTTCGTGCCCCCGGCCCCCGTGCACCTGCGGCTGTTCCCCGTTGTACGGCCACGCCCACCGCGTACGGCCAGGGACGAGCGCGGGGCTGACCTGCTACCGGCTCTGCGGAGGAGTGACGACTTGTACGTCTCCAACCTCACGCCGCTCCAGTTCCAGGGCCTGGTTGAGCCCCACGAGCTGATCATGGAGCTCGACCCCGACGCCGGCCGCCCTGGCACGTATCTGTTTCTTCGCGGCTGGATCTATCCCACCGACGCCAGCATCAACGTGGCGCTGTCGCAGCAATCCCGATTACGGGTTCAGCTGCCGTCGCTCGAGGTGCGGGACGCGCGCGGACGGTGGACGACGGCCGTGGCCAGCATTGGATTCCCATCGGGCAAGGACAAGACGATCGTCGTGGACCTCGCGGGCCTGTTCCCGACGAGCGACCGTCACATCCGCATCCGCACCAACATGCAGATCTACTGGGATCATGCGTTTGTCGCCTCCCGTGTGGCGGAGAGCGCGGTCCGGGTGACGCCGCTGACGGTGCGGACCGCGGATCTCCATTACCGCGGGTTCTCCCGCATGTACCGCCGCGGAGGTCGCTACGGCCCGCACTGGTTCACCTACGACGACGTGACGCGGGAATCTCCCTGGCGGCCGATCGAGGGCGCGTTCACGCGCTTCGGTGACGTACTCGCGCTTCTGGAACGCGCGGACGACATGTACGTCGTCATGGGCCCCGGGGATGAGCTCACGGTGGAGTTCGACGCCGCGTCCGCCGCCGTGCCACAGGGATGGAAGCGCACGTTCCTGCTCTACACCGACGGCTGGATCAAGGACGCCGACATGAACACGGCGTTCGGTAACACGGTCGAGCCGCTGCCGTTCCATGCGAATCGACAATACCCGTACGCCGAGGACGAGTCCTATCCGACCGGCGCGGCGCACCAGCGCTACCTGCGGGAGTACAACACGCGGGTGGTGCGTCGGCGCTGAGCGATCTCCTCAACTGAAGACCGGGTCGGGGGCCATGCCGCGCAGCGCCGGCAGGGCAGCGATAATCTCGTCGCGGCCCAGGCCAAGCAACGCGTGCCGGTCCACCAGCACGTCCAAGTCGAGGGGATAGAGGTGATGCCGCGCGGGATCGGCGAATCCCCCGATGTTGCGCGGCGCGATGGCCCGGGCCACCCATGCGGCGAAGGCGCGGCGCTGGTCGGCCGTGCCGGGGTTGCCGCGACCTTCGGTAATGTGCCGCACTCGCCGCCCCGCTTCGAGCGGCAACGACTCCAGCAGCGGGTCCCCCACGCCGAGGAATCCGCTCCACGCCGCTCCCTCCGGCTCGCGCTGGACCAACCGCTGATGGGTCTCGGCAAAGGCGACGATCGCGAAGTAGATCATCGCGTGAGCCGCGAACAGGTCGAAATGCGCCATCGCGTCGTAGGCGCCCGCGACCACGCGATCGACTTGATCGGCCTCCGCCCGCAGGAGCCGTTCGTATCGGCGCAAGTCCGCAAGCGCGGGACGTCCGCCGGCGCCGCGCTCGAAGCAGAGCGCGAGTCGTTCAATGGCACGGAGACTCCACGCGATGCCGGTCGAGAACAACGGATCAACGAAGGCGTACGCGTGCGGCAACAGCACCCATCGCGCGCCCGCGGCCCGCGTGAGGCGGTGTTGGATACGCGATCGAAATGCCAGCGGCCTGAGCGGCGTCGCCTCGGCAAAGGCGGCGGCGATCGTGGGATAGCGCCGGAGCAGGATGCGCCACAGCGTCTCGGCGTCGGGCGTCGGACCCGCGCCCGTTTGCAACAGGCCGCGTCGCGAAAGTGCGAATCCTGCGCTGGTGACGCCGTGATCGAACCGGAGCGAGTACATCCACCCCTCGTCGACGAGGTGATGTACCGCAGCCCAATCATCGGGGTAGGGCCCTGGAGGGAGGCCGGGTACGACCTCGGCCATCGGCCGTGCTCCATCGAAGTGGCTGAAGACCAGCGCGGAGCGCGTCCTGGTGTGCTTCAAGCCGGACGGAATCGACAACTGCCCGGCCAGGAATCCGCCCGCACCTGATGCATCGATCACGAAGTCGGTGTTGAACTCCAGGCTTGCCCCATTGCGACGCCCCGCAAGGCGCACGCCGCGGGCATCGATGGACGCGGTCACGAGCTCGACGCAGTCCCGAAAATCGACGCCCGCGGCAATCGCCTGTCGAACGAAATGGTGATCCACATCTGCGCGCAGCCAATGACTATCGGCCACGGTCGCATTGGGACTGGCTGCGACGAGCAGGCGCTCCGAATCCAGGTCGCGGTTCGCGAACGCCTGGCCGGGATGATGCCGGTAAAACGTGAATCCCCGCTTGAGGCCGCGGCGTACCTCGGGGAAATGCCCGAGCCAGCGTCCATGGGCGGCCAGCTGATAGCAGTCTGCCAGGCCGTACCGTCGCGCCAGGCGTTCCAGCGACAGATTGGCGAGCGGGGTGCTCGACTCGCCGATGGCGAAGCGCGGATGCTTGCCGCGCTCCAGCAATACCACGTCGTGGCCCTGCCGGGCGAGCACGCGGGCGAGGAGCGACCCCGCGAATCCGCTCCCGATGATCGCCACGCTGCCGCGCTGGGTCATGACGCGCCGCACGCCTCGCAGACGATTGGTGGCTGGGGTTCGCCCCAACGATTCAGGCGGCGAAGCCGGTCCACGCGCTGCGGCCGGCACGCGGCGCACGCCGCCAGGCGGTCCACGTCCCAGAGATCGGCTGCCACGACGACGGGCCTCAGCTCGAGACACTGCTCGACGACCGCCTCGAGCTGCGCGAGCGTCGGCGGGGTGAAATGCCCGAGGGTTTCGAGTCGCTCCAGCTCGCCGTTCCCACCGCGCACCGGGACGACCGAGACCGTCGCGGCTCCGCGCCCAGCGGCATACGCAGCCGCGCGCACGGCCCAGGCAATCGACTCCTCGGCCTGCACGTACGGCGCGCCCAGCAGCACGAATACGCGGAGATCGATGTCGTGGTCGGCGAGAAAGCCGGCGGCCCGGTCGAACTGCGACAGGCTCATCCGCTTGTTCAGGTGTCGGAGGGCCACCGGATGGATGGTCTCCAATCCCAGGGCCACTTCGAGCCGCCCCTCGATCGCTCTGGCGAACTCCAGCGTCAGCCGGCCGATCGTGCTGGCGTGGGACTCGACCGTGACGCCGGCAAAGGGACGTGCCAGCGCCGCAATCGCCGGCACGTCCTCGGCGGGGACCGCTCGCCGGTCGAAGAAATTGCTCGCATTGTAGAGCTTGAGACGGTCGGGAACCGGCGTGCCCAATGAGTCGAGCACGCGCCCGAGCTGCGCCGGCAGCGCACCGGGCGGCGTGGGACCGTCAATGGTCCAGCGCCAGAGATCGCAGAACGAGCAGGTGAACGGACATTCCGCGCCCGCGAGAAAGACGGTCAGGGCGCGCTCGATGCGGCCGTCTCCGCGGCGTTCGTCTTCGATCAACGATCCGTGCGGCGCCCAGGCGTTCACCGCAGGTTTCGGCGGACGGAGGCTCCGAATCCGCCGATCATCCGCCCGTGCGTTCACACCGCTGGGGCGTGCAGCGCCTCGAAATGGCGGCGGTATCGTGCTTCGTCCCGGGGAAACATCTGAGCCGCGGCAGCCGGCGCTACGGCGCCGTCCTGAAACCGCCGCTTGGGGAAGACGGGCATGTCGATGCCCAGAACCGAGCGGATGCCGCTCGCCACGATCGTTCCTTTCAAGGCGTAGAGCCGCTCGTGCGAGCCGGCCACGAGTTCGGCGAACGGGATCGCTTCGGCCACCGCGATCACGGCAGGTCGGGTATACGGGCTGAATCCCACAAACCCGTGCGCCCGGGCGCACGCGTGTGAGCGGACGCAGCCGCGGCTGTATCCGCCCGAATAGGTGAGCGAGTGCTTGATGGAGTCGACGCCCCAACCTTCCTGGTACAGCATCCGATTGGCGACAACGCTCCTGATGGTCAGCTCGGGGTTGTCCTCGATGGGGTAGTCCTTCAGGTTCTCGTCTCCGCCGTCTCCGTCCACCAGGAGCCGCCAGCCGGGGTACCGGCGCCGGATCCCCGCAAGCAGCGCGAGATTCACGGCCGCGCACTCCACGTCGAGCGGCTTGTAATCCTCGATCACCGCGACGGCGCGCAGCGGATCGAGATCCGTGGAGCAGGCGTCAATGGTCTCGCCCAACATCTCGAGGTTGGTCCGGCGCAGGAAGTCGCTGGCCTGGATCGCATCGCTTCCCCTGCCGTCCACCGACAGGGTGAAAGCTTTCAGGCGTTGGGGTGCGTGGCCCTCATTGAGGAGCAGCGCATGCAGACAGAGGAGAACCGCACCGGAGTCGACTCCGCCGGAGAACAAAACGCCGACGGGCGCTGCCGGATCCTGCGCGATCAGCCATTTGCGCAACTCGGCATAGACCGCTTCGATGTAGCGCCGTCCGATGACGTCCGGATCCGGCGGCAGCGTGCCGCGGGGCGGGTCAAAGAAGCGAAGGTGAATCGGGTTGGGATCCGGACACCCGACGAGCCGCAAGGTCGTCACGTGATGGGCCGGCACCATGCGCGTGTACGACGGGTGAAACTGGTCCGCCCACCCGTGCCGACGCAGTTCCGCCGCGATTTCATCGATGCGCTCGGCCACGATCAGCACCGGTCCGTCGGCGGCCTTGGCGAGGAAGTATCGCATGGGCCGGTCCAGGCTTCTGGCCAGCACCACGCGCTCCCCTTCCCGCGCCACCAGCGCGAAGGAGCCGTCGATTGCCAGCACAGCTCGGGGATCGGCCGCGAGCAGCAGCCGCTCCGCGTCCGCTGCCGTCCCGGACCAGAGGCGCTGCGAGTCCGGATGGATCAGGTTGATGATGCGGGAGATAGGAAGCGGTTGGCCCATACGCGCGCTATAATCTAGGCCCGTGGGTCAGTCAGCCGCCATTCGACGGGCCGTCATCGCCGTCCCGTTCATCGCCGCTATCGGACTCGCCGTCCGGCTGGACGGCGGCCCCGGACGGCCGCGGCCCGACGCCGCACGTCCGGGGTTCGTATTGCGTGACGAGACCGAGGATGCCGGGATCGGCTTCGTGCACCGGCGGCCCACGCTCGATCGCAAGCTGTGGAACGTGGAGCCGCACATCGCCGCACTCGGCGCAGCCGTCTCCGTGGCCGATTTTGACGCCGATGGTTGGCCGGACCTGTATTTCACGAACAGCCGCTTTGGAGCGCCCAACGCGCTGTACCACAACCGGGGTGACGGCACGTTCGAGGAGATCGCCGCGAGCGCCGGACTGGCGGATCTGAACCGCCCCGGGGAGGGCGTGTCCATGGGCAGCGTGTGGGGCGACTTCGACAACGACGGCCGGGAGGACGTCCTCCTGTATCGGTACGGATACCTCGCGTTATTCCGCAACGTTGACGGCCGCCAGTTTCAGGACGTCACCGAGGCTGCGGGCTTGCGCCGGTGGATGAACAGCAACGGCGCGATCTGGCTCGACTACGATCGCGATGGCCTGCTGGACTTGTACGTCACGGCGTATTTCCGGGACGAGGTGAATTTCTGGAACGTCACGACAACGCGGATCATGCACGACAGCTTCGAGTTCGCGACGAACGGCGGCAAGAATCTCCTGTTCCACAATCTGGGCAATGGGAGGTTCGAGGACGTCACCGATCGGCTGGGCGTGGGCAGCACGCGCTGGACGCTGGCCGCTGCTGCGGCGGACTTCAACGACGACGGCTGGCCGGACATCTACCTGGCCAACGATTACGGGCCCGAGGAGCTGTTCCTGAGCGAGCAGGGTCGGCGATTCACCCTCACCACGGCGGGCCTCGAAAGCGAGTCCAAGAGCGGCATGTCGGTGTCCCTGGGCGACGCCTACAATCGCGGCCGCCTCGATGTCTTCGTGACCAACATCTCGGAGCGCGGATACCTGTTCCAAAACAACAACCTGCGTCTGAACCGCCTGAGGGATGCCGGGCGGTTCGAAAACGTGGCTGACGCCGTGGTCGCCGACGCAGGGTGGGCCTGGGGCGCGCAGTTCGGCGACCTCAACAACGACGGCGCAAGCGACCTTTTCGTCGCCAACGGGTTCATCTCGGCCGATCCGGAGCGGAGCTACTGGTATGCCATGTCCAAGATCGCTGGCGCGCATCGCAGCCTGTTCGAGGATGCGGCCACGTGGCCCGCGTTCGGCAACGCCAGCCTCTCCGGCTACGAGCGGTCGCGCGTGTTTCTGAACCGTGGACTGAATGGTTGGGTGGACGTGGCGGCGGCCGTGGGAGTGACCGACCGGTACGACGGCCGGGCCGTGGCACTTGCCGATCTGGCGAATCGCGGCGCGCTGGACGCGATCATCGCAAACCAGAATCAACCCGCAGTGCTCTATCGCACGTACCCGGACACCAGCTATCACTGGATTGCCTTCACGCTGGTGGCCACGCGGAGCAATCGCAGCGCGATTGGCGCCGAGGTGGTGATCGAATCCGCAGGCGTGAGGCAGCGCCGAGTCGTGGACGGCGGGATGGGCTTCGCGAGCCAGAACGACCGGCGGCCGCATTTCGGTGTAGGCCCCGCCGAGTGGGTGGATCGCGTCGTGATTCGGTGGCCGTCGGGTGCTCGGCAGGTGCTGCATCATCTCCCGGTGAACCGGTTCCACACGGTCACGGAGCCCGCCCGGTGACCATGGCGCCCGCGGCGAGCGTTCCGCAGCCTGCCTGGCTCCCCGCGTGGGCGCGGGGCGCGAAACTCGACCCGCGGTATGTCATCGCGTTCCTCATCACGCTGGTACTGGTTGCAGGGCAGGTCCGCTACCACCTGATCGGCGGGTACGACCGGCTCGCCACCGCGTTACTCACATGCCTGGTCACGGAAGCCCTGCTCTCGCTGTTCATCCGCGGCCGGATCGTCAACCTCCAGAGTGCCTACATCAGCGGGATCAGCCTGACGCTGCTGATCAAGCCGCAGGGCGGGGCGCTCTGGCCCTTCGCGCTCGGGGGGTTCCTGGCGATCGCGTCCAAGTATGTTCTGCAGTACCGCAACAATCATCTGTGGAATCCGTCCAATTTTGCCATCGTGGCGTTGCTGTTGGCGGCGCCGGGCCGGGTATCGGTGTTGAGTCACCAGTTCGGCAACGATCTCGTGACCAACCTGGTGATCTGGGCCTTCGGCCTCGTGATCGCGGCCCGAGTGCGTGTCCTTCATATCACGCTGGCGTACGCGGCGAGCTTCCTGTTGCTGAGCGGTTTGCGCAGCTCCCTCCTGGGCCAGCCCTTGCTGCCGGAAATCGCTCCGCTCACCGGTCCCATGTATCAGCTGTTCGTGTTCTTCATGATCACGGATCCGCGCACGGTCGTGTCCCCGCGGGGGTGGCAGATCGTGGTGGTGGTGATCGTCGCGGCGGCGGAGGCACTCATTCGTGTGGCGGCCGACCAGGCGTGGGAGATGCCGATTGCGTTCAGCGCGGCCCCGCCGCTCGTGGCGCTCGCGCTCGTGGGTCCGGTGGCAAAATGGATCGACCTCAAAACCCCATCCTGTCCCTAGCCCGCCCGCCAGCGCGGGCGTAGTATTGGCATCGCGTCCTGGCACGACGCGGCAGCATCTTTCGCGGTCGAATCCCCCCTCCCCGACCCGTTTCTGGTAACCTGCGCCGCTCGACCAGAGCGGGGGGAGGTATGTCACCGGTCGACCTTCGCGCAAAAACCGAAGAGTGGCAGCGCCGCCTGTGGGTGACCGTCTCCGGCCTCCTTGCCTTCGAAACGCTGACCGGCCTCGCCATCTTCCTGCTGCCGTTCAGCGTCCCCAACCAGGTGTCGGTGTTGCTGCACACCATGGCGGGGCTCGTGTTCGTGCTGCCATACGTGTGGTACCAGGTTCGCCACTGGCGGCTGTATCGCACACGACAGATGACGCACGTCAAGTTGACCGGCTACTTCTCGATGGTCGCCGCGGCCGTGCTCGTGGTGTCCGGCCTCGTGCTGTCGTATCAGGCGCTGCTGCAAACCAGGATCAGCTACGCCTGGGATCTCATTCACATCATCGCCACGTTCGCGTTGATCGCCTCCGTGCTGCCGCACGTGGGGGCGCTGGTCTACTACGCGACGCGTGGCCGGAAGGTGGAGGCGCAGGACCTCAGGCTGGCGCAGCGCCGGCTCGGGCTGCGAACGGCGTACATCACGGGCGGGCTCGTCGGGGTCACAGTGCTCGCGGCGTTCGCGTACCGTCCGGTCCGACTGGTGAACCGGCTGCCGGCCGACTACAGCTTCCTGTACGGTCCCGATCGTCCCTTTGCACCGAGCCTTGCCCGGACCACTACCCTCCAGGCATTCGACGCCCGATCCATGGGCGGGTCGAAGAGCTGTGGCACGCCGGGCTGCCACGAGGAGATCTACAAGGAGTGGTCCGTCAGTGCCCACCGTTACTCGGCGATGGACGTGGGCTTCCGTGCCATCCAGACCACGATGGGCAACCAGAACGGCCCCGAGTCCACGCGCTACTGTGCCGGGTGCCACGATCCGATCTCCCTGTTCGCCGGCACGAAGAACCTGTATCGCGACGAGCTCACCAATCCGATCGGCCGCGACGAAGGGGTCTCCTGCGTCGTCTGTCACTCCATCAAGGAAACTGACGTCAAGGGCAACGCGAGCTACGTGATCGCGCAACCCGCGCGCTACATGTTCGAGCTCGCCGATGGCACCGTGGCTCCAACCGGCGCTAGGCGGCTCGTGAGGGACTTCCTCATCCGGGCCTATCCGCGGGAGCATGTGCGCACGCTGCAACACCGGCTGTTCAAGAGCCCCGAGTTCTGCGCCGCCTGCCACAAGCAGTTCATCGACGAGGAGATCAACCAGGTGGGGTGGGTCCAGCTCCAGAACCAGTACGACAACTGGCGCAAGAGCCGCTGGAACGATTCGACCAACGCCAGCAAGACGATCGAGTGCCGCGAGTGCCACATGCCACTGTTGAAATCAAGCGACCCCGCGGCGGGCGACGACCTGGACTACAACCGCGACGCGGGCGACGGCAAGCACCGGAGCCACCGGTTCCTCGCGGCCAACCAGTTCATGCCGCTGGCGCTGAAGCTTGAGGGCGCCGAGGAGCACGTGCGCCTCACGGAGCAGTGGCTCCGGGGCGAGTACGACATCCCCGAGATCGCCGACAAGTGGCGCACCGGACCCGCGGTGCCGATCGAGCTCGTCGCGCCGTCCGAAGTCCGGCCGGGAGAGCGGGTGGGGCTTCAGGTGCTGATCACCAACAACAAGGTCGGTCACGATTACCCGACGGGGCCGCTCGACATCATCCAATCCTGGGTCGAGATCGAGGCGCGCGATCAAGACGGGAACGTCGTGTTCTCGTCCGGGCGCCGGGACGAGCGGCACTTCATCGAGCCGGGCTCGTTCATCTTCAAGGCGGAGCCGGTGGATCAGTACGGCAAACTGATTGACCGGCACAACCTGTGGGAGATGGTGGGCGTGCGCTATCGGCGCGCGTTGTTTCCGGGTCAATCGGATCGCGCCGAGTTCGCGTTTCTCTGCCCGGCGACCGTGGCGCGGACCACGCCTGCCGAGACTGACGGCGAGTCGCGCATGGAGACGTTCACGTTCCGGGCCCCCAGGCGGATCACGCGACTGGACGTCTCCGCAAAGCTGATGTACCGCAAGATTGATCAGTTTCTGCTCAACTTCCTGTTCGGCGATACGGCGGGGCTCACCGCACCCGTTACGGTGCTCTCTGAAGACGCGAAGAGCATTGCGGTGACGTCAGGCGGAGGGTCCTAGCGCCGGTGTTCGCCGGTATGCCACGGCGCAGGCGCCGCCTGGTGTTCGCGACGGCGTTCGCGTTGGCGTTCGTCGCCGTGGCTGCGGTGATCGTGGGCTTCGCCCTGAGGCCCGAGCCGGGCTACGTGCCCGGTGAGGAGATCATGGGGCTCACCTCCGAGCTGTCGCGCTCCCTCCCGCCGGACTATCCCCGCCTCGCTTTCAGGGACGTGACCCGCGAGGCGGGGATCGAGTTCCAGCACTTCTGGCAACAGCGCACCTCGCAGATCCCGGAGGACATGGGTTCCGGAGTCGCGTGGGGGGACTACAACAACGACGGCTGGCCGGACGTGTTCCTCGTGAACCTGGCAGGCCCGATCACGCTTTCCGCGGACGACGTGCGGCGTTCGCCGGCGCGCTGTGCGTTGTACCACAACAACGGCGACGGCACATTCACGGACGTGAGCGAGCGAGCCGGCGTGGACCTGCGGGCCTTCGGGATGGGGGCCGAGTGGGGGGACTACGACAACGACGGCTGGCTCGATCTCGTCGTCTCGACGTACGGCGAGAACGTGCTGTATCGCAATAACGGCGACGGCACGTTCAGTGATCGCACGAAGGCGGCCGGCCTGGCGGGAAAGCGCGGGTTCTGGTCCGGAGTCGCCTGGGGGGACTACGACCGCGACGGGTGGCTGGATCTCTATGTCACTGGATACGTCAAGTACTCGCCGCTCGCGGCACTGGGGGCTTCACAGCAGTACGACGCGGAAGACCCGGCCAGCATCAACCCCAATTCCTTTCCTCCGGAGCGCAACCTCCTGTACCACAACGACGGCGACGGGACGTTCACGGAAGTCGCTGCCCGGGCAGGCGTTCTGGGCGAGCGCGGCAAGAGCTTGGAGGCAGCGTGGGTGGATTTCGACGAAGATGGCTGGCCGGACCTCTACGTGGCGAACGATGTCACGGACAACCAGCTGTTTCGCAATCGGGGCGATGGGACGTTCGAGGACATCAGCCACGCCGCTCGCGTCGCCGACTACAGGAGCGCGATGGGACTTGCCGTGGGGGACTGGGACGGCGACCAAGACACGGATCTCTTCATCACGCACTGGATCGCCCAGGAGAATGCGCTGTACAGCAACTTGAGAAATCATCGCTCCGCGAAACCCGAATTACCGGGGGACGGCGATGGCAGGAGCGAGCGTCCGGTCGTGCAGTTCATGGACGAAGCGGATCGCTACGGCCTGGGGCAGATCGCGCTCGATTTCGTGGGATGGGGGACGTTCTTCTTCGACTCCGACAACGATGGCAAGCTCGACCTGTTCGTCGTGAACGGACACACCTTCCAGCGGCGTGATGCGCCGGAGGCCCTGGTGCCACAGACGAGTCAACTGTTCTGGAACCGCGGCGCCGCGGCCGGTTTCTATGATCTCTCAGCTGTGAGCGGCGCGTACTTTGGCGAGCTGCACGTGGGCAGAGGCGCCGCGTTTGCGGACTACGACAACGACGGGAACCTCGATGTTCTCGTGGTGAATCACGGGGGTCCGGCGGTATTGCTCCGCAATGAAGGCGGATACGGGAACAACTGGCTCAAGGTGAAGCTGGAGGGACACCGCAGTAACCGGTCCGCCATCGGAGCCAAGCTGCGGCTGGTGGTTGGTGACGACGTGTTCGTGCGGCAGGTGGGGGCGCAGGCATCGTATTTGTCGCAGAACGACCTGACCGAGCACTTTGGCCTGGGGACCGCTTCCGGGGCGGACAGCTTGGTCATTTCCTGGCCAAGCGGCAAGCGACAGGTGCTCACGGGATTGGCCCCGAACCGAACGGTCCGCGTCGCGGAGGAGGGAGCGCCGCCGTGAGCAGGGGTCCCCTCACTGCGCTGGGCGCGGGGCTCGCCGTCTTCGCCGCGATCGCGCTCCTCCAGGCGCGTGCCGATCGGAGCGGTGAAGCGCCCGGCGCTGCCGGGGAGACGATGCGTGGGACTGCCGGCGTGCGAGAGTTCTGGGCTGCATATCGCGAAGCCACGGCGCACCGTATGGCCGGCAGGGTTGTGGATGCCCGGGATGCCTACCGGAAAGCGCTGGCGCTGAATGCCGTGCACGAAGATGCCCTGTACTACCTCGGCAACATGGAGCTGGAGCTGGGCGAGTACGCTGGGGCCGAGGCGGCCTGGCGACGCCTGATCGAGGTCAACCCGGTGAGCGCCCGAGCGCACTCCCGGTTGGGAGACCTCTATGCGTGTATGGACTCGGGCGCCCCGCACGACTTGGGCCGCGCGGAAGCGGAGTTCCGCCGTGCGCTGGAGATCAACCGCGAAGAGACAGGGCCGCTGCTGCGGCTGGGCGAGATCGCGCTGATCCGCGGCGATCTCATAGGAGCAGAGGGGTTCCTCAATGCCGTGATCGGTTCACACGCGAAGAGCGTGGAGGCACATTTCCTCAAGGGCTACGCCGCTTGGAAGCGGGCTCAACCTGAGCGCGCGTCAACGTTCCTGCGTGACGCCGTTGCGCTGGCGCACTCCGTCCGGATCATCTCGGCGGTGCCCAGCGAAGGCGATACCAAGCGCGGGCTCGTCCCGGCGGCTGTCAAAAGCTCCCGGTGCCGGTTGTTCGAGGCGGAGATCGAGCAGCTGTCGAGCCTCGACAGCACGACGGTCGCGACCCGCACGGACGAGGTGTATCAGGAGTTGGACCGGCGCCTTGCCCAGATCCCTCTCCGTAGAAACTCTCAGACCTCGCGCGCAAGGACGCCACGGCGAGACGTCCTCCGCGCTGGCGAGCAATGAATCCCAGGGAGCTTGCCGCAGCCGTTGATCCTCAGCGAGGCTGTACGGTCACCTCCGCGATGCCAGGTGTGAGCGGCACGACCTGCTCTCGGCCGCCCGGCCATCGGACCCACAGCGCCGTGGGCTCGCCGTCCATCCCCAGCACCTGCACCGCGCCGTTCTGCGACCAGTAGCCCGAGCCGGCCTGCACCTCTCGCACGGGACCCGTCCGCTCGCCGTAGCGCAACCGTATCTGCGCGCCAACGCCGGCGGGATTTCCAGGCGGCCCCACAAGGCGAACGCGAAGGCCTGGCCTCGCCCCGACGTTGCGGAATAGGCGCGTGGGCGCGGCATTCTGACTGACGGCGAGGTCGAGTCGGCCGTCCCCATCGAAGTCGGCATACGCGGCACCCCGTTGCTCGCCGTAGACCAGGAGACCGGAGCGCTGTCCCGCCACTGGCTCGAGCCCTCCCGTGCCGTCGCCCGTGAGCAACACGCTTCGCCCCGCGTCGTACCGCGGCGTCCCAACCTCCGTGGCGAAGAAGTTCTGAGTGAGAAACACGTCTTCCTTGCCGTCCCCGTCGAAATCGGCAATACCGGCGTAGAACGCGGGCGCATACTGCGCCTCGGTGTGCAGCGGCCTCGCCTCGAATCGGTCGCCGCGGTTCAAGAACACGGTGTGGTCCATTGTCGTGGCGCCGAGCCGAATTGCGTTGCGGGCGAGCGGGCCAAGGACCGAGTCCACGGCAGCGTCGGCGTACGCGGCGAATGTCCGGATCCGCTGCGCCACACCGGGCAGGGCCAGACGCAGCCGCTCGAACGAGGCGAGCGGCGCCGCGCCGCCGATTCGCTCGTCGTGCTGGGCCAGCAGTACACTGGGCCGGCCGCGCTGGCCGAACGGTCCGAAGTACAGGAGCAGCGGCCGATCGTCGGTCGGATGGTACTCGATGTTCCGACCCCAGCTCGTGGCCACGATGTCGAGCCGCCCGTCACCGTCCAGATCGCCTGTGGCCAACCCGTTCCAGCGGCTGTACAGCCCGGCGAGACCGGGCATCTGAACGCTGCGGAACCGGCCGCCCTCGTTCACGAAGACGCGGATCGTTCCCCACTCGATGGCGGTGATGAGATCAGGGCGCGCATCACCGTTGATGTCGGTGAACGTCGCGGCCGACACCATGCCCATTCCGGCAAACAGCGCGTTGTTCCGCGCGTCTGGCACCAACTTCCCGCCGTCGTTTCGGAAGAGTCGCGACGAGGGCGACAGCGGGTAGGCGCCGGGAAGCACGCGGGCGCCCACGAACAAGTCCAGGTCTCCGTCTGCGTCGTAATCGGCCAGGGCCAGCGGACCCACGCTTGCGCTGTCTCCCGCGAGCAGCACGGTCGCGCTGCCCGTGCTGGGTGAGTACGCCACCACGCTGGGCGCTGCGAGTGCCTGCCCGATCGAGCCCATCTCGTAGTTGGACACGCCGGCAATTACCAGGCGCCTGCCCGTGTCGTTGCTCCAGCCCAGCACCGTCGTGAGATCGCCCGGCGCCGGCGGAATTCGAGCCGGCATCGGCCTCATGCGGCTGCGGTCGTTTCGGAACCAGGCGAGCGTCCCGGAGCGGCCGGCCCCCACCAGCAGGTCTTCGCGGCCATCGCGGTCCACGTCGTCCCAGGCCACGCCCGGGCCGAGCTGACTGAATGCGTTTGGCAGGAGCAACTGGCGAGCATAGTCGTCGAAGTAGGGCTCGACGTGTCGGTGACCCCCCAGCTGCTCGGAGACGTCAACGAACAACGGGGATTCACCGGCGGACGCCTGTGCCGCGGTGACCGGTTGTGCGCTGGCCTGATCCACTTCGTACAGGCGATTCGGAAGCGCTCCCTCGATGATCGAGCGTCGGCCGTCGCGCCAATCCACCTCGACGGTTACCTGACTCGCGCTGCCGGTGGCGAACGTGAGTTGAGCGTCGGAGCCGGATAGATAGAGACCGCCCGCGATCACCTCGCGCTGCTGTAGCGGGACCGCGCCGCCCCGCACTCGAACCACGCTTCCGATGCCGGCGGTGTTGGGCGCCTCCCCGGCGAGCCGTACGGCAATCCGCGGCGCCGCCGCATCGTTCCGGAGGACGGCCGCCGGCGCCCCCAGCCGGTTGATGACCACGTCCAGGTCACCATCGCCATCGAGATCGCCGGTGGCCATGCCGTGCGAAATGTCCGGTCCCACATCGAACCGCCATCCGCGGCTTACGTCCTCGAACGTCAGATCCCCGCGATTGCGGAACGCCACGTTGGGCTCGGGCAGCGGCGGGAACTCGAACTGCATGCGCCGCCAGTCGATCTCCTGGAGCCGATTGCGCAACCGATACTGGGTATCCCCATCCATCAAGTCCCACACGTGACCGGTTCCCACCAGGATGTCCTCCCAGCCGTCGAGGTCCACGTCGAGGAACAGCGTGGACCACGACCACCCCGATGCACCTACGCCCGCTAGCCGCGCGATTTCCGCGAACGTGCCGTCCCCGCGGCTCAGCTGCAGTGTGTTTCGCTGCATCTGCGGTCGCACGTCGCCGAGTCCCGGTCGCTTGGGCGCTGCCGTGTGCGTTGGGATCTGCGTCTTGAGCCGGCGAGTGTCGCGGCTCAACATGTCCACCTCGAACAGGTCGGGCCACCCGTCGCGGTTCACGTCCCCCACGTCCACCGCCATTCCCGAGTTGCTGACGGATCGGACCGAGTGCCACGGGGCCAGCCGGAAAGTTCCGCGTCCGTCGTTGATCCAGAATTGGTCGGGATCCTCGAAATCGTTGGCGACGTACAAGTCCGGCGCCCCGTCTCCGTTCAAATCCGCGAACATGGCCGCGAGGCCGAAATATTCGGGCTCGTCCTCGAGCGGGCGGCCCTGTTCGTCCAGGAACCGGCGGTTGCGCGCGATGGACTCGCGAATGAATCGCCCCGTGCCGTCGTTGCGATAGAAGACGTCCGGATCGGCCCGCTGCTCGAGGCTTACGCCTCCCAGGTCCTCGCGATGCACCAGGCGGTAATCGCGCCGGTATTGCTCTCGCACCTCGTACCGCCCCGGTCCCAGTTGTCGCACCACCTGATCGAAGGCGCGCTGCTGTGGCGGGATGCGATCGAGCGTGGTGTAGGCCTTGTAATTGGTGACGTAGAGGTCAAGCCAGCCGTCTCCGTCCACGTCGGCCACGGCCGGGGTGGTGCTGCCGGCCGTGGACTCGAGGCCTGCCTCCGCTCCCTGTTCGGTGAAACGTCCCGTGCCGTCATTGAGAAACAACGCGTTCGGCCCGCCCAGGGCTACGAGAATCAGGTCGAGGTCACCATCGCCGTCGGTGTCCACCAACGTGCACCCGGTGGCGTGACGGTCTGCCGCAGTCACGCCGGCCGCGGATGTCACGTCCTCAAACCTCCACCTCCCCCGGTTGCGGTACATGGCGCTCGGCCCGGCCGTGCGCGCCAGGAAGACATCGGGGAGCCCGTCACGATCCACGTCGCCCAGGCACACGCCGGCCCCTTGCGCCAGGATCCGGTTTTGGATCATCAAGGATTCACTGACGATGTTGGCGAAGCGAATGCCCGTGCGCGAGGAGTCGAGCGACGTGAATCCCGCACTCCCGCGACGGGGGACGTGGAGCGAACGCCAGCGGTAGCCGTGCTCAACATGCCAGGTAGTGTCCGGGGCGGGGGCGCACGCGGCGATAAGCAGGGCCGCTCCCAGCCACGGGCGGACAGCCGACGTTGTCATCGCACGCGTGTCGCGCGAAGCCGCTCCAGAACGGTCCGGCCAATGCACCGTCCGAGCACCTTGCCGCTCTCGTTCCCCATGGGATAGTGGATACCCCCGTAAAGTCGGGACTCGGCCGCCTCGTCTGCTGCCTCACGGAACGAGCTGTACCTGCGCACGGGATGCCCGAGCGCCAGGTTCGTGCTGTCCTCGAATGCCACCTCGCCGAGTAACTCGGTGAGTACGGTGGCCGCCGCCGCCGATTGGCCCGAGTGCCCGGACGGGTACTCCGGAAACGGGGGCGTCACGATGGCAGGGGTCCACCTGGAATCGATGTGGCGCCTGATGTACGTCACGGGGCGGATCAGGTTGCGTTCATACTTCTCATGCCAGATCGCGATGAACGCGTCCGCCTGCGCGAGCGTGACGAGCACGAACATTTCGGCGGCCTGTTCGGTTGTGAGACCGAGTTGGGCCACAAGCTGGCTCCCAATGGCCAACCAGTGACCGACCGGAGTGCCGGTCTGACCGGGGTTATCCGCCCAATAAAGCACGGTCTGCCGCTGCTCGTCGGTGAGCGCCCGTCCCACGTCGTACACGCGTTTGGCCTGCGCATAAAACTCGGACGTTGGGGCGGTGGACCATCGCGCCGGTGGAGGTACTGGGCACTCGTCCGCGGTGCGGAGTACGAATGGACGCAGAGTGCCCCACCATGGCTCCGTTGCCCCGGTGGGGTTAACCGCTTTCAGCGTGCGCGTGTCCGTCGCCTTTGGGCGGGTGACGGCGAGAGCGCGTTCGCTCGCGTCGCCGGGACGGAGCGCCGCCGCTGGATTGTCGAGGGCCACGAACTCACTCACCGCGGTCAGGTTTTGCGGCGTGTACTCATCCACCCGAGAGTCGTTGACCCAATACTGTGGTCCCACCGGCGGCTGGTAGGGCCGGGTGCGGGTTTCCGCGAACCCGTCCCGAGCGGCCCAGTCCAGGATGGCGCGTCCCACCTGCTCTCCCAGGGTCCGCGAGTCAGCCTGCACGCTCCGTGGGATGTCTTCGGCGAGCCGTGCGGCCTCCAGCGAGTCGCTCAAGTCGGCCAATGCCGCCTGGGTGGCCGGCAGTCCCTCGGCGAACAGCGAATCGAGCACCGTCCGTTCGGCTGCGAGCGACACGAGGATTGGATCGTACCGGCGCGTTGGGTCCGGGAGCGGAAGGGAGTCGAGCCCGTTGAGCTTGCCGGCGAGCGACGTAAGCCCGGGCGATGCCGCCGCCAACCCCTCGTACAGGGCGACGGCGGCATAGGCGAGGACGCGAGAGGCCACCGGCGGGGAAATCCGTTCCGCGCGGATCAGGCCGTAGTAGTGGCGCATCCACTCCGCCACGTACTGGGGGCTCGCTGGCGGGAGCGAGCGCTCGCAGCCCGCGGTCACAAGAAACGCCGCGGTGAGCAAGCACCGAGATCGGTAGATCCAGAGTCGCAGTCGATTCATGGCGTAGCAATCTACGAGCCGTGCCACACTGGTCCAGCTTGAGTTGATCTCCTTGTCGCGCCCCGCGCCGGACCGAGCGCGGCGCTACATTCCCCATGCGGAGCCGGCCACCTGCACCGGATCGACTGTCGTCATTGCATACTCGAGGACAGCGCCCGAGATGGACGCGAGGTTTCTCGCCTATCGTGTGAACGGGTCGTCGCTGTGCGTGCGCGTTGAAGATCACGCGCTCGTGTCGCCGCTCCGTTTTCTCTTCCCCTCCTACGAAATGCCGGGCTCCGGAGCGCTCGCCGGTGCCCCGACTGTGACCGTGCGGCGGACCGGCACTGTGTGGACTGTGACCGACGGATCCGGTGCGTATCCCTGCGCTACCAGCATCGAAGTGGCCGAGGCCGTCGAGTACGCGCTTACCCAGGCGTTCCTCGGTCTCGTGTCGGATGCCGTGCATCTGCACGCGGCCGGCGTTCTGCTCGGCGAGGGCGCCACGCTGCTCGTGGGAGCGGAGGGCGCTGGAAAAACGAGCCTCGCCTTCTGGCTCAGCCGGCGTGGTCATCCCGTGCTCGGGGACGACGTGGCCCTCGTCCGAGCGGGCGGCCGCGTGGATGCCTTCAAGCGACTGTTCAAGGTGGACCCCGCCGTGCTCGCGGAAGCAGGCGTCACGGTGGAGCAAACCCGGCTGTGGGAGCCGGGTGCGTCCACGGCGTGGTACGATCCGTCGGACGGCGCAGGCTGGGCGGACAAAGCGAAGATCGCCTCAGTCGTGCTTCTGGAGCGCGGGGCGGGGCGGGATGAGCGGCTCGCGCCGCTCCGCCGCTCCGAAGCCGTGACCCTCCTGATGCGACACCTCCTCTCAACGGGACTCCACGGCTCAGCGGCGTTCGAGGTCTTGGCGGACGCCGTGCACGGAGCCGACGTCGCAACGCTTTCGTTCAGCTCGGCGGCACGTGGAGCTTCGCTGCTCGGAGGGACTCGCGGTTGACCGACGAAATCGGCCGCGCGTTTATCGCGGGCCTCAGTGCGGCGGCAGGCAACGAGTCTGTGATGGCGGCGGCGCGCCGGCTGGGCATCGAGGGTTACGTTCGCCGCCACACGGATACCGATGCGCCGGCAGTCGGCGACGGCGCCAGTGGTCGGCGACTCGCGGGTCGGCTGTACGACAGCCTGCTGCTCGAAGCCGCCCGGGAAGTCTCGACCGCGCTTTCGGCTCGAGGCATTCGCCATTTCGTCGCCAAGGGTGTGGCCCTGCTCGGAGTGCTCTACAAGCCAGGCGATCGCGAGATCGCCGACATTGACCTGTGGGTGCCACAGGACACGGCGTCTCAGGCGCGTCGCGCGCTCGCCGACGCCGGCTTTACCGAGGCCGCACCGGAGCGGCAAGGAGGCCCCGATGGGCTTCGACCCGGCCGGGTGTTCGAGCGGGGAGATGGCAATGCGCTCACCGGCGTTGCCGTGGACCTCCATTGGGCCGTCGAGTCCGTCGCTCGGATCATCCCTCGCTCGGCCGGCGGCCTGCCGCCCGAGGTGTGGCAACGGCTCGACGAGAGCGGTTCGTTCCCGGTGCCCGCCCCGGCGGACCATGCCGCGCTGCTCGTCCATCATCTCGTACATCACGATCTCCTGCACGTTCGCGGCCTGCTCGATCTCGCCCTGTTGTGGAGCGCGCGCTCCTGTCCCCGTGAGGTGTTCGAGCCGACCGCTCGTCACCTCGGCGTGTGGCGGGCGGCGCGCACCATCGCAGAACTGCTGAGACGCGATCTCCGAGTCACCGGGGCCGCCTCGGTGCCGTCGCCACCGCGCGGCGTACGGGCGTCGCGACTCGCCCCGACGATGACGCTCACCGCGTGGCTCACCATGGCGCTGGCGGCTCCGGAGGTGGATTATCGGGAGATGACCCTCCGCCGCTTGCTCCGCCGCGCCATGTTGCTGGACCGCGCGCGAGACATCCTCGGCCTCCTTGCGGACGGTCTTTGGCCCCCCGAGGTCCACGTCCGGTGGCGGTGGCCGGCGGCGAGCAGCGCGGCCTCCGCCCGGTGGTGCCACGTGCGCCATCTGGCCCGCAAGCTGGGTGGACGCGCGCTAGCTTAAGTGGCATGACATCCCCGGACGCAACCGATCGCCCGCGCGCGCGCTCAGACGTCCTGTTCCGCCAGCTGGATGACGAATGGGTCGTGTACGACCCAAAGCGCGACCGCGTGCACGCATTGAACCTGTCGGCCGCGATGGTGTGGTCGTTGTGCACGGGCGAGCGCGGAGCGGCGGAGATCGCCGAGGCCGTGGGTGAGTCGTTCACTCCCCCCCAGCCCGCCGCTCACATCCTGGCGGACGTCGAAGCCTCCATCGCTCGCTTCCGCGCTGAAGGACTGTTGGAGTGAGCCTGCTGTACTACCGGCAGCTGTTACGGCAGAGTCGGCGCATCGAAGCCTTCCGCCGCGCCATTCGCCACGGCGTCCGGCCGGGCGATCGGGTGCTGGAGATCGGCTCCGGACTGGGCACGTTCGCCTTCTTCGCGGCGGATGCGGGTGCCGCGCGCGTCTGGGCCGTGGACGGGCACCCGGTGATCCACGTGGCCCGGACCATCGCGCGGCTGAACGGATACGCGGACCGCGTGACCTTCCTGCGCGGCTGGCTGCCGGACGCTGTTCCAGACGAGCCCGCGAACGTCGTCATCTTTGAAGATTTCCCGCCCCGGCTGCTCGATGCCAGCGCGTGGCGGCTGTTACGCGGCGTCCGGCGGACGGCCCTCGCGCCGGGCGCCCGGTTCGTTCCGGCGGGCGCCGACCTCTTCCTTGCGCCGGTCTCCTCTGAGGACTTGCTCCGCGAGTTGACCCTGGATGGCGAGCCGCCGCTCTACGGATTGGATTGGTCGGCCGGGCGCGAAGCCGTGGCCAACACCCCCCACCGGGTGAACGTTCCCCGCGAGGCGTTGTTGCATGCGGGCGCCCGCGTGGGGTGCGTTGACTTTGCGCGCGACGTCGCGGCCGATCAACTGGGCGGCGTCGCGGAAATCAGCGTGGACCGAGCGGCCGCGATGCACGGACTGGTTTACTGGTTTGAGCTGAACCTCGGTGGAGGCGAGCGGCTGTCGAACGCCCCGGGGGAGACGCCGGGATCCTGGGGCCATCTGTTTCTGCCGATCGATCCGCCGCTCGCGCTGGCTGCCGGAGACCGGCTCACGGTCAGCATCCGCGCCGAACCGCTCCCCGATCAGGCTCCAGGGTGGCTGGCGTGGGACGTCGCATCACGAGCGGGTCGTCGCCGGGGGCACGAGTTCCTCGGCACGCCGATGTCAGTAACCGATCTCCTCGAGGCCTCCCGGGATTCCGTTCCGGAACTCACCCCCCGTGGGAAGACGGCCCTCCGCGTCTTGGCCTTGGCAGACGGCACGCGATCCGTCAGTGACATAGCGCACATTCTGATTCGTGACCGGCCCGACCTCAGTCAGGCGGAGGCGGAACGGCTTGTTATTGCACACCTGCGCGGTAGTATTACGTCGAAGGCACCCGGCGCAGAGGAAACAGGCTATGGCTTCTGAAGACCGTCGCGAATTTCTGAAGCGACTCGCGAAGACCACGGCGTACGTGGCGCCGGTCGTCCAGAGCTTCGCGGCTCCGGCCGACGTCGTGGCGCAAGGATCGTCCCCGTCAAAGAAACCGATGAAGGCCGCCGCGTTCGAGGCGGAGCCCGCGCCGAGCCCGTGGGATGCGCCGGCCCCCGGGATGCGGCCGTAGTCGCAAAACGCAGCTACAAGCCAACGCACCACTGAGGGTGCCCGCGGTCTTGACGGTTTCGTCGGCCCAGTTCCATATTGGCGCGCTTTCGTCCCTCACCGACGGGGCGTTCCGTTATTCAGATCTCGGAGTGAATCGGGAATGGCCTGGAGGGTGATCGCCAGCGGAGGAGAAGTGTGGCACGTGCAGGCCGCCGCCGAGCGGCGGGCGAACGCGTCGCTGTGGCAGTTGATGCTGGCGTTTCGGGCGGCGGGCGCGGGCCAGGGTGGACGGACCGTGTGGGCCCCATATCCGCTCGAGTCCGTGTCTAAGTCGTCGCTGTTCCTTCAGGCGGACCGCATTCCCGACGAAGAACTGCGGGCTCTCCTGGTGCAGCACATCGGGTGATCGCGGGTTCCGTGTCCGTTGCATCGGTTCAGGAGCTTCGTCGTATCGCCGAGGCCGTGGCGCATCTGCGGGACCAAACGGTCCAGGATGTGGTAATGCGCTCCGATTGTCGCCAGTTGCGCCTGTCACTGGGGAACGGAGACATCTTGCTTGTGTCCGTGATGTTGGATGAGGCCGGCAAGCCGCGGCTGGATGTCGATTTCGTGCGCGCCGCGGCTGAGGTACCGAGCGGCCAGCTCGAGGTGCGGTTCGACGAAGTCAGTTGAGCCCGACGCCAACTGGAGCCCATGAGTCAACCGGCCGGCCCTGTTCCACCCTCGCGAGAACGCGTCAAGTTCTCGGCGTTCGAGTTCCACCGCCTCCCGAGCGGGAATTGCCGGGCGCGGGTCGTACTCGAATGGCAGCCGGGGGATCCCCACACGGGTGAAGCCGAGGGGGTGGCTTCTCAGACCGGGATGCTCCGCTGTGCCGCCCAGGCCGCCGTGACGGCCCTGGAGTCGGCGATCGCGGGGCGCATTCGGTTCGAGTTGTTGGGTGTGAAGTCGCTGCGCGCGTTCGACGCCAACGTGATCATCGTATCGCTCACGACGCAGGGAGAGGGACCGTCCCGCAGAATCGTGGGCTCGTACCTTGCAGAAGACGATCTCGAGCGCGGCGCCGCGCTCGCCGTGCTGCATGCCACCAATCGCCTCATGGGGAATGTGTTTGCGAGAGTGGGCCGGTTTTAGGATGAGCTCTGGTCGCGGCACGCAACGCATCTTGACTGTGTGCCTGCTGGCCCTGGGGTGCGGCGGCGCGCCGGAGCCGCCAATGCTCGGTCCGGAGCCCGGCGTGGCGCCGGAGGCGCTGGCATCGGACCTCGCCGCGATCTCGGCGACGCCTGAAGACCCAGCGGCCGACGAGATCGCGCTCACGGCGCTTCGTGTGCTGGAGTTCCGCAGCCTTGCCAAGGGCAGTGACCACGCCAGCGGCGTTCTTCCGCTCCCCGATTTGTCGGCGGTCGAGCCGGAAGGGATGGAGGAGGAGGCCGCGCGGCTGTTCGGCCGTGGCGGCGCGGCGGGCGGCGCGGCACCCACCTACGACATTGACGTCGAATCGTTCTCCAGCCGGGCCCGCGTCCAGTACTACATGGACTTCTTCCTTGGCGAGGCCCGCGATCGGTTCACGATCTGGCTTGGCCGGCTCAATCGCTACGAGGGCATGATCCGGTCCAAGTTCAAGCAGTACGGCGTGCCGGAAGACCTGGTCTACCTCGGGATCGTGGAAAGCGGGTACTCCAACACGGCCGTATCCCGCGCGAATGCGGTGGGCATGTGGCAGTTCATCGCGTCCACGGGACGGCGGTACGGCCTCGAGATCGGCGATTGGGTGGACGAGCGGCGCGACCCGTTCAAGGCCACGGACGCCGCGGCGCGGCACCTGGTGGACCTGAACGGGATGTTCGGGTCGTGGTACCTCGCGGCAGCGGCGTACAATGCGGGAGCCACTCGCGTCACCCGGGGTATTCGCCGGCTTCCCGGCGACGACAGCGAGCTGAGTGACGAGACGTTCTTCGAACTGTCGGATCGGCGGTATCTCCGCCGCGAAACCCGCGACTACGTCCCCAAGCTGATCGCGGCAGCACTCGTCGCCAAGGACCCCGAGCGTCACGGCTTCCGCAACGTGCCGTTGCTCGATCCTCTGGTGTTCGACGAGATCACCGTTCCGGACGCCACCGGCCTGGACGTCCTTGCCCGCCTGGCGGACACGACCACCGCGGCGCTGGTGGAACTCAACCCGCACTATTTCCGCGGCGTGACGCCGCCGGGCCGCACGTCGGTGGTTCGCGT
>DATMAW010000251.1:0-18334 GCA_035559715.1 Gemmatimonadales bacterium | reverse complement strand
GCCGACGCGGGGGACGGCGGGGCTGGCGCCCCGCCGGGGGGGCCGCCCTACCCGAGAATCTTCAGCAGTCCCGCAACCGCGCTCCCCTTCACGAACGCCTCCGCGTCCGTGGGCGGAATGACGACGCCCGTCTCGAGGCGGCTCCTGCGCGAGATCTGCTGCATGTAGTCCTCCAGTGACACGGAGGCCCAGTCCCGATCGTCCATCTTCATCTGAAGGACGATCTCCTCCCAGGTGCCGCTGTACGTGACGCCTTTGCTCGTGCGGACCCGGTGCGTTTCGCGATCGGCGCGCCGCTGCATGCCCTGGAGGTCCACGAGGAGGGTGCCGAACAGCTCGAGCTGATTGGGATCGCGCACGGTACCATCGGGCTGTCTGGCCTCGACCTCGGCCAGCAATCGGTCAACCTGATCTTCCTCCGCCGCGATCTCCGCCAGTCGCTCGTGCCACGGCGCCAGTTCGGGATCGCCGGGGCGGAGCCGGTAGATGGACTTCTTCAGCTCGATAATCCGCCAGATGGCCAGCTCATCCGCGTGGTCTTGCGGCTCCGTCTGTTCCAGATGGAGCAGGGCGGCATCGTACTCGCCGCGGTCGTACAACAAGTTACCGAGGTAGATCCGCGCTTCCGTGTGCGTCGCCTCGAGGTCCAGTGACCGCCGCAGCCAGTAGAGCGCTGCCTCCTCGTCGCCGCCCCGGTGCGCGGCGTAGCCCACGCACGCCGCGGCCTCCGAGGAGTCAATGTGATGCAGCGCTGCGGTCTCGAAGAACGTCCGCGCATGTGCGAACAGGCCCTCGCGAAACAGCGCGCGGCCCATCTGAATCACGAGATCGTGATCCTCGCGGAACCCGAGATCGAGGGCCTGTTCGAAGCATCGCAGGCCCGCCTCGCGCTCGCCCAGCTTCAACAGCGTTTCCCCGAGCCCGGCGAGCGCATCCTCGTGATCCGGCTGCAGGCCGAGCGCTTTCTCGAAGGCGTGCCGTGCCCACGCGTACTCCTCGCACGCAAGCCGGGCGTAACCCAGGCCCACATGCAGGTCCGGCGCGAAGGGGAAAATCTCCAATCCCTCGCGAAGGACCGTTACGGCTTCGTCGTACTCTCCCTGGTTGTAAAGCCGATGTGCGCGTTCGCTGTAGTCCTCGGAACTGGGGAAGGGATCCGACATCTGCCGGGCTTCCACGGTGGAGGTCGCGCAACGATAAAACGCAAGTCACTTTCACACAAGCGGTTGCCGACCCCTGAAGCCGCCACTACTTTGCGCGCCGTGTCGTCGCCACAGCCGGTTCCCGAGGGCAGTGTTACCTCGCCGCAGGGCTTTCTCGCCGCGGCGGTGCATGCTGGGCTGAAGGACGACGGGTCCCCGGATCTCGCGCTACTCGTCAGCCATCATCCCTGCTCCGCCGCCGGCGTGTTCACCCAGAATCGCGTGCGCGCCGCCCCCGTGCTCTACGACGAAGCCGTGTTGAACGAGCGACCCGGACGCCTGCGCGGTGTTGTCATGAACGCCCGCGTGGCGAATGCCTGCACGGGTGAACCGGGTCTGTTGGCTGCGACTGAAATGGCCCGGGCCGCCGAAGCGGCGCTCAGTCTGCCATCCCGGTCCATGTTGGTTCTCTCCACCGGCGTGATCGGCGTTCCGCTTCCGTTGGAGAAGATCAGGGCGGGGATCACGGCAGCCGCGCCGCGTCTCGCCGCAGACGGCGGCGTGGCGGCCGCGCGCGCCATCATGACCACCGACACGCGCCCCAAACACCTGGCCGTGCGCGTCGCCACGGGATCGGGCGCATTCACCGTGGGCGGAATCGCCAAGGGCGCGGGGATGATCCATCCCAACATGGCCACCATGCTCGCGGTCATCACGACCGATGCGGCCGTGGACGTCGCCATGATGCGGGAGGTGTTACGCCGCGTCACCGACCGCACGTTCAACGCCATCACCGTGGATGGCGACACGAGTACGAACGACACGGTGCTCCTGCTTGCCAACGGGGCGAGCGGCGTGACGCTCGCACGGGACCACGAAGCCGGCCGCGCGTTCGAAGCGGCGGTGATGCACGTGGCGCGCGAGCTGGCGCTGTCCATTGTGCGAGACGGTGAGGGCGCCACGCGGTTCGTCGAGGTGGCGATCAGCGGCGCCTCCACCGAAGCGCTCGCCCGCGAAGTGGGGCGCGCCATCGGACGCAGCTCGCTGGTGAAGACGGCCGTGGCGGGCGGAGATCCCAACTGGGGACGTATCCTGGCGGCGGCGGGTGCCGCAGGCTTCCCCATCGCCCCGGAGCGGTTGCGGCTCGCCGTGCGCCGGCACATGGCGCATGACGCGCCGCAGGATGATTGGATCGTGCTCGCCGCTGGCGGCGCCGCCGCGCCCTACGACGAAGCCGCCGCGCGGCGCGTCTTCGAGAATCCCGAGATCAGTATCTGGCTGGACCTCGGCATGGGGGGGGCCGAGGCAACCGTGTGGACGTGCGACCTATCGGAGCAGTACATCCGCATCAACGCGCACTACCGCTCGTAGCACCTGGGGGCTCGGAGCGAACGGCCGTCCGAGGCCATCACGCACCATCCGGCACGTTCGCAGGCAACGTTCCCCATCGGTCGTCCGTGATCGTGCCTGCTCTCCTCCAATCGTTATCTGTCTACCGCCGCCTCCGCGCTGGCGCTGCGGGCTCCGGCGTGTTCTGAGACAGCTGCAAGGCCCAGATCTTCCAGCTGTTGTCACCCGGCTCCTTGGTCCACACCGCCGTGCCCTGGCCTGCGTAGATCGTCCGAACGTCAAGCGTGTCGGTCACGTCGGCAGTGTAACCAAACGTGGTGAGCCCAAGACGCCGCGTAATCACATCCGCCGTCACCGTCTGAACGGCGAGATTGATGCTCTTTGTCCTCGCAGCGAACTCTTCTTGCGCCTGGCGTTCTTGCGCCCAGCCGCGCGTACGCCGGCCACTGGGCCGGGCCACGGTGACCTCCGGGCCCTGGTAGTACAGCCCGGCCAGCGAGTCTGCATTTCTGGCGTTCATGGCCCGCTCCCACTGGCGGAGGCGGTCCTGGAGCGCCTGCTCTTCTATCGTCCTGTCCTGCAAGGAAAGTTGGTCAGTCGGGGCAGCGCACGCCCCGAGAACCACCACGCCAAACACCGGAATGAGCCTCGACCACCGCATGTATCCCTCTCAGTTCCCTCGACGGCCGTAAAAGGTAGAGCCGAGCGGTGGGGCGTCAATGCGACTACCCCGCCGGCAGAGGTTCCCCGGCCCTACTCCTCATCATGGGTTACCCGGCAACACCCGAGGCTGTAACACGACACCCACAGGTGGTCGTCTTCGGGATCGAAGATCCATCGAGCCTCGGGAAACGACCGTGGCGTACTCTGAGACTCCACCTTGACCGAGCGCCGCTCCGCCGGGAACAGAGGATTCAGGGGGATGATCAGGGCGCGCGCCGTTCCCGCAGCCGCGTTCACGCTGTCGATGTAGACGAAGCTGACGCCCGGTGGCAGGCCGAGCTTCCCATAGGCCTCCGTTGCCGGGAGGATGATGCGCGCGACGACACGCCCGCTATCCAGAGCATTGCTGCTGAACCGATGGGCGCATTCAAACGGGTGCGCTCTGGCGAAGGGACCCAGAGCGAACGTTCCGTCAGGCCTCTTGATCGTAAGCCGCCGCTCCTCCCCAAAGGGATGCCCGGCCAAGTAGGTGAGCTTCTTGGCGTACTCACGGAGGCTGTCAATTCCTAGACCTGTGGCGTACACATCTCTACCCAGTCTCGGGGGAGGCGGAGGCAGGCGGCACTCCTGCAGTCGCTGTCCCCGTGCCCCTATGACCGCCGCCCCCAGGACCACCACTCCCAGCACCGCCGATCCCGTCCGTCGCATGCGGCTCATTCGGCCTCCTGCAGTCGCGATTTCGGTGGGGACTTCTGCCGCGGCCCCTGCGGCTAGCGCAGGCTGTCGAGTACCAGCCGCAGTTCTAAATCGGCATTCTGCCACAGAGTGAGCGCACGGGCCGCCCACTCGGCCGCCGCGGCCGTCTGCCCGAGCGAGCGGGCGAGCTGAGCGCGGAGTGCGATGCCGCGCACCAGGGCCGCCGCATCCACCGGGGAGTCGAGTGCGCCAATCCCAAGCGTCTCGAGTGCGGCGGGGGTCAGTGCGCGTTCCAGGTGAGTCGCCGCGGCAGCAGAATCGCCGAGTTGGGCCAAGAGCCACGCCTCGTGGAACGTCCGATGCAACGCCACGTCACCCGGGCGGATGTTGGCCCGTCCGGCCACCGTCGCATCCAGCGCTCGACGGGCCGCCGCAAGCGCGCCGGTCGCGAGCGCGAATTGTGGCCCGATGAGACTCCCTTCCGGGGGGTCCGGTCGATGCACATTGCTCCGACCGAGGGTGGGGAAGGCGAGGGCCATGGGTTGGTCGAGCAGTTGCCGCCGCATCGCCACGGGGACGGGGCCCGCCACCCAGGCCGAGAGCAGAGTGTCCACGCGCCGCGTCAGTGCCCGAATCGAATCGACCGGTGCCCCGAATGCTGCGTACGCGCGCAGGCGTTCCCTTGCCTCAAGCACTGCCAGCGGTGCGTCGGCGAGCGGCCCCGGCGCGTCTCGGTACAACGGCGCTGCGCGCGCTGCGAGCTGCGCCGTGAGGTGCACACGACCCGTGAGCGCCGCGAGCGCCGCCAGATCGTGAGCTCGGAGCGGGTCGTCGATCGGCGCACCTCGGATGATGGAGTCGGCGAGCGCACGAGCACCCGCCAGATCCCCGATCTTGATGCGAAGCCGCACTTCGCCCAGGCCGGGGCGCAAAGACTCATCGGCATCACGTGCCAGCAACCGGGCGCGCCGTGCAGCCGCGACCGCCGACTGCTCGCCGTACCGAGCGGGATCCAACTGGCCAACCGTCTCGAACGCCAGAGCGGCCGCCGTCTGTGCATCCACCGATTGCGGCAGCGCGCGAACCCATCGAGTGACGATCTCGACGAACGTGGCGCGATTGCGCGCTACGGCCTGATCGAGGGACGGAGGCGCCGGCCGCGCCGTGGTCTGTGCCGCGCGATCCGGCACGAAGACCACCGTGTCCCCTTGAACCGTCGGGAAGGCCAAGAACCATCCCGTGTCGGGCGGCACGGCGTGCCCGGAGCGGAGGACGTTGGGCGAAACGGGCAGCAGGGTGACTAGAGGCTCGAAGGCCCGGCGCTCCAGCACGCGGCCGAACGACGGCACCAGTTCCAGCACTCGCCGGTACGCTTGCACCGCATTGCCGTAACTTGCGCGGAATGCCCACCCGGTCGGGCTCCGCGGATCTCGAACGACTGCTCCGTCCAAGCGGTGGCAGTCCCCGAGCCCGAGCCACGCCTGCACGTCGGCGGAATCCTGACGCACCAGCCTCGCATAGCGGGCGCACGCCTGAGGGTAGTCCTGGTCCGCCAGGGCCACGAGCGCCTCCGTCACCATCCGCTCCCGCTCCGAGAGGCGATCGCTCATCGTGTGGGCGCGACGCACGGCGGCACCCCAGTCGGCGCTGGGCCGACCGAGCCAGGATAACGTCTGCCCAAGCCACAGGTGCCCGTCAGCAAACTGCGGATCCAGCTCGACCGCTCGCCGGAATCCGAGTTCCGCGGCCGCCAGGTCCCAACGGGCCAGGGCCTTGCGTGCATCGACAAATGCCGCGCTCGCCCGAACGTCTGCGGTGACGGGGCGCCCCACGGAGTCGGTCGGGACGCCGAGCAGCTGAGCGCCGAGTCTGGTGAACACCGCGGCAACGTCGTCCACGCCCCAGATGAACTGGGCTCGGGCCACACTCACCCGCTCGCGGCGCCGCGCGTCCCACAACTCGGCGGTGAGCGCAATGGTATCTCCGCGCTGCGATACTTCCCCCTCCACGAGCCGGCCGCTTTCGAGTTCGCGCGCGAGATCCAGCCACCCGTCATGGCCGACTTGCTCGTCAGGCTTGCCGGCAGCTTCCCTCACGCGCCACTTACTCGCCACGCTGATTCCGCGAAACCCCTGGAGCACGTGAGAGAGGTGAAACTCGCATACGTCCCCGGTGAACAACGCGGGAACGGCCCCGCTGCGATGCACGAACGGAGCGACGACGAAGCTGCTCTCATCGAGCGCCGGCGACCACGCCGACAGCCCAATACTGACCGCCACGAGGGACGCCGCCACGGCTCCGGCGAACGCGATGGCCCGCTGGCGCACGCGTTTGGCCGAAGCCTCGTCCGCGGCAACGCGAAGCGCGCGTCGCAGAGCCGCCCCGTCTTCGAACCGATCGCTTCGCACCTTGGACAGCGCACGCTCGATGACACGGTCCACGGTCGGGGGCACGTTCGGCCGAAGGACGCGAACGGAAACCGGCGGAGCGCTCACCTGAAGCGCGAGAACCGTCTGGGCGGTGGACCCACTGAACGGCGGCTCTCCCGTGAGCATCTCGTACAGCACGCAGCCCAGTGCGTACACGTCGCTCCGCGCATCCACGTCCGGTTGTCCCGTGGCCTGCTCGGGGCTCATATAGGCGGGCGTCCCAAGCACCACTCCGATGTCGGTAACCGCGGTGCCCGCAACCTTCGCCACCGCTCGGGAGATACCGAAGTCGCTCACCAGCGCGTGCCCGCCAGACAGCAGGATGTTCTCCGGCTTGACGTCGCGATGGACGACCCCCCGCGCGTGTGCGTACCCGAGCGCATCGGCCGTCTCCAGCGCGATGTGCATCGCGTCCTGGATCGGTAGCGAGCCCTCGCGAATCAGGCGTTGCCGTAGCGTCTCGCCCTCGACGAACGGCATGACGTAGTACAAGAGGCCGGCGGCCGTTCCAGAATCGAAGAGCGGCACGATGTTGGGATGCTGCAGTGCGGCAACCGTCCTGATTTCGTTGAGGAACCGATCGGACCCCAGGCAGGCGGAGATTTCCGGGCGGAGGACCTTGAGCGCTACCAGCCGGTCGTGGCGCAGGTCTCGGGCGAGATACACACGCGCCATCCCGCCGTGCCCCAACTCGCGCTCGATGACATACCGGTCCTCGAGCGCCGTTTGGAGCTGCGTTTCTGCCGCGACTGTCATCCGCACCCCCGGGGACTCTCCGCCAAACCAGAAGCGGAAACGGGGTTCAGGAAGTGCCACTATTATGGTGCGTGACTTCCATCACCGCCAGGGTGAGACTCCGATCACTCAGGAAGGCCCCCCCTTATGCGGGCCACGGCGTATTGCTAATGCCTTGCTCCACTGGGAGTTAACGGCTGGATTGCAGCCAGCGCCTCCTGCGGCCTTGGTACGGCCCTGACGAGGCGAATACCTTGATCGCTGCCTCCGCGCACGGTTCAAACAGGAGTGATCGAATGCTCAGGCTCGTCCCACTCGCACCGCTCGTTTGCCTCGTCTCAACTCCCGCCCAGGCTCAGCAGAGAAGTGCTGCCAACACCCCGGTCGCGTTCATCGGGGTCAACGTCCTCCCGATGGACGCCGAGCGCGTGCTCGCAAACCAGATCGTCGTCATCCGAGATGGGCGGATTGCGGCCGTGGGTCCTGCGGCCACCTCGACAGTGCCTCCCGACGCCCTGCGGATCGAGGCCGCTGGGCGTTACCTCATCCCCGGCCTCGCCGAGATGCACGCGCACATCCCCCCGCCGGATTCCGCGGGTCGGATGGACTATGCAGAGGAAGTCTTGTTCCTCTACGTCGCCCATGGGGTCACGACGATTCGCGGCATGCTCGGACACCCGGCCCATCTCGACCTGCGGCGCCGCGTGGAGTCCGGAGCCGCGCTCGGCCCTCGTATCTGGACCTCCGGGCCATCAGCCAATGGGAACACGGCCCGCACCGCGGCGCAGGGCGATTCCATCGCGCGGGCCAACAAGGCCCTGGGCTACGACTTCATCAAAATCCATCCAGGCGTGACCCGTGTTGCGTTCGATGCGCTTGACGCCGCCGCCGATCGGGTCGGTATCCCGTTCGCGGGACACGTCCCCCAGGAGGTTGGCCTCATGCGGGCGCTCGAAGCCCGCTATGCCTCCATCGATCACTTGGACGGCTACATGGACGTCCTGATCAGGGACGGCGCACAGGTGGATCGCGCGGCTGGCGGCTGGTTCGGCGCTACCTGGGCGATGAGTGTGGACGATGCGAAGATCCCGGCAATTGCTCGCGCCACACGAGCGGCCGGCGTGTGGAACGTCCCGACGCAGACATTGATGGAGAGCTACGCCACCGACGAATCCGTGGAGACCATGGCTGCACGCCCTGAGCTGCGCTACATGCCGCCCCGCACTCGAAATGCCTGGCGCAACTGGAAGGAGCAGGCGATCCGCCAGGGCCCGCCGCCGGCAACCATGCGCCGCTTCATTGAAATCCGCCGGGCGATCATCAAGGCGCTCCACGACGAAGGGGCCGGGCTCTTGCTGGGGTCGGACGCGCCGCAGGTGTGGAACGTGCCCGGTGTTTCGGTGCACCGGGAGCTCGAGGCGATCGTCGCGGCTGGCCTGTCACCTTACCAGGCGCTCGAGACCGGTACCCGCAACGTCGCCCGGTTCTTTGGCGTCGAAGACCGGTCCGGCACAATCGCCGTCGGGAAGCAAGCGGATCTGGTGCTGCTCGAGGGCGACCCGCTCGCCGACATCCGCAACACCCAACACCTGAGCGGCGTCATGATCCGGGGCCGCTGGATTTCGCGTCAGGAGATTGACGCGCGGCTGGAGCGTATCGCCGCGCAGTATCGCGCACCGTGACGGACGCGCGAGCCCGCCTCGACCGGTGGCTCTGGGCCGCTCGGTTCTTCAAGACCAGAGCCATGGCGCGCGACGCCGTGGAGGGCGGCAAGGTGCGCGTGAACGGTGAGCGACCAAAACCGAGCAAACTGGTTGCAGTGGGCGACGAAGTCCGCGTCCGCAAAGGAGGCCTGGAATTCCTCGTGACCGTTCGCGCCCTGTCTGAGCAGCGGGGGCCGGCGACGGTGGCGCGGACCCTGTATGAAGAGGACCCGTCGTCGCTGGCCGCGCGCCAGCGGCTGGTGGCGCAGATCAAGGCCCGGCCCACGCCGATCTATGAAGGAAAAGGGCGACCCACCAAGCGCGACCGCCGGCGCCTCGACGCATGGCGCGCCGGGCGTGGGGCCGACTGAATTTCACTTCCGTTTCACAACCGCTTCACCGCCTTGAACCTACGTTGCATGCGGACCATCGGGACGTGGTCCTGCGGACATGCCCCTGGGGGGAGGGGCCGGCAATCAAGCCGCTGAGACCGTCCTCGGGGATCCAGGCTGTCGGAGCCGGGAGCGAAGTGACGGGGGTCGTAACGACGCCAGGCACGGCAGTGCAGTCGAGATCCCAGCGTGCGCCAACCCCACGCTGGCAACGGTTTCGGAATAAATATCCCCCCACGCCCCCGACGTGATCGCGAACGCCGGGGGCGTGTTCGTCTTATCGCCTCACGTGCTCGCGCCGTACGTCCCGGGCCGCGGCGCACCCCAGCAACGCCAGGGCCAGCTCGGTCTCCTGCGCGAGCAACTCCAGCACAGCACGCACGCCGGCTTCCCCTTCCACGGCGAGCCCGTACAGATAGGGCCGCCCGATCAGCACGGCGCTGGCGCCCAGCGCGAGCGCCTTCACGACATCCGTACCTCGCCGCACGCCACCATCCAACAGCACCTCCGTCCGACCGGCCACGGCATCCGCGATCTCGCTCACTGCATCGATCGTCGCCGGCACGGAATCAAGCTGGCGCGCCCCGTGGTTCGACACGACGATCCCGTTCACCCCATGCTCGATGGCGAGTCGGGCGTCGGCAGCCGTGAGAATGCCCTTGAGCAGGACCGGCAGCCGAGTCTTGGACCGCAACCAGTCCACTGCCTTCCAGGTAAGCGACGGATCCACGAGGCGATGGACGTACTCCGCGAATGCCCGCTGGGCATCTCCACCCGCCACGGCGGCAAGATCGATCAGGCCCTCGAAGTTCCGCGGTACGACGCCGGGGGGAAGCTGGAACTCGTTTCGGAGGTCCCGTTCGCGGCGGCCCACGCGAGGAAGATCCACGGTGAGACATATGGCCGAATAGCCGGCGGCCTCCGCCCGCTCGACGAATCGTTCCGTGACCGCGCGGTCCCGATAGCAGTACAACTGAAACCACTTGGGTCCGTGCGCAGCCGCCGCAATAACCTCCATGGGGTAGCCGGACATGGTGCTCACCACCATCACGGCGCCGGCTGCCGCAGCGGCCCGCGCAACTGCGAGCTCACCGTCGGGATGGACCAGTGATTGGAACGCCGTCGGCGCCAGGAGCACGGGCAGCGCGACTCGTTGATCGAGTACCGTCACGGAAAGGTCCACCGTCGAGACGTCGACCAGCACACGAGGCAGGAGCCGCAACCGGCGAAAGGCGTCTTCGTTCTCCCGCAGCGTGATCTCGTCTCCCGCGCCACCAGCCACGTAGCCCCACACACCGGGGTCGAGACGCTCACGCGCCAGGATTTCGTAATCGCGCAGGTTGATGGGGCGCATGGGCACCAGCGGATCGTTCCGGTCGGTCGTCGCCTGCCGCGGTCGCGACAATTGGCCGTGCGTGTATACGCGCGGCGTGGCATGCCCGTCAAGCCAGCGGTATTATGCCGCGCCATGAAACGGGCCATCCCGCCGCTGCAGCTCGCCGACCTCCCGGAGCGCCAGAAGGCCTTCTGGCAGCTCACCGGTCCGGGCGCCGTGCTCGTGGGCCTTTCGATCGGCGCCGGAGAGATCGTGATCTGGCCCCGCCTCACAGCGCAGTACGGCGCGTCGCTCGTGTGGGCGGCGGTGCTCGGCGTGTTTCTCCAGCTCTGGGTCAACGTCGAGATTGGCCGCTGGGCCATCGCAACCGGAGAGAGCGTCTATTCCGGCTTCGCCCGCCTGTGGTGGGGGTTCGCCCCTGCGTTCCTGCTCTTCAACCTCGCGGGATACCTGCTTCCCGGGTGGGCCCGCACGTCCGGGCTTGCCCTCAAGGCCTTGTTGTGGGGACCGGATCATGCAAGCCCGGACTGGGTGTGGACCGCGATCACGTTTGCCGCGGTCGCCGGCATCCTGTTCGGCCCACGGCGCATTTATCGAGCGGTCGAACGTACCATCGGCGTGATGATCGTCGTCATCGTGATCGGGCTCGTCGTGGTGGCTGCCAGAGTCGCGACAGGCAACACAATCCTCGAACTCGCACGCGGCGCCGTGAACTTCGGTCATCTCGAACGAGACCTCCCCATCCAGGAGTTCTTTGGGGCCATGGTGTTCGCGGGTGCCGGCGGTTGTGCCAACCTGTTCTATGCGTTCTATGTCCGAGACAAGGGCATCGGTATGGGCGGGCGCATGCGCGAACTTCTCAACCCGTTCCGGGAACCCGGCGCCGAGGTGGCGGGTCAAACCGGATACTCGTTTCCGGAGACGGAAGAGAACGTGCGTCGCTTCCGCGACTGGTTCGGGTTCGTGGTGCGAGACCAGACGCTGTACTTCTGGTTGCTCAACACGTTCACGATTCTGCTCTTCGTCCTCGCCGCGCTCGCGGTGTTGCATCCCCAGGGAATCGTGCCTCAAGCCGGACGGCTGATGTGGGACGAGGCCGCGGTGCTGGCCGGCACGATGGGACCGGCGGGACGCGTGCTGTTTCTGGTGGTTGCCTTCGCGACGTTGTTCAGCACACAGGTTGCCATCGTGGACGGGCTGGGCCGAAGCCTCTCCGACATCGTGTCCACGAGTTTCGCGTTCGGCAGGCGAAGGGCGACGGCCCAGTGGTATGCCGTCGTCACGGGCTTCGTGATCGTGTTCGGCATCGGCATCACGATGATCATGGAGTACCGCGGCATGACCGATCTCGGGTTCATCTTCAACTCGGCATATATGGGTGGGTTTGCCATGGCCGTGTACACGCCCGCCGTACTCTGGATGAACCTGCGTCATCTGCCCAGGAGCGCGCGCCCCGGCCCGGTCAACGTCGCCATGGTGTCTCTCGCGGCGGTGGTTTACGTCGGGTTCGCCGTGTTCTCGCTGGCCGCTGAACTGGGGTGGGGATCGTGAAATGCGCGGCGCCCTGATTCGGTTCACCGCCGCGCTCATGGTGATCGCAGCGGCAACTCCGCGTCGGCCGTTCCCCGATCGCCCTCCGCTCGCTCACACCGGAGGGTTTGGCGAGCCGACCTGCGCTCGATGCCACCAGGGAGAACCGCTCAACGATCCCCGGGGCCAGCTGTCTCTGACCGGCTTCCCTCGGGAGTATCGGCCCGGTGAGACGCATGCGCTCACGGTTCAGCTCCGGCGGGCCGACATGGGCAAGGCGGGCTTCCAGGTGTCGGTCCGATACCTGACCGGAGAACGGGCGGGGCAAACGGCGGGAGTCCTGACGGCTACCGACGACCGGGCGACCGCGGCTGAGTCGCTCGGGGTCCGCTATGCATTTCACACCGCGGCAGGAACAGCGCTCTCAGGCCGGGGGGAAGCCCGGTGGCGGCTCACGTGGACCGCGCCGCGCGCGGCAGACTCGGTGGTGGCGCACGTCGTGGCGAATGCCGCCAACGACGACGCCTCCGAACTCTCAGATCACGTCTACGCGGACAGCTCGATCAGCGCGCCCGCCGCACCACGGCGGCCAGATACTCCCCGGCGCGCTCCATGATCTCCAGGAGTTCCTCGTCCGGCACGCGGGCCTCTTCCGTGAAGAACTCGAGGACGGCCACCAGTTCTCCGTCCACGCTCACAGGAAACCCAAACGCGCCCTTCAGGCCAGCCTCCCCCAGCAGCTCCGCGCGAGGGAAGTTGTGGCCTCCGGCGACGTCAATCAGCCAGGTGGGCTTGCCGCTCTCCCATACACGCCCCGGCAGGGCGACGCCGCGGACGATCGTCAGCGCTTCCGTCGCCTGACGGAACCGAGCGAAGCGCGCTCCGTCACGCAGGAACCACACGTTGGCCGAGCGCAGCGCCGGCTCTCCGGGCCCGCGCTCAAACACGTGCCCCAGGGGGCAGCGCGTGAACGCGCAGATCTCCGCCAAACACCGCTCGTACGCCTGCGCCGGGGTGGCGCTCTCGTTGGCGGCCTCGAGAATGCGGAGCGAGAGGTTCGCCAGTGCCGCCCGGCGAACTCGCGCTGCCTCCATGAGCTTGTCGCGCGTGATGTTCTCGAACATCACAGCGACGCAGCGATCCGGCAGCGGGAACGCATAGACGGTGAACACGCCCTCCCGCATCCGAGCATCGCCGTAGACGAGCTCGCCGAGATCTCGGGCCTTTCCCGACAGCGCAACCTCTGCGAACTGGGCCGCGATGCCCAGTGGCACCGCCTGCGGGAACGCTTCAGCCATCGTTTTCCCCATGACCTGCTCCAGCGGAACTCCCGTCGCCTGGGCCGCAGCGTCGTTCGACGCGAGCAGACGCAACGATCCCGGGTCCCGGGAGTCCTCCAGCCGCCAGATCTTCAGGCCAAGCGGGAGGCCCTCGATGACGCGCCGATACAGTTCGGCGGGAACGCGACGGGCACGACGGGCCCGGGTGCTCTTGCGCCGGGTCATGGAAGTGAGCTCGAGTGCGTGCAATATCCCTTCCCGTGCGACTCCCTAGCAAGCGAGCGCTCCGACCCTCATACTCGGACGTTCCACCGAGGAGGAAGCCATGCAGCGCCTCACGACGTGCCTGATACTCGCGACGCTCGCGGCGGCATCGGCGTTCGCCCAGGAGCCGGCCCCGCAAATCGAGTCCATCCTGGCCCGGGACCTTCGCGCCGATCTGTTCTTCCTGGCGGGCGACGGCATGCGCGGCCGGCTGACCAACACGGCGGAGAACCGGCTCGCGGCCGAGTTCGTCAAGTCCCGGTTCGAACGGCTCGGCCTCACACCGGCCGGTCCCGGTGCCTCGTACTACCATGCCTACAACCTGATGAGCGCGACGCTGGGGGCGGAGAACCGACTCACGATCAGCACCAGCGATCCGGTCGAGCTGCGATTGGTGTCGGGACAGGACTTCTACCCGGCCCGCTTCAGCGCGAGCGGACGCGTGACGGGCAACGTGGTGTTCGCCGGATTCGGCATTACCGCGACGGCGCTGGGATACGACGATTACCGCGGCGATCAGGTGCGGGGAAACGTGGTGCTGGTCCTCAACCACGAGCCCGGCGAAGCGGACCCCGAGAGCCCATTCGATGGCGTCGTGACCGCGCAGGCGGCGAGTCCGCTCGAAAAGGCACTCGCCGCCCAGGCCCGCGGGGCGATCGGCATCCTTTATGTGGCCGACGTGCACAATCACGCGGGGCCGGACGACTTCGGGGCCGAAGCCCGCAACTACTGGCCGGGGGAGCCGCCGCGCATCGGTCAGTTCACGCTCGCGGCGTGGATGGAGCGCGTTCGCATCCCGGCGGCGCAGATCTCGCCGGCGCTGGCCGAGATCCTGTTGCGGGGTACCGGGCGCACGTTGGCGCAGTTGGGCCAGGCTGCGGAGACCGCTCGTGGCATGACGCCACTCGCGCTACCTGGGGTGCGCGCGGAGCTCGTCACATCCGTTCACCGGCACGTGGTGCCCGACCGTAACGTCCTCGCGGCCATCGAGGGGACCGATCCCGGGCTGCGCGACGAATGGGTCGTGGTGAGCGCACACTTCGATCACAACGGGGCGAGCGCGGAGCAGATCTTCAACGGAGCGGACGATGACGGATCGGGGACCGTGGGACTCCTGGAGATCGCCGAGGCCTACGCCCTGGCGGCTCAGGCGGGCCGCCGCCCCCGGCGATCGGTGTTGTTCGCCGCCTGGAACTCGGAGGAGCGCGGCCTCCTGGGTGCGTGGAGTTGGGTGGAAAGCCAACTGCGGCCGCTCGAGCGCGTAGTAGGCGTGCTCAACATGGACATGATCGGCCGCAACGAGGAAGTGCCCGCCGGTGGCGGCGCGCGGTTTCGCGGCCTCGAAGTTCAAACTGCCGAGTCGAACAGCAACGCGGTCAACATCCTCGGCTATTCTCGGTCGCCGGACCTGTGGGCCTTGATTCAGCGCGCCAACGACCGCATTGGGCTGGAACTCAGACCGCGTTACGACAACAACGCATCGAATCTCCTACGCCGGAGTGATCACTGGCCGTTCCTGCAACGCGGCGTCCCGGCCGTGTGGGTGTTCACGGGACTGCACCCGGACTACCATACGCAATACGACCGCCCCGAGAAGATCAACTACGAGAAGATGGAGAAGATCGTCCGCCTGGTGCATCAAGCGAGCTGGACACTCGCAACACAGGACGGCAGGCCGGCGATGGCCGCCAGGCCGTAACACAAGGGCGGAGGGGGTCGGGAGTCAGGGGCGTTCTTGTGCCGTTCCCTTTCACGCCTCACCCCGATCCCTCACGCCTCGGGGATCTCCTCCGACTCCACGACAAGTGCCCCGGTCCACTCTCGCGCGGCAAGCTGCACCATTGCGCGAGCGACCGCCCTGGCGTGCACCGGGCGATAGCGGCGGAACGGCCCGATCATGAACGGTCGCCCGATCGCGGCCAGGGCCGCTGCGACCTGCTCGCCTCGGCGCGGCGGGATTCGCGGACCCAGGAGCAGGGACGGCCGGAGAATGATGAGACTCTCGAATCCCACGTGCCGAAGGGCGTTTTCCACTTCCCCCTTTACGCGGCTGTAGAACACGCGCGAGCGGCGATCCGCGCCCAGTGACGAAATGACGACAAAGCGCCGCACGCCGCTCCGACGCGCGAACCGCGCGAACCCCAGAACGAAGTCGTGATCCACCTTGCGAAACGACTCGCGAGACCCGGCCTCACGGATCGTCGTGCCGAGACAACAGAAGGCATCGTCGGCGACAGTGGGATCCTCGGCGTCGAGCGCCCCGAACTCCACGATCCGGAGAGCGACCTTGGGATGAGTGGGCCCGATCGGTCGGCGGGCCAGCACCAGAACGGACGTGTAGGCCGCCGATCCCACGAGTTCCTCGAGGCAGTACGTGCCCACCAGGCCCGTCGCCCCGGCGATCACCGCCCTGCGCAATGTGAGCTGCACGGCATGCAAGTTACAGGTGTTATCTTCACGGCACCCTATGACGGAGGCCCGCGTGGCGCTCAGCAAGAAGATGCAGGCAGCGCTGAATGACCAGATTCAGCGCGAGCTGTATTCCGCTTATCTCTATCTCTCGATGTCCGCCTACTGCTCGGCGGAAAACCTCCCGGGATTCGCCAGCTGGATGCGGCTGCAAGCCCAAGAAGAAGTGGGGCACGCGATGCGGATCTTCAACTACCTCGAAGATCGCGCCGCGCGGGTCGTGCTCCAGGCGGTCCAACAACCTCCGTCCCAGTTCAAGTCCATGCTGGAAGTGGTCGAGAGCGTCAAGACCCACGAGGAGGCCGTGACGACCTCGATCCACAAGCTGTACGCCCTGGCGCAATCGGAGAGCGACTACGCCACGCAGACGTTCTTGCACTGGTTCATCACCGAACAGGTGGAAGAAGAGAAGAGCACGACGCAACTTGCCGAGCGCCTTCGCATGGCCGGGGACAACAAATCGGCGCTGCTGCTCCTGGACCGAGAAGTCGGAGCCCGGACGTCGGCCGGCTGACCCCCCCGAGAGGCAGCCGGGCCCCGGAGCCCGGCCGGCCCCGGACCGAGGGAACTTCCCGGCGTTTGCCATTTATCTATTGCTATCAGAACCTTAATTAGCCGGGACCGCTCGTCCCGTGGGAGGTATTTATGTCACGAAACCCAATTCTCGTCGGCCTGCTGCTTGCGGTGGCCGCGTGTCAGCGCGGGCCGACGCCAGAGCAGGCGCGCGAGCTCGAGCAGGCGCGAGCGGCCGTCGCCGAACGGGACACGTTGCTCCAGGAGATGGCGCAGACGGCTCGCTTCATCGGTGAGATCACCGCCGAGCTGGCGAAGGTCCAGAGCCGCGAGCGGCTCGCTTCGGCGAAGATCCAGTCCGAGTCCCCGCGCACGGCCCAGCGCGACACGTTGCTCTGGCAGGTCCGAGACGTCGTCGGCCGGGTGCAGCAGGGCGAGGCGCGGCTGCGAGAGGCACGGCGCCGAATCAATGCCCTCACTGCCACGTCGGACAGTCTGAAGGCGCAGCTCCAGGCAACGGTCACGCAGCTCGAACAGGCGCTCGCCGCGCACCGGGAGACCATCACCGCGCTGAACGCGCAAATCGAAGATCTCCGCACCCAGACTGTCGAGCTCACCGCCAAGACCGTGGCGCTCACGGACACGGTGAGCGCGATGAGCACGGTGTACTACGTGATCGGCACCAAGAAAGAGCTGATGCAGCGCGGCATTGTGGTTGAGGAGGGCGGGAGCCGGGTCCTCTTCGTCTTCGGGAAGCGCGGCAAGACGTTGCAGCCCGCCCGCGACCTCTCGCCGTCCGAGTTCACGCCGATTGACTCGCGCAGCGTGACCGAGATCCCCTTGCCTGACCCGTCGGCCGAGTACCGCATCGCATCTCGGCAGAGCCCGGAGTATCTCGCCACGCCACCTGACGAGAAGGGGCTCCTTCGGGGCATCACCGCGCTTCGGATTGCGCAACCCGAGAAGTTCTGGCTGCCGTCCAAGTTCTTGATTATCGTCAAGTCAGACGCGTAATCACGTGGGCCGCGGGGTCGCCGTTGCTCGGCCCCGCGGCCCCAGGCCTTCTCCCAAACCTTCAACGGTGAGCCGCGACGGGATGGGTTGGACCCCTGCTCGCTCACGACTTCTCGCCACCGCCGTGGCCGCCGTGCTATTGGCGTGCGGTGAGCCGGACACACCATTCGATCTGACGATCACGCCGAGCAGCGTCTCGTTTGACGCCTTGGGTGATACGGAACAACTGCACGCCAAGGTCACCAACGAGAAGGGCAAGGAACTGACCGGCGCGTTGGTCACGTGGACGTCGAGCGACGCTACGGTCGCATCGGTGGACGACGCCGGCATGGTGACGGCCAACAAGAACGGCTCGGCCCGAATCACCGCCACCGCGGGCCCGGCATCCGAGCAGGTGACCGTGACCGTGGCGCAGGCGCTCGCCACGGTCGAGGCGGCCTCCGGAACCTCCCAAACCGGTCCCGTGACTCAAACACTTCCAGCCGCCCTCGTCGTACGCGTGCGGGATCCCCGTGGGAACGGCGTGGCAGGACTCACAGTGACGTTCACGGTGAATGCGGATGGCGGCACGGTCTCGCCATCCACTGGGACGACTGGGAGCGACGGCCAAGTGTCGGCCAGCTGGACGTTCGGCACCAAGGCCGGAACGCACCAGGTCACGGCCAACGTCACTGGGGCCGGCAGTCCAGTGATCTTCACGGGGACGGCGAGACCGGGCCCCGCGTTTGTGCTGTCGAAGGTGAGCGGCGACAACCAGTTCGGATTCCGCGGGACACGACTGCCGCAGATGCTCGCCGTGCGGGTGAGAGACCAGTTCG
>DATMAW010000250.1:0-17047 GCA_035559715.1 Gemmatimonadales bacterium | reverse complement strand
CTCGCGCTCGGCTGCCGCGTCTACTCGTTCTCGGACTGGCGCGCGGCCCCGACACGCAACACGCCGGGCGTGCCCGACCTCTACGCCTTCTTGCCACAGGGCCGCGGTACGTTGTGGATCGAGTTGAAACGGCCCGGCGGCGTGCTCAGCGATGAGCAGCGCGAGTTCCTTGAGGCGTGCCGAGCATGCGGGGAGCCGATGGTCGTCGGCGGCATGGCGGAACTCAGCGCCACACTGCGGGACTTGGGGGTGATCGGATGATCCTAGGAGGCTGGTGGCGATGGTCGGCATGACGGCGCTGGATCGTCTCGCCGAGCGTATTCGGCATGGCCGCGCTGCGGGCCTGCTGTCGGAGGAGTGGGAGCGCGACATCGAGACCGCGCTCGCCGAGCTGCGCGCCGCCTGGCTCCCCGAGCACAGCTTCCGGGCGCTGACGGGCGCGAGTGCCAGTTGGTGCGTCCGGCGGTTCGCCGAATGCGAGCGGCTGGGCCTCGCGCGGCGTGGTGCGCGCGGCGAGCGCATCTGGCACCGGCACGCGCGCCGACCCAAGACGGGCGCGGACCCCGAGCGGCTGGCGGAGATGATCGCGGAGGACTTCGGCCCATGAGTCCCCGGACGCACATCCGCAAGTTCGGCACGAAGGGCCAGCACCGGGCCAATCGGTTTGTATGCGATGGCGCGGTCTACATCGAGTGGTGGGCGCGCGGCGAACGGAGGCGGCAACAGAAGATCGCCGACACCAGCACCAAGGTCACGCGCGCCGCAGCGGATGCGATCATCGAGGACGCCCTCGCCCGCGCGCAGCGCCGAGCCACGCCGATCACCACGCTGACCGTGAGCGATCTCTTGGGCCGCTACAACGCCGACGCCGCCCGGCGACCGAGCCACCGCACGGGCGAGCGGCTCCGGCCCGACACGCTCAGGCTCTATGCCGAGGCGCAGGCGGTGCTCCTGCGCTATCTGGATCCCACGACGGTGGCGCAGCGCCTCCGCCGCGGCGCGGTGCGGGTTGCCATGGACACGATGCGTCAGGCGGGGCTCGCCGATGGCACCGTGGCGCGAACGATCCAGTACCTCAAGGCGGCGTATCGGTGGGCCGTGCACGAGGTGGAGCTGCTCGAGCACAACCCGCTGGATGGCCTCAAGGTGCCGCCCATCCGTGCGGCGCGGCTGGTCTACGCGCCTGCGGAACTCGGGGCGATGGTGAGCGAGCTGTTCGAGCGACCCCGCCGGGGCGAGTGGCGCTTCCGCACGCTGATCGTGCTCGAGTTGGTCTACGGGGCGCGGATCTCTCAGGTGCGGGCTCTGGAGTGGCGCGATGTGGACCTGGATGGCGGGACGCTCACGTTCCGGCAGGATGTGATCGGCTCCAAGGGCCAACGGGATCGCATCGTGCCCCTGATCCCGCTCACGCGGCAGGCGCTGCTCGAGGCCCTGAACCACCGGACCGAGAGCCGCTGGGTGCTCTGGCATTGGCGCGATGCGGCGCGCTCGGTGCGCGAGGATACGATGTACGCGAGTCTCCGGCGGCTGGAGCGGCGGGCTGGTGTGGAGCATGTGGAGGGCCGGGGCTTTCATGCGTTCCGGCGCGGGCTGGCCACGCTGGTGGCCGAGCGGCTCGGGCCGAAGCATGCGAGCGACTGGATTCACGATACGCTAGCGACGACGGTGGGGACCTACATCCAGCCGACGACGGAGAGCATGGAGGCGACGGCGGCGGTGCTGGCGGAGTTGTGGCCTGGGGCGGAGATGGGGAAACCCGCGGTGCGCCGTGCGGGGACGACCGAAGCATCGAGCAGCACAAGTATGCAGATCAGCCCAGGAGCGTGATCATGTTCGCGGTGATCGGGATTCTGGCGTGGCTCTACTGCGGCGTGGTTGCGGCGCGCTATATGCAGGCTTCTTCATCAGATTTTGGCCACCGGCTCGCAGACAAAGTTTTCTTTCTTGGCGGGCCTTTCTCTCTCGCCGCGCTGTTTCCCCCGATTCCTTTCTCCTGGAGGCGTCTATGGACATCGGCAAACCTCTTCGCACGCTCATCGTGGAGCCGGAGCGACCTGAGCGGCTGGTGGAGCCCAAGCGAACCGATCACGTGGAGCCCAAGCGCGCAGATCCCGTTCATCACCCTGGCGCTCCCACTGACGAACCCGACCGGGTCGCCGTCTGAACCGGAGCGTGCTCCTTGGCCGCCGGTCATGGTTCGCGGTCCCGTGATCGGGTGGCGGCGGTTCCAATGCCATCTCACTCACGATGGCTACAAGCTGTACAGCCTGACGGCAGGATGCGCGTGGGACGGTCCAGCGATGCAAGACGACTCTTTGATGTTGGACGTCTCATTCCCGCTTCCCTATGGGCCGATGCCAGAGCCTGCTCGGGGTCCGAAGGGCAATCCACTCCCAGTTGATCAGCGGCTGCCCGGCGTCGGGTTCTTCTCGTACCGTGCACGACCTCTCCGCTGGGCAGAGGTCATGGCTGAGGTCGAGAATCTCGGCATCGTGGTGGAGCATGAGCACGGCTACCGTGCCCAGGGACAGCTCATCCGGCGGCTCTATGTTCGGGAGTCCGATCCTCGGCTGATCGCCGACTTGGAGCGCCGATACCAGTGTGAGGTGGTGAACGAGGCCGGAGCGTGAAAAATCCGTCCAAATCCTCGACGAACCGCGACCGGAACGGCGAGGGCGATTGATGCGCTCTAGGAGGCCATGGAAAGCTATGGGGCACAACGTCTTGACGGCGGTTGCAGCGCCTGGTCTCTCGAGGGAAAAATTGGTCGCAATTTCTGACGAACGGCGACGGAACGGCGACCGAAGCAAAACGGGCCTTGGAACCGCTCTGCAAGTATGTGCTGTGATTAGGGTTACGGGATGCGCCGACCAGGAATCGAACCTGGAACCTACTGATTAAGAGTCAGTTGCTCTGCCAGTTGAGCTATCGGCGCGACTTGCGGGCTGGAAACATCGCCACCCCCGGCCACACAAGCAACCCCGAGGAGGGGCGAGGGAAGACGAAGAAGGGCGAGGAGTGACGATGAGGGTACTCCGAGCAGCCACTCCCTCCCCGTCCCCCTTGCCTCTCCACGCCCCTCGGATCGTCACTCGCCCCCGGGCGGCCTCCTCCCCGGCCCCATCATCATCACCCGCGGCCTGGCCAGCGCGTCGAACTTGGCTTGCTGGTCCCCCGTGAGCAGGTCGCGAATTGCCGCGTAATGGCCATCCAACTCCGCCTGCATAGACTGCATCTTCTCCCGGTTGGCTTGCATCTGCTCCTGTGACGGTGGCCCGCCGCCGGCCATCATCTGCTCCCGCATTGCCCGGCGCTCGTCTGCCGCCTTTTTCATGACCGCGTTCAACGCGTCGTAGTGCTTTTGGACCTCGGGCTTCTGAGCGTCCGTGATGCCAACGGCCTGAACCAGCGAATCGAACGTCATCCAGTGGTCGGGCGGAGGCTGCATCATCGGCCCGCGCTGCTGGCCAAACGCCGGGATGGCAAGGACGAGCAAGGCAGCGCCGATCAATGAACCGCGCATCTCGAGGCTCCTCATGGTGGGGTCAGAAGGTATACGTGAGGGAGGCTGGGGACGTTAAGAGCCAGGGAAGATCCTACGGGCGATCGGGGGCCGGCCGTCTCCTAGAACACCGTCCCCGGTCGGAACCTGTGCAGATTGGGCTGCACCGTCAGCTTCACTTCGTCTCCCGGCTCGATCATGATCGGGCTCGTGAAGTACGACCCGACGGACAAGAGATGGATCTCCACTCGCAGGTCCAGGTCCGTCCACACGAACGAGAACTGCCCCGTTTTCAGACCGCTCACGTTGCCGATGCGACGCCGCTCCCCGCCGCGAATGGCGTACAGCGTGGCGTCGTGAAAGTTCTGATTGTCCACCTGGAGCGTGATTTCGCGCGGCACCGGTTCCTCGTCCGGGTCGGGCTCACTCGAGCGCCCGGGGAACAGTGCGCACGCCGGAGCCAGCGCGGTAACGAGGGCTAGAGCCATCAGTGGGTTGCGGGCCCGCATGGAAACCTCCTGCTGCCTATTCAGACCCCCGAGCGCGGGGACCGTTCCACATCAACGCCCGGCGGTCGCCACGGGTTCCCACACGCGGGCCGGCTCGACACCTTTCACCGCCGCTGTTGCACCGTCGCTCGTTGCCGCACCTAGAATGGAAACTCAGGAGCCGCAATGCCGTTTGCCAGGCAATCCCCCATTGGAGTGTTGATCGCGGTGGCTGGGATCGTGGCCGCGCCGTCGCTGCTGGCCCAGGACTCCCCGATCGTCGCCCGATATCGGGCCGCCGCCGACCGGATCATTGACGCGGCGCTGGCCGACAGCTTCGCCTACCGCCGACTCGCCGAACTGGCTGACCGCTTCGGAGCCCGGTTCTCGGGCACCGACAACCTGGAGCGGGCGCTGGACTGGATCCTCGAGGAGATGCGGCGGGACGGCCTGGAGAACGTCCGCGCCGAGCCGGTGATGGTGCCGCGCTGGGTGCGGGGCGAAGAGTCGGCCGAGTTGGTGGAGCCCCGGCCCAGGCGTCTGCCAATGCTCGGCCTTGGCGGGAGCGTGGGCACGCCGCCCGAGGGCATCACGGCCGAGGTGCTGGTCGTGTCTTCCTTCGCCGATCTCGCGGCCCGCGCATCGCAGGCCCGCGGAAAGATCGTGTTGTTCAACGCCCCGTTCACCTCCTACGGAGCCACGGTGCAGTACCGCGGACGCGGCGCCGATGCGGCCTCACGCGCAGGAGCGGTGGCGAGCTTGATCCGATCCGTCACTCCTTATTCGCAGCAAACGCCGCACACCGGCGGCATGAGCTACAACGACTCCGTTCCGCGAATCCCGCACGCCGCCATCACGGTCGAAGACGCGATGATGCTGCAACGGATGCAGGACCGCGGAGAGCGCATCGTGGTGCGCCTGAAGATGAGCGCGCGGGCGCTGCCGGACGTCCAGTCGCGCAACGTGATGGCGGAGCTCGTGGGCTCGGAGCGACCGAACGAAGTGGTCGTCATGGGCGGGCACATTGACTCGTGGGACGTGGGCCAGGGCGCCATGTACGATGGCGGCGGCAGCGTCGTGTCGTGGGAGGCCGTGCGCCTGCTCACACGGCTGGGACTCAGGCCGCGGCGCACCGTGCGCGTGGTGCTGTGGACCAACGAGGAGAATGGGCTCCGCGGGGGCCGGGCGTACCGCGATCACCATCTGGCCGAAGTGCCCAATCACGTGCTCGCGATGGAGTCGGACGCCGGGGTGTTCAAGCCGCAAGGATTCGGGTTCTCCGGCTCGGACGCGGCCTTCGCCACGGTGCAGCAAGTGGGCCGGCTGCTCGATCGCATCGAGGCCGGCTCGATCACCCGCGGAGGGGGCGGTGCCGACATCGGCCCGCTGGCTCGCGATGGCGTGCCGGTCATGGGCCTCAACGTGGACGGCACGAAGTACTTCTGGTATCACCACACGGACGCGGACACGGTGGACAAGCTGGACCCGCGAGACATGGCGTTGTGCGTCGCGACGATGGCGGTGATGGCGTACGTCGTGGCGGACATGCCGGAGCGATTGCCGAGGGAGGCATCCTGATGTCCGCGCCACGGTCGTGCGTGCCCCTCACGGCGCTGTTCGCCACCCTGACGCTGTCCGCGGCCATCACGGTACCGGCGTCGTCGCAGGAAGCGCGGCGCCGCTACGAGCGGCTGTGTCAGATGCGGCATGAGAAGTTCGATCGCATTCTGCCCGAAGTGATGCGGGAAAACGGCGCCGACATGTGGATCATCGTGATGCGCGAGGGCCTGCTGGACCCCATGTGGCAGGACCTGGGCGGGGGGTACGTGGGCGGATGGGCGTACTGGATCTTCACCGACCGCGGCACCAGCAGGATCGAGCGCGCAGTGCTTGGCGCCGGCGGCTACTCACTGGAACGGTGCGGCGTGTACGACAGATTCGGCCCGGCGTCCGAACTGAGGAGCTTCGTCGCGGAGCGCAACCCTCGCCGTATCGCCGTGAACATGTCCCAGGACATCGGATTGGCAGACGGCCTGTCACACACGTCCTACCAGCACCTCACCGCCACCCTCGGCGAGTCGCTGGCCGCGCGGCTGGTGTCCGCCGAGAAGCTCTTCTCGGACTACCGCTCGCGGCACACGGCGACCGAGATCGCCGCCATGGCGGAGGCAGGGGAGATCTCGCGCGAGCTGGCCGAGCGAGCGCTGTCGAACGAGATCATCACGCCCGGCGTCACGACGCTGGAGGACGTGGCCTGGTGGATGTGGGACCAGCTCTCGCAGCGCGGACTCGGTTCGTCGTTCGACATGCCGTCGGTCTACATCACGGGTCCCAACGGCATCGAGGCCACCTCCACGGACCGCGTCATCAGACGCGGCGATCTCCTCATGATCGATTGGGGCGTGGGCTTCCTGGGTCAGTGGACCGACATGAAACGGATCGCCTACGTGCTGCGCGAGGGTGAGACGGAGCCGCCGCCAAGCTACCGGCGCGCGTTCGACAACGGCGTGCACATCCGCGAGATCATGCGGCGCACCATCCGTCCCGGGCGCACCGCGCAGCAGGCACTCGACGAAACGCACGCGGCGATCGAGGCCGCAGGCTTCAAGCGGATGGCCGAGTTCAACCGCCCCTCGGCGGACACCGCGGTTGAGTTCATCATCGGCCCGCACTCGGTGGGTGATTGGGGGCACGGGAGCGGCCCGTCGCTGGCGTTCTTCAACCCCAAGCAGCTCACGTTCGAGCTTAAGCCGACCAACTTCCTCTCGATCGAGCTGTTCGCCTACACGCCGATTCCGGAGTGGGGCGGGAAGAAGCTCCGGATTCCGCTGGAGGACGACGCGGTGGTGACGGAGCGGGGGGTGGAGTGGCTGTATCCCGTGGCGGATCGGATCCGCGTGGTGAGGTAGCGCGACGGTCAGCTCGTCTGCCGCTCCTTACCGCTCCACTTCACAACCAGCTCCTGCCTTTCCGACGCGGAGGTTCCGGAACCAGTTGAGCACGACGACGATGCCGGGACGTCGTCCCGCGTCGGTCGCTCGCTTTCACCGCAGGGCGAAAGCCACGACGTGGTCTCCCAACGGCGCGCCCAAGCTGCTGTGGCCCCCCGCGGCAATCACTACGTACTGCACTCCGTCAACCGCATACGTCATGGGTGTCGCCATGGCACCGGCGGGCAATCGGCCGCGCCACAGCTCGCGCCCGGTCTCGACGTCGAACGCCCGCAAGTGCTGATCCGCGGTGGCCGCAATGAAGACCAAGCCGCTCGCCGTCACCATCGGCCCGCCGATCGTCGGCGAGCCCCACGTTTCGGCACCCGGCTGGTTCTCCGTGCCCGGCATGTACCCCAGCGGCACCTCCCACTTGCGCTCCATCGTTGCGAGGTCAATCGCCATCAGCACGCCCCACGGCGGCTTGACGCATGGCATGCCGCTCGGCGCCACCATGATCGCGCGGGTCATCGTGTACGGCGTGCCGACCTGATTGCCCCGCTCAGGATCCGTGCGGGGCGTGAGACGCACCCATGCCGGCAGCCGGAGCTGGTTCACGATCAAGAGCCGCCGCTCACGGTCGAACGCCACGCCACCCCAGTTGAACCCGCCACCGTACCCGGGATACATCACTGTGCCGTCGAGCGAGGGTGGAGCGAAGAAGCCCGACGACCCCATGCTCGCGAACAGCTGGCGGCAGGCTTCCAGGTCCCGGGGCGTCGCACCCCAGATGTCCGCCTCCGTCATCCCCATCGGGTGAAGCGGCGGAGGAAGGGTCGGCCAGGGCTGCGTGGGAGAGGCGCGCTCCCCGGGCACCGTGCTCGGCGGAACGGACCGCTCTTCCACCGGGAACAGCGGCGCCCCGTTGTCGGGGTCGAGAAAGAAAAGAAAGCCGGACTTGGTGGCCGCAACCACGGCCGGTCGCTCTCGCCCGCCCCATCTCACGGTGACGAGCGACGGCTGTGCGGCCACGTCGTAGTCCCAGAGGTCGTGGTGCACGGTCTGGAAGTGCCATGCCATTCGGCCGGTCGTCGCGTCGAGGGCCACCACGGAGTTGGCGAACACGTTCGAGCCTGGTCGCTCGCCGCCATAGAAATCAGGCGCCGCCGAGCCGGTTGGGACGAACACGAGCCCGCGGGCGGGGTCGGCGCTGAGCGGAGCCCATGCGTTGGCAGCACCCGTCTTGGCCGCCGCCTCCGGCGTCCATTCGCCGAAGCCCGGATCAGTGGGCGCCCGCGGAATGGGATCCCACGCCCAGAGCCGGCGACCGCTGCGCACGTCGAAGCCGCGCACGACACCGCGCTCCATGTCCACGCGACGGTTATCACCCATCGAGGAGCCGACGACCACGACGTCGCCCACGACCGCGGGCGGTGAGGTGACACCGTACTGGCCCACCTGGACGCGGCCGACCTCGTGGTCCAAACGCACGGTCCCGCTGTCTCCGAAATCCGGGCATGGAGCGCCGGTGACCGCATCCAGCGCCAGCAGGCGCGCGTCGATCGTTCCGAACAGGATGCGCTTGCCGCAGCGGGCGCTCGGGCGGGTCCCGTCCTCCCAATACGCCACACCGCGCGACACCAGTCCCTCGTTTCGTTCCAGCTGAGCGTCGATTCCCGGATCGTGACGCCAGAGCAGCGCACCGGTCGCCGGATCGAGTGCCACGATGCGATTGAAAGGCGTGCTCAGATACAAACGTGCGTCGGCGATAATGGGCGTTGCCTCGAACTTGTACTCCTCCTGATGACACCGAGCGCAGCTTTCCGCGGGCCCCGTCGTTCCATCCTTCTTGTGCGACCAGTCACCGGTCCGGACCGTCCACGCCACGTCGAGGCGCGTGACGTTCTCCCGCGTGATGTACGTGAGGGGAGAGTAGCGTGTGCCGGCGGGATCGGCGCCGTACGTTGACCACTCGCGAGCAGCGGGGGGAATCCCCGGCGACGCATCAGCACCCCTGCGGCAGGCGGGGACTGCTGACGCGAGCAGCGGGAGAATGACGAAGAACGACCAACGGGTCACGAAGGGTCCTTTCGATTCCGACAGCGCGGGAAACGAGAGCTGAACCTAGGACGTTTTCAGTCGGCGGGCCACAACCGCAAGTCCTTCCGACCCGAGCAACGCCCGCGCCATCGGAAACAGGACCTCGTTCTCCCGCTGGATGTGCCCTCGCAGGAGCGCAACGATCTCCTGCGCCACCGGCGGCACGCGTTGCGCGGCATCGTCGGCCTCGATCGCCCGAGCCAGATCGGCTTCCAGCCGTCGCAGCAGTTGATGCTCGTCCACGAAGAGCGCGGTCGGGGCGTCTTCGCCCATGAGATCGAACAACGCGTCCTCCTCCGCCTCGTTGTGCGCGCGCACCGCCGTACACAGCTCGCCATGCACTGCTCGCGCCGTGGCCAGGTGCGGTCCGGGAGGCTCGCCGCATTCGAGCGCCAGCGCCGCGGCCTCCAGGCGCGCGAGCGCGGCCAGCGCCGCTTCGTGCTCCAGCTCGAAGCGCGTCAACGGATCGTCGGTCATGGCGTTACCACCCACCGCACGCCTTCGCCTCGCCGCAGTCGATCCATTCCTTCGTTGATGCAATCCAGCGGAATCGTCCCGCTCACGATCGGGTCCAGCTGGATCTTGCCAGCGGCCACGAGGCTCATGATCTCCGGGTACTCGCCCGCCCCGCACCCGAGGCATCCCACGACCTCGAGCTCGTAATACATCAACCGCGCGGCGGACAGCGTCACCTCTTCCGCCGAATAACCGATCACGCACAGACGCCCACCGCGCCTCAGCAGGCCGTACGCCGCCGCGATCGTTGCCGGGGCGCCCACCGCCTCGAACGCCACATCGGCGCCGCCGCCGGTGATCTCGCGCACGCGCTTGTCCGGGCGCTGGATTGTCTTCGGATTCACGGTGTGCGCCGCGCCGAGCCGCCGCGCCATCGCCAGCCGGTCGTCGTTGTGATCCAGGGCCACCACCTGTCCGCCCGCCGCCGCCGCGCACTGGACAACGTTGAGTCCCACGCCGCCGCAGCCAACCACGGCCACCCACTGTCCGGGGCGCACGTGCCCGCGGCGGGTCACCGCGTGATACGGTGTGGCGACGGCATCGGCGATCACGCACGCGTGCTCCAGCGGCAACTCCGGCGGCACGATGATCAATTCATCGGCCGGAACGGCCACAAACTCGGCGTAGCCGCCGTTGATGTTGTTCCCCAGCATCACCAGCCGATCGCACAGGTTCTCCCGGCCCTGCCGGCAGTAGCCGCAGCGCCCGCAGGACAGAACCGCGGGGATCAGTACGCGGTCTCCCGGCGCCCGGCCCGTCACGCCCGCGCCCACGGCCTCCACCACGCCTGCCACCTCGTGCCCCAGGATCAGCGGCGGCGCCTTGAACGGCTTCACGCCATGGTCGAGATAGTGCAGGTCCGTATGGCACATGCCGCAGCCGGCCACGCGAATCAGAGCCTCCCCGGCCGCCGGCTGAGGAGTGGGAACTTCCTTGACTTCCAGCGGGCGCCCGGACGCGTGAAACACCGCAGCTCTCACCGGTCACCTCCTCCGCGTATAGATCGTTCGGAACCGCAGCAGGTTCGCGAGCTCGCACTCGTTGCACTGCTCGTTGAACTCCGTGTGGCGCATCGGCTCGGCGCGCACGTCGTAGCCAAGGTCCTGGTACAGCGCGACGACTTCGTCCATTCGCGCGGCGTCCGTCACGAACCGCCGCTCCCAGCCCTGGGCGACGAGTTCCGGATCGGCCGCGAGCTGCGCCTCCGACAACACGCGGCGGGCCTCTGCTTCAACGATCACCCCCAGGGAACGGGCGGCCTCTTCCCCGCGGCTCCCGGCGCTGCTCCCCTTCCTCCGCCTCACGCCGCCCCCGCCGCCGCTTGCCTCACCCGCTGTCTTGCCAACACCGCCGCTCCAAGCGCCGACGCATACTGTACCAAGTCACCCGCGGGGACGTTCACGGCACTGGCAAGTTGAAGCTTCACCACCTCCGCCAGCCGCTCGAACCGCAGAATGCCGCCGATCAGCGTGAACTCGGGCTCCATGCGCACGCGCTTCATGAGCTGCACCGATCGGCTCACGAGCGAAACGATGGCGCCGTGCATGATGTCCGCCGGAGCCACGCCCTGGCTGAGATGATTGATCACCTCGGATTCGGCGAACACCGCGCACACGCCGGAGATGGGGATCGCCTCCTTCGAGGTCGCCACCAGCGGGCCGATCTCTTCGGTGCGATAGCCCATGTACCGCGCGGTCTTCTCCAGAAAGGCGCCCGTGCCCGCCGCGCACTTGTCGTTGAGTCGAAACGACTTGACCTTGCGATCCTCGCCCAACCTGCTGGCCTTCATCGTCTGGCCGCCGATGTCGAGCACGGTGCGCGTGCCCGGGAAGAAAAACGTCGCGCCCCGGGCCGCAGCGGTGAGGTCGGTGACCTGGAGGTCCGCGACGGTCACCTGATGACGCCCGAATCCCGTCGCAATCACGTACCCCACGTCGTCCCGCCGGATGTCCGCCTGGAACAGCGCGCTCTCCAGTACCCGCTCGGCAACCTCGGCCAGCCGGAACCCGGTGGGCTCCATCGCGCGCCCGGCGATCTCTCCGTCGCTCCGCAGCACGACCGCCTTGGTGTACGTCGAGCCGACGTCAATCCCGGCCGTCCACGACCATGCCTCGATCGAGCGCTCCCGGCCGCCTTGGCCGCTCCTGTCCCCGCTGTCGCCCGGCCCGCGCGTGGCGCTCACGCCGCCCTTCCCGACCCGCTTACCGGCGCCCGGCTCGCGACGATGTGATCCAGCGCGAATAGCGCCGCGCCGAGCGCCCCCATGAAATGCGAATCCTCGGACACGTTCGGCGCCCGGCCCAACCGCTCCGTGAGCGCGGCCACCATGGCCCCGTTCTTCGCCACACCACCCGTGAACGTCACGTCTTCCTCGATGCCCACCCGGCGCAACAACCCGAGCGATCGCGCCGCGATGGACTGGTGCACACCGAGCAGGATGTCCTCGATCTTCTTCCCCCTGCCGAGCCACGACAGCACTTCCGATTCCGCGAACACCGTGCACGTGGTCGAGATCTTGACCGGACGTTCGCCGCGGAGCGCCGTGGGTCCGAGTTGATCGAGTGGGATGTCGAGGGCGGCCGCCGCCGCTCCCAGGAACCGACCCGTTCCCGCCGCGCACTTGTCGTTCATGCAGAAGTCGAGGATCTCGCCCGCGGGGGATACGCGGATCGCCTTCGTGTCCTGACCGCCCATGTCGAGGACGGTGCGGGTCCGGGGGAACATGTGGACGGCGCCGCGCCCGTGACACGAGATCTCGGTCACCTGCGTGTTGCCGAACGTCACCTTGTACCGGCCGTAGCCCGTTCCCACCACGAACTCAACTTCTTCCTCTCGCAGCCGGGCGGCTTGCAGCGCCTCCGCATATGCCCGCTCCGCCGCGCGAATGACGTTGGCGCCGGTTTCCGTGAGGGCCCGCGCCACGATCGCGCGCCGCTCGTCCAGGATCACGGCCTTGGTCTGCGTGGAGCCGACGTCTACCCCGGCTGCGTATGCCACCGTTGCTCCTTGATCGCCGATTGCTTCCTCCCCGCCAACCCTTCAAAGAACGCATCCACCCGGTTCTTCAGCTGCGCCTCCGACACCACCCGGCGATCCATCATATCGGACTCGATGAACAAACTCGGGACGTCTCGCGCGGCGAGGAGCGCGCGGCGACTGTCGGCGAGGCCGGTGGATACGGTGCGGCAGCTCTTGATCGGGTGATACACGACGCCATCCGCCGCATGGTCATCGATCATTCCGACCAACGCTCTGGTCTGAAACAGCATGCTGTCCATGGCGTCGCGCACGCCGATCAACAGCCCTTCGGCCAGACTGTCGAGCGGGCGGCCCAGATCGTATTCGAATCCCAGATTGGACCCGCCGGAGGCGAACCACAGATAGGTGGAGTTGACGAACACACCGCCCCACTCGGTGAACAGCTCGTTGAATCGCCGGAAGATGGGATAACACGGCACGCCGACGAACACGAGCCGATACCGCTCGTCCGTCACCGTCCCGATGCGGTGCTCGGCCTTGTACTCCATCTCCTCCACCAGGTCGTTGAAGTACGCGGCGCCCTCCGGCGTGCCGCGGAAGCCGTTGGACACGCCGAGGTAAATGGTGCCGTCCGACAGCGCGTTGAACACCGCCGGGCGCATACGATTGAGTTCCAGCAGGCGCTTCCAGGCAACGCTCATCACATTGGCGTGGCCCATGGCCTCACGCAGCCGGTCCACGTCGAACCGCCGGCCTGACACCCGCTCACACAGAGCGATCAGCTCCCGCAGCTGACCGGCGACGTATGCCCGATCGTTCTCGAAGTCCCGGTCGCCGTGCCAGGTGCGCATGCCCTCGGCGCGCGACCCCGGGACGTCGAGCGTGAACGTGGGCACGCCGTACATCCGCTCCCAGATCTCCGCCCACTTGATGTACGTGTTGCAGGCGTTGGTATTGACCGCGAGCGCCGGTCTGGGAATGCGACCCATGGGATGGTGGCCGCCGCGCAGCTGCACGCCCACGTCCGCCTTCACGTATCCGCAGATGTCGGGCGAGTACCCGTAGTCCTCGGCTTCGTTCAGGTACTCGTGCGCCACGCGCCGCACGGCGGTGTTGAGCGAGTTGATCTCGGGGAACACGATCGGGAAATCGAACGTGCGCAGCAACTCCGCGAGGCTTCCCATGACGAACACGTAGGCTCCGCCCTGCCCCGCCTCGGCCGCGCGCGACAACTCGTCAAACCACTCACGGAACAGGCGCGCCCCTTCCGCGTTCCCCCGTCCCACGATTGACGCCGCGTCTGTCGTCATCAGACCCTTTCTCGCAACGGTCTGCGGTTCAGTCGAACAACAGATTCTCGACGAACGTCTCGAGCTGCACCTCCAACTGCTCGAAGCTCGACATGTTCTCCTCGAACTCGCTCACGAAGTACGGCACGCCCTCGCGTTCGAGCGCCCTGGTGTACGCCACCTGCTCCTCGAGACCGGGCTCGCACATCTTCGCCGCCGTGACGATGGCCGCCTGGGCACGCGCTCCCCGGATGCGGTCGAGCAGCATCGCCTCTTTCGGTTTCCGCAGGTCGTGCTGGACCGGGCTGTGGGACGAGGTCTCGAGGTACGCGCGGGCGAGGTTCCGCAGCGGATCCCCCTCCAGCGGCACGTCCTCCAGGATCCAGCGCAAGCCGATCAGCAGGTCGTCATCCACCACGTAACACGACCGCCCGATCGCCCGAATCAGATCCAGCGGCGGCTGCTCGCAGAATCCGCCCTGAAACACGACCCGGATCTTGTCGTGACGCCGGACCTGGCGCCCCAGGATCGCAGGCAGGAGACGGCGCAGCAGATCGTTGTGCTCCTCGCGCCGCACGAGCCCACCGATGGCCACGATGGCCCACGCGTCTTCCGGTGACAGGAGCCACGGGGAATCGCGCTTGATGGCATACAGCTCGCGGAGCAGCGCGCGATTCTCGTTGTACACGGCGAGCGACGCGCGGAGATCGTCGTCGGTGATCGGCCGGCCGGCGATTCCCTCGAGCACGCGGCGCAGCCGATCGTACTCGCCCCGGAGGTAGTCCACCGCGTGAGCCGACGTGGCGTTCTGAGGCAAGTAGAGGATCTGGCAGGGATAGGCGGCGTTGCGGCCCCACACACCCGCGAGGTTGCGCGCGGCGTCGCAGATCGGATGGGTCACGAACAGATCCAGCTCCACTCGGCCGGCGAGCGCCAGCTCCAGCGACGTCTTGAGAATCGAGCACAGGTACGACCCGAAATGAGACTCCGCGCGCGTGGGTTCCACCGGGGCGCCGCGCACCTTGAACGGCAAGAGACCCGCCGCGTGAGCGATCTCCTCGGGGAAATACACCTGGAAGTGCCCCACGACCTTCCCCCCCGCCTCCCGCCAGCGCCGCACGGTGGGAAACGTGGGGTCTTCCGCCAGCTCGCGACATCCGTGGAGCAAGGCGTCGAGCGAAGCGTCGCGCGGAAGGTCGAGTGTCGCCGTCATCGGTGGCTCCACACCGGCTCGCGCTTTTCGAGAAACGACCGCAACCCCTCAACCGCGTCGCGCGTCGCCATCAGATCGTCCAGGTAGATCCGCCGCGCCTCCTCGAGCGCACGAATCACACCCGCCCGCATGCCGGCGCGCAGCGCGCGTTTGGCCGTCACCAGGGCAGCACGGGAATGCCGCGCGATCCGCGCGCCGATCGCGAGCGCGGCTTCATCCACGCCCGAGTCCGGGACCACGCGTTGCACCAGTCCCACGCGCTCGGCGGCCGCCGCCGCAAACGGATCGCCCGTCAGCACCAGCTCCGCCGCCACGCCCGGCGCGGTCAGCATGGGCAGGAGCGCGCAGGCCACTGGTGGCAGGACGCCGAGCGCGATCTCCGGCTGGCCGAACTGCGCTCCTTCGCCTGCCACGATGAGATCCGCAGCCTGTATCAGTTCGAATCCGCCGCCCAGGCAACGGCCCCGCACGCCCGCCACGACCGGCAGGGGGCAATCGAGCATCGCCTGCACGGTCGCGACAAATTCGGGGATCAGGTGCTCATGCGTCGGCGGCAGATGTTCACCGACATCCGCCCCCGCTGAGAAGTGCTTGCCGGCCGCGAGCAGGACCACGACGCGCGCCGCGGGATCAGCACCAACCCGTCCCACGACCTCACGCAGCTCCGCCATCACCGCTCGGGTGAGGAGATTTACCGGAGGGTTCTCCAGGGTGAGCCTGGCGATGCCCTCGCCAACTTCCAGTCGGATCGGCATGACTCCTTCCCGCCTCGGCTGCCCCTGCCTGCTGTGTTCCCGACTCACCCACTCACCAGATGCCGCCGAGCAACTGTCCGCCATCCACCGGCAGCACCGCTCCCGTGATGAACCCCGCCGACTCGCTGCACAGAAACCGCACGGCGGCCGCGACCTCTGCCGGCCGGCCAATGCGGCCAAGCGGCGTCCGGGCCACGGCGCGCTCGTGCACCTCCTCCGGCAGTCCGCGCGTCATGTCCGTGGCAATGAAGCCCGGCGCCACGACGTTCACCGTCACGCGATGTCGCGCCAGCTCCACGGCGAGAGTGCGAGCGAGCCCAATCAGGCCCGCCTTGGACGCCGAGTAGTTCGCCTGCCCGAAGTTGCCGCGCAGCCCGTTGATGGACGACACGAGCACCACGCGCCCGCACGATGACCTGCGGAGCCTCGGCGCCGCGGCGCGCAGGGTGTTGAACGCCCCGGTCAGGTTCACGTGCAGGACCTCGCTCCATTCGGTGTCCGTCATCTTCCAGCTCACACGGTCACGGATGATGCCCGCGCAACAGACGACCCAGTCGAGCGCGCCCCGCTCCCGCTCCACGCGCTCCACGGCCTCGCTCATGGCCACGGGGTCGCGCACGTCCGCCTCGATCTCGACGTCGGCGGGTCCGCCCGGATGGGCGAACGCCACGTCGAGCGCGGCGACCCACGCGTCCGGCGCCAGCGCCTCCACCACCGCGCGGCCGATCCCGCGCCCGCCGCCGGTTACGAGAGCGGCCGGCCGCATGCGCCGCAGAACGCGTGATCGGCGGGAAGCCCGGCAGCCCCACAGGCGCCGCATCGCTTGAGCGGAGCCCCCCACGGCGCCTCGGACGATTGCCCGCGGGCGGCCCGTTGCCGGAGCATGGCGTACCGCGGGGCGCGTTTCTCCACGAACGCCTGCATCCCCTCGAGCGGCTCCCAACACGCGTAGTGCAAGGCCAGCCAGTCCTGCGCATGGCGCACGGTGGAGTGCCAGGCGAGGTCCTTCCAGAAGCTCACCTGCTGTTTGGTGTATCGCGTGCACTCCGGGAACGACTCCAGCAGCCGCTTCACGACGTCGTCCACCTGCGCGTCGAGACGGGACAGGTCGATCGTGTATCCGTCTTGGCGTTGCTGCGCCAGGCGGATTTCGTCCGCATTGGCGTGCTCAATCCACGTGTCGCCTCGCCGGACTGACGGGACCACCCAGTTCACCAACCCCCAGGCGAGCGCCTGATCGGCCGGGATCGGCTCGTTGAGCATGAGGATCTG
>DATMAW010000249.1:0-7135 GCA_035559715.1 Gemmatimonadales bacterium | reverse complement strand
GTCGTAGGACATCCACAGCGTCATGGCGAACCCCGACGCGCATCCGGTGAGCCCGCCGATGAGGGTCCACAGGCGCACCGGGCTCACCTTGTGCCCCACGGCATCGGAGATCTCGTGGTTCGGGGCCGGCGTATAGACGGTGAAGTCCCGGTAGCCCATCTCCTTAAGCGATCGAATGGCGTGCGCCGCCGCATCGATGTGGCGGAACCCCGCGAGCACGCCGCCCGGAGGCGCGCTCATGCGTGCGCCCGCTCCCGCCGCGGCATCGGGATGATCTCCTTCACCTCGGCGATGGACACCATGGGGAAGTTCTTGGCGAACAGCAGGAACCACATGAAGAACCAGCCGAAGCTGCCGGCGAGAATAGACCAATCCACCCAGGAGGGCGTGTAGTGGCCGTGCGCGTAGGGCTCGTACTCGTACGACAGCGACACCACGATGATGACGAAGCGCTCGAACCACATGCCCAGGTTAATGAACAACGAGAGCACGAACATCGCCGGAATGCTGCGCCGGACCTTGCGGAACCACAGCAGAATCGGCAGAAACGCATTGCAGATGATCATGGTCCATGTCGCCCACCAGTACTCGCCGAACGCACGGTTGTAGAACGCCGCCCGCTCGTACGGGTTCCCGCTGTACCACGCGATGAAGTACTCCATGGCGTACGCGTACCCGATGATCATCCCGGTGAGCAGCACCAGTTTTGCGAGGTTCTCGATGTGGTCCTCGTGGATGTACCGCTCGACCTTGAATGCCTTGCGCAGCGGCACGATCAGCGTGATCACCATCGCCAGACCCGAGTAGATCGCGCCGGCCACGAAGTACGGCGCGAAAATCGTCGTGTGCCAGCCGGGGACGATGGACATGGCAAAGTCCCAAGACACGACGCTGTGCACCGAGAGCACGAGCGGCGTCGCGAGGGCGGCGAGATAGAGATACGCCCGGAGGTAATGGCGCCACTGCTGATCCGTCCCCCGCCAGCCGATCGCCACCAGCTCGTACAGCTTCTTGCGCCAGCCGGTCATCTTGTCCCGCGCGGCGGCCACGTCGGGGATCATCCCGACGATGAGGAACAACGTGCTGACCGTGAGGTACGTCGTGACCGCGAACACGTCCCACAGGAGCGGCGACTTGAAGTTCACCCACAGCTGCCGCTGGTTGGGATACGGAATCAGCCAGTACGCGTACCAGATCCGGCCCACGTGGATCAGGGGGAACAGCCCGGCCGTGAGCACGGCGAATACCGTCATCACTTCGGCCGTGCGATACACCGCCGTGCGCCACGCCGAGCGGAACAGGTACAGCACCGCGGACACCAGCGTGCCACAGTGCGCGATACCCACCCAGAACACGAACGTGGTGATGTACACGCCCCACATGACCGGAGGCGAGTAGCCCGCCACGCCCAACCCGAAGCGGATCTGATACAGCAGCGCGAAAATGCCCCACCCGAGCACCGCCAGAACCAACCCGAACACGACGTACCACGTCCGGCCCGGCTTCCCGAGCGTTGCGACAATGTCGCGCGTGATCTCGGCGTAGGTCGGCGTGACGCGGGCGGCGGCCGGCGTCTCCGGGTGGGCGAGGGTGGCCATGCGCCTCAGGCCTCCGCCACGTTGCGGACCTTGGTGAGGTACACTACGCCCGGCTTCGTATTCAGTTCCTCGAGCACGTGATACCCTCGGGGGTCGGCCGCCAGTTGCGCGGCGCGGGAGTCCGGGCTCCGGAGATCACCGAACACGATCGCGTCCGCAGGACACGTCTGCTGGCACGCGGTGAGAATCTCTCCGTCACGCAACGGCCGATCCTCCAACCGCGCCTGATGCTGCGCTCCGCGAATCCGTTGCACGCAGAAGGTGCATTTCTCCATGACGCCCTTGGAGCGCATGGTCACGTCGGGATTGAGCAGCAAGTGGAGCGGCTCCGGGAACGCGAACGTCCGCGGATCCTCGGGCGCCTGATAGTCGAACCAATTGAAGTACCGGACCTTGTAGGGACAGTTGTTCGAGCAATACCGCGTTCCGACGCAGCGATTGTACACCTGCCCGTTCAGGCCGTCCGGCGTGTGATACGCGGCGAACACCGGGCACACGGGTTCGCACGGCGCGTTGCCGCAATGCTGGCACAACATGGGCACCACGCGCGTCTCGAACGGGTGTTCGCCCCCGCCCTCGAAATACCGCTCGATCCTGAGCCAGGACATCTCACGGCCACGCTTGACCAACTCCGGCCCGACGGTGGGGATGTTGTTCTCCGAGTGGCAGGCGGTGACGCAGGCGCTGCAGCCGGTGCACCGACTGAGGTCGATCACCATTCCCCATCGCGGATGCTCCCCGGCGTAGTTGCCGCGATTCTCCCATTCGCGCCGCTGCGCGTCCTCCCACTCGTGCAGCACGTCTTCGATGTGTTCGGGGACCGGCGCGGCCCCGTGCGCCGCGTGTTCCTCCTCGTGCGCCTCTCCCCGCATCGCCGCGAGCGTCGTGGCCCGCGCGATCCTGCGGCCCAGCTGGCGCGGGGTCCCTTCGGTCTTCGGCAGCCGGACGTGCTCCCCGCTCGGCCGCATCCCCACCGCCACGTAATGGGCCGCGCCGCCGAATGCCGTGGCGGCAGCCGGCAGCAACGAGTACACGTTGGCCCCGCGCCCTTGCGCGTACCGGCCGAAGGCCGAGTGCCCCTGGCCTGTGGGCACGGCCACCACCCCCGGGCGCACGCCTTCATAGAGGTAGGCCGGTGCGGTGATCGAACCGGTCTCGGACGTCAGCTCCACCACGTCCCCTTCGGCAATGCCGAACTCGGCCGCCGTCTCGGGGTGCAACTCCACCCAGGTCCCCCACGTGATCTTGGTGACGGGATCCGGCAACTCTTGGAGCCACGGGCGGTTCGCGCCGCGACCGTCGTGGAGCACCGCGGAGGGATACGCGATCAGCGTCAGGCGATCCGCCGGCGCCTCCCACGGCACCACCGACAGACGGGCGACCGTGGCCGCCAGCGTTGCGCGGGGCGGGGTCCGGGGCGCCGTCCACACACCACCTCGCTGCAGTGACTGCGTCCAAAATGCCTCGAACTCACCGGCGGCGCCCACGTCGCGCTGCACGCCGCGCCACGTGTCCCGCAGATAGTCCTTGTAGGTGGCGGCCGTGAACCGCGCAGCAACACGCCCGCCGAGTCGCTGCGCCACGCCGATGAGCACATCGCCGGTCTGTCGAGTGTCGAACACCGGCTGCATCACCGGCTGCTGCAGCCCGCGGACACCGGGCGAAACCTCCACGTCGTTCCATTGCTCGAGCGGATCGTGATCCGGCAGAATCAGGTCCGCCCACTGCGCCGTCTCGTCGAGGAACCGGGAGAAGCTCACCTTGAACGGCACCCGCTCGAGCGCCGCCGTGAAGCCGAGCGCCGCGGGAGACGCGTACGCCGGGTTCGCTCCATGCACGAACAGGACGCTGACCTGGCCGCCCCGCATGGCCTCGACCAGCTGCACCAAGCGCCCGTATCCGCCGCGCGCCGCGCTTCCGGCGCCGGCAGCGCCCTCCGCCACGTGAACCGTGCGCCCCACGTTGCCGGCAACGTAGTTCAGGACGAGCGCTGCCGCTGCGGTGCCATGCGCCTGCTCGTGATGCGTGCCGACGCCGCCCGGGAGCGCCACACTCGGAGCGGCAGCGAACTCGCGCGCCAACCGCTCGATCGTTTCCGCCGGCACGCCGCAGCGCGCCGCTACCGCGCCGGGAGCGTGCTGCTCGAGCAACGGGCGCAGCCGGGCGACGTCCGGCGCCTGGGGCGCGAGCCGCTCGGTCATGACCACGTGCGCCATGGCGAGCGCGAGCAGCCCTTCCGTGCCGGGTACCGGTGACACCCACTCGTCGGCGTTCATTCCCGTGAGGCTCAACCGCGGCTCGACGTGCACGAACTTGCCCATCTGCCCGTCCCGATACCCGTGCGATTGCACGAAGCCGCGCGTGAGCGCCAGCGGACTCAGCCAAGTCTCGAGGAAATCGGCGCCGAACGAGATGATGTACCGGGCGGAGCCAAGATCGAAGCTGGGAATGCCTTCGACGCCGAACACCTCTCGGGACGCATGGCGCAACGCCTCGTACCCGAACGGCTCATTCACGACCCGGCCCGTGGACCCCAGAGCGGCCAGCCACTCATCCACCAGTCGATCGAAGGTGCCGGACTCCGCGCCGGTCACGAACCACACCGCCGGACCCTGCCCTGCCCCAAGGCGTTCGGCCACGCGCGCGATGGCGTCATCCCAGGCGATTGCCTGAAACGTGCCATCGGCCGCGCGCGCCATGGGCCCGCGCACGCGATCCGGATTGTAGAGGCCCTGAAGCGCGGCGTGCCCCCTGGCGCACAGCTTCCCCGCATTCACGGGATGATCCGGATTGCCTTCGAGCTTGATCGCCCGCCCCTCACGCACCTTCACGTGGAGCCCGCACCCCGCCGGGCATTCCCGGCACGTGGAGGCATACCATGTGGCGATACCGGGGATCTGATCTTCGGGAGGAAGCAGATAAGGAATGAGCCGCTCAGGCTCGCCACCCGCGCACCCCGCGAGCGCCACGGTGCCCCCGCCCGCGGCGCCCAGGACCTTCAGGAAGCGCCGGCGGGAGAGTTGTCCCTCGTCAGCACCCACACCGGCCCCAGGCGCGCCGGACTCGGACAGACGGGGCTTTAGCTCATCACCCCTGGGGCCGCTCCTGCCGCTCGTCTCGCTCATCAGTAGTGGCACACCGTGCAGTCAGTGGAAGCTTTACGCTGCTCGTGGCAGTCCAGGCACCACCCCATCTTCAATGAAGCAAACTGATAGACCTGGGGCATCGTTTCGATCGGCCCGTGGCAATCCTGACACGCGATGTTCGCCTTCACATGCAGCATGTGCGGGAACTGCACGAACTGCGGCAGGTTGTGCACCTTGATCCACTCGACGGGCTGCCGGTTGTTGTACGCCTCGCGGACTTTCTGCACTTCGGCAATCTGTGCGCCGGCGAGCAGGTGGCATCCCATGCACGTGGACAGGGTGGGTAAGCCGGGATGCTGGCTTGCCTCCGCGGCGAAGTGGCAGTACCGGCAGTCCATCTGGTACTGCCCGGCGTGGACGTCGTGCCGGTAGAAGATCGGTTGGCGCGGCCCGGGAAGCGCGGCTGTATCCGTGATGGTCGGCGCCGTGAAGCCGGTGAGCCTCGGCTGCTGCGCGCGGGGAGCGCCGCCGGGCCGAAACACGAGGAAGAGGAGAAGCGCGCCGGCCACAGCGGCTGCCACCCGGGCCAGCCTCGCGCTAGCGCTCATCGCCCACCTGAACCGCATGCGGCTCGCTCCACTCCGCGGGGTGGAACCGCCCGCGGATCGAGGGTCACGGCGCGATCGTACAGGACGTGAATGACCGCTCTGAAACCGACTTCGTGAAAATGTTCACAAGCGATCGCCACATAAAATAAGCGCCGAACCGCGCAACACAACCGCGCCTCGATCACCGCCGCCGAGTCCCTTACGCCCCTGCGGCCCTGCCGGTCCGCTCCAGGAACCGCACGACTTCGATGCATATCGCTCGGGCGAGCTTCACCTCGCGCAGATCCAGCGGTGTGCGATGCAGCACCGAGCGAACGGTTCGCATGACGGCTGCAACCTGCCGCGTCTTGAAGAAATCGATCGCGCCGAGCGCGCGCTCGGCGTCAGCAAACAGGAGCTCCAACTGCTCCTGGGGCGCCGGCGGCGCCCGCCGCCGCGGTGGTTTGAGCGACGGTACGCCGCGCGCGACCATCAGTTCATACGCCACGATGGCCACGGCCTGGGCCAAGTTAAGCGATGCGTACCGCGCGCTCGTGGGGATCGTCACGACGCGGTGACAGCGGTCGAGTTCGGCGTTCGTTAGCCCTTTGTCTTCCGGACCAAAGAGCAGCGCGACAGGAGCGAGCGCGGGACCGGCCGCGAGTCGCTCTGCCAGTTCGCGGGGGCGTTCGAAATTCCCCTTGGCGGTGCGACCGCGGGCGGTGAATCCCACCACGTGGCGGCAGTCGGCCAGCGCCTCATCCAATGAATGGAACACCCGCGCGCGCCGCAGGATGTCTCCGGTCTTGTGCGCGATCCCTTCGATGCGATAAACGTCGAACTCCGCCGGGCTCACGAGCCGGAGCGTGTCCAGCTCGAAGTTCTTCATGATCCGCACGACGCTCGCGATGTTCACGAGGTCCTGCGTGTGGTGCAGCACCACGAGCGGCATCACGGCTCCACTTCCTCCCACACGCGGAGTCCATCGCCCAACACCGCCGTCACCGGCACGCAGCCGGCCGATCGCGCGGCGGCCTCGACGCGGGCGCGGTGAGCGGGATCGCACAGGACGACGAGGCAGCCGCCTTCTTCTCCCGCCGTGAGCTTCCACGCCCAGGCGCCGGCCTGCTCCAGGAGCCCCTCCAGTTCCCGCATCGGTGCAGCGCCCAGCACGGGGTCGAGCTGCCGCTGCGCGCCCCAGGCCCGTTGAAAGACCTCGCGCAACCGCTCCGGCGCCGCGCTCGCGATCGCCGCGGCGACCGGGGCAACGAGGTTCTCCAGCGTCTCCACGGCACCGGCAATCGCGCGGTCGCCAGCCGCGAGCGCTCGCGCCACGCACGCACCACACACGCCGCCCGCGAGACCTCGAGACAAGGGGAGCACCACGAGATACCCCAGCAGCCGCGCCACCGTGGACGGATCCTCGACCACCGCGGTCGCTTCGACCTCCGACGCTGCGGCGCGAAGGTGGAGAGCCCCGCCCAGGCTGACCGCCCAGGCGTCAAGCGGATTCCCTGCGAAGTGCAGCTCGTCTCGCTCCAGGGCAACGGCGAGCCCGGCGATCTCCGCGGGCGCGTATGATTCGCGCCGACACCGCGCGAGCGCCGCAAGCGTCGCGACAGTCGCGGCCGCGTCAGCGGCCAGACCCGCGGCGCCGGAAAGGTCCCGCGTTGTGATCAGCTCGAGGCCGCCCGTCACCGGCAGCATGTTGAGCGCCGCCTTATGGCGATCGAGGCGTCCGTCATAGGTCAGACCGGCGAACGACGGAAGCGACACACGTTCGTCCCGGTCCAGCGCGGACAACCGAATGGATCCGCCACCGAGCCGGACCTCCGCGTGTACGGACTGCGAGAGCGCCACCGTG
>DATMAW010000248.1:0-19101 GCA_035559715.1 Gemmatimonadales bacterium | reverse complement strand
CCGCCGAGGAGGATCACCACCGGACAGCGGACGGCGGCGAGCACGGCGGACGTCGGCGTTTCGTCTCGCGCCGCCACCATCGCGCGATACACCTTCAACGTCCCATCCAGGTCTCGAGCCACCGGCGTGACGTACGCTTCCAGGACGCGGGCGGTCACCCAGCGCCGGTCGCCCGACGATTCCATGATTTGCTGACGCAGGAGGCCCCAGGCATGCTCGCGCCCGCCCGGCAGCTTGAGGATGGAGCCAAATCGCACGGCCCACCGGAGGGCGGGCGTCGCCGCGGACTCTGACAGGCCGCCCTCGAGCGACACGATTCCGGAGATGAGCGAGGGGTGCGCCGCCGCCACGCGGAGCGCAATGGAGGCGGCGAGCGAGTGTGCGACCAGAATCACGCCGCCCACCTCCAGAGACTCGAGGACGGTCGCTACCCGCTTCGCTTGTGCCGTGAGCGAGTAGTCCGCTTCGGGGGGCCGTGAGGAACCTCCGACCCCCAGCGGTTCGATGATGATCGTCTCGTAGCCGCCCTGGCGAAGCAGCGCGGCGAGCTGGCGAAAGCTAAAGGCGCCGCCGAGCAGGCCGGGGACCAGCACGACCGGGCGGCCGAGCCCTTCTCGCCGAACCCGAAGGCTCTCCCCGGGTGCGACGGCGATCGCGAACTCCGTTGGCGGAGTCGCCAGCAGGCCGAACAGGAAGAGCCACATCGGTTGCCCCAGGCAGGTCACGGCAAGCAGGGTGCATCCGTGATCGCAAGACAGCGTCAAACGCCGAACGGGCAGGGTGTTGGCTGGGACCTTAACAATCCTTTAGCTTGACCGTACATGGCCGCTCCCAAGACCGAGGTCGGAGACCGGCGCGGCGAGGTCGATCGGGTCCGCGGGAGGCTGGAACGGCTGGTGCGCGCCGGCATCCGGATCAACGCCGGACACATGCTGGATGATGTGCTCCGCGAGATCGTGGACTCCGCGCGCGAGGTCATCGGCGCCAAGTACGCCGCGCTCGGGATCCTCGACGAGTCCAAGGAGCGCCTGGACCGGTTCGTGGCGAGCGGGCTGACCGCAGAGGAGCAGGCGCGAATCGGACCACTCCCCCAGGGTCGCGGGCTGATCGGACTGCTGATTCGCGACCGTCGCCCGATCCGCCTCGCAGATCTCGCCACACACCCGGCGGCGAGCGGTTTTCCGCCCGAGCATCCGCCCATGCGGTCGTTTCTCGGCGTGCCGATCGCCGGCCGGTCCGGACCCCTGGGTCAGCTCTACATCACCGAGAAGATCGGCGCGGCGGAGTTCTCCGAGGAGGATGAAGCCATTGCTTTGATGCTCGCGGCCCAGGCCGCGGGCGCAGTGGAGAACGCGCGGCTGTTCGAGGAGACGAATCGCCTGCTCGGCGAGGTGCGATCCATGCAGCGCTCGCGGGATCGGTTCTATGCCATGATCAACCACGAGCTCCGCAACGCGCTGACCGCGGTGTACGGCTGGGCGGACTTGCTGATTCGACGCCTGGGGACGGAGGTGCCGGTCGCCGCGCGGGAAGTGTACGAGTCGGCCGAGCGCACGCTCACCCTGCTGAACGACCTGCTCGATCTGAGCCGGCTCGACGCCTCGAAGCTCCGGCCCGTCGTGCGGGACGCCGAAGCGTCGCAGCTAGCGCGTGACGCGGTCCAGGCGCTGAAGCCTGCGGCGGCGGCGCGCCGAGTTCGCATCCGCGTCAATGGGCCCGACGGTGACGTGGCGTTGCGGACGGACCCGCAGCGGGTTCGGCAGATCCTCGTCAACCTGCTGTCCAATGCCGTGCGGCACAGCCCGGAAGCCGGTGAAGTGGAAGTCGAGGTGAGGCCGTCGGACACCCGTGTGCAATTCTCGGTGAAGGACCATGGGGACGGGCTGACGGCGGAGCAGCAGGTCATGATTTTCGAGGCGTTCGCCAGAGGATCCGAGGACTCGCGCGGCACCGGACTCGGCCTGGCGCTTTCCCTGCAACTCGCTCGTCTGCTCGGTGGCGACCTGCGGGTGGAAAGTCGGCCCGGAGCGGGCGCGCGGTTCACTCTGGACGTGCCTCGGGTCCTCAGGGAGAAATAAAGAGATCTTCACGTACCGCTCAGAATGAGGTCAGTCTCGGACGAATAAGCTGCCGCCCATGCGTGTCCTGGTAGTCGAAGACGATCGCAAAGTCGCCGGATTCATCGAGCAGGGACTGCGCGAGGAAGGCTACGCCGTTGACATCGCCCGAGACGGTGATGAGGCAACGACGTTCGCGCATGTCAATGAGTACGACGCGATTCTCCTGGACCTGATGTTGCCCAAGAAGAATGGGCTTCAGGTGGCGATGGAGTTGCGCCGCGAGGGGCGGCGCACGCCGATTCTCATGCTCACGGCGCGGGATTCCACCGAGGACGTCGTTCGAGGGCTCGATGCCGGGGCCGACGACTACCTAGCCAAGCCGTTCAAGTTCGACGAGCTGCTGGCGCGTCTCCGGGCGCTCACGCGTCGGGGAGGGGCCGCCCGCCTCGATCGGCTCACCTACGGGCCCCTGACGCTCGACCGATTGAAGCACAAGGCGCAAGCAGGTGGCAAGCCGCTGGATCTCACGCCGCGTGAATTCCAGTTGCTGGAGCACTTCATGCTCCACCCCGAGGACGTTATCCGCCGCACGGAGCTTCTGGAGAAGGTGTGGGATATGCACTTCGATCCGGAGAGCAACGTGGTGGACGTGCACGTGGGCAACCTGCGCCGCAAGCTGCGCGAGGCCGGCTGCGACGGTCTGCTCCAGACCGAGCGCGGCGTCGGCTTCGTCCTCCGGGCGAGTAGCCGCGGGGACTGATGTACTCGCTTCGCCGCACCCTGGCGGTGCGGCTCTGTCTCACATTGCTGGTGGCGTTGACGCTCATCGGGGCGTGGGCGTTCCTCAGCGTGCATCGCACCCTTCGATTCCAGCTGGATCAATCCCTGGCGGCCGCCCTGGCGCTGGAGCTCGACGCCATTGGCGACGGGGCCAGGCTCGATCTCCACAATGGGCCCGCGGATACTGCGGCCTTCGTCCGCGACATCAACCGCCTCGTTGTCTTGCGTGATGCCGAAGGCAATGTGGTGGCTGCGAATTCGCCGCTTGCCACAGGCCTGGCGCGGGATTCGGCCGCTTTCGCGGGGGCGCTGGCGGGAGAGCGCCGCTGGGTCACCCAACCCTGGGGCAGCGGGTGGGTGCGCGCGTTGTATGCTCCGGTGCCGCCCGGCGTCGATCCACGCGGCGTTGTGATGGAAGTCGCGGCTTCCACGGCGCCGCTCTCCCGGGCGAATCGTGACACGCTGTTCGTCATGATCGGCACCGTGGTGCTGAGCCTCGTGGCGACCGCGTTCGGCGCGACCTGGCTCGCGGGGTCCGCGGTGGCGCCCGTCGAGGAGATCGCCCGGCAAGCGGAAGGCATCGGACGAGGTCGCCTGGGCCAACGGATCACGGTGCACGCGGACATCGAGGAACTGCAGACGCTGAATACCGTGCTCAACCGAATGCTGGAGCGGTTGGACCACGCGTTCGATGCGCAGCGCCGGATCATCGCGGACGTGGGCCACGATCTGCGTACGCCGCTCACGGCCATGCGCGGGCAGATCGAGGTCGCGCTTCGAGGCGAGCGGGCGCCGGCTGAATACCGGCGAACGCTTGCCAGCGTGCTGGAAGACCTGGATCACCTGGGTTCTATCTCTGAGTCGCTGATTCTGCTGGCGCGAATCGAAGCCGGTGACCTGGCGCCGGAGCCACAGCGGGTGGGCCTCGCCGACTTGGCCCGAGCGGCCGTGCGCCGGGCGGAGCCCCGAGCGGGCGGACGCCGCTTCAGCGTCGTGGTGCCGGAGGGGAGCGACGTCACCGTCAGTGCAGATCCGGCGATGATCGGGCTGGTATTGGACCACCTGCTGGACAACACGATTCGGCATACACCCCCGGGGACGACCGTCGAGACCAGCGTGTCGGTGAACGGCGACCGAGCGACAATCGCCGTGCGTGACAACGGACCGGGCATCTCGCCCGCCGCCTTGCCGCGCTTGTTCGAGCGGTTCTACCGCGGTGACGACGCCCGCACGCGCATGCAAGGCGGCGGCGTAGCGGGACTGGGGCTCACGATCGCCGCCGCGATCGTTGACGCCCACCATGGAACCATCACCGCCGAGAATCTTGCCACCGGCGGTCTCGAAGTCCGCATCACGCTGCCGCGCTAACCCGCGCGCGCTAAACGCCCTTTCACGAACCGTTCCCCGGGGGTTCACGGGGGAGACGCGAGCTTTCGGTCGAGCCTCACGGAGGCGAGGGCGCATGGTGCCGAACGTGAGCGGTGTCGATGCAACGGTTCGATGGACGCTGGCCGTGGTGTTGTTCGCGGCCGCCATCGGACTGCATGAGTCGCCGGTGATGACCTTCGGCTGCGCGCTCGTGGCGATCGTGCTCGCGGGCACCGCGGCGACACGGCATTGCCCGTTCTACTCCATGTTCCACCTCCGCACGAATCGCTGGAACGCACGGCACAAGCGCGAGCGAGCGGCGCACTGACGCGCGCGCGAGCCCACCGTGTCGCAGACTTCCCCCGATCACTACCACCGGAGTCTCAGATCATGCTCGGCCGCCTCGGACCGACGGCACTCGTCGGCGCGTTGTTGTTCGTGTCTCCCCTGCGCCATCTCAACGCCAATGATCGCATCCCGGCGTTTGCCCGCCGCTACAACGTAAGCTGTAGCTTGTGCCACAATCCCGCGCCCACGCTCACCGAGTTCGGCGAGCGGTTCGCCGCCAATGGATTCCGCATGAGCGACGCCGATCCGCCCCGCGACACGGCGGCGATCGGCGACGCGATGCTCCAGCTGATGCGAGACATCCCGCTCGCGGTGCGGCTCGACGCCTACGCCCGGGGCTTCGCCAACGGAGGTTTCGTCACCGACTTCCAGTTGCCGTACAACATGAAGGTCCTTTCGGGCGGCCCGATCTCGAACAGCGTGTCGTACTACTTCTACTTCTTCCTATTCGAGCGGGGCGAGGTGGGCGGGATCGAGGACGCCTTCGTGTACTTCAACAACGTCGCCGGCGCGCCGGTGGACCTCGCCGTGGGGCAGTTCCAGGTCTCCGATCCGCTGTTCAAGCGAGAGCTGCGCCTGGAATACCAGGACTACGCCGTCTACCGCATGCGCGTCGGAGCCCAGCCGGCTGACCTCACCTACGATCGCGGCATCATGGCCATCGCGGACGTGGCAGGGTTCACGCTCACGGGAGAAGTCGTGAACGGAAACGGTCGAGAGGCGGCGGAGCCCAACCGGCGCCTCGACAACGACGCAGGCAAGAGCGTTGTGGGCCATGTGACCCGAGACCTCATGCCCGGCGTAAGACTCGGCGCTTTGGGCTACTGGGGACGGCAGACGGGCGCGGCGGTGGCTGGCCCGGACGTGCGTAACACGGTCTGGATGGTCGGTGGCGACGCCACGATATCGGCGGGGCCCCTCGAGCTGAACGGGCAGTACCTGCGGCGTGAAGACGGCAATCCAACGTTTACGGCGGGCGAGCCCAAGGTGGTCACAAGAGGCGGTTTCGCCGAATTGATTGTCCGACCAGCCGCCAGCCGATGGTACGCCTACGCGTTGTACAACCGCATCGATGCGGACCGGCCCCTGATGAGCGTCCGACTCGGCGGCCCCTCCGGCCTGAGCCGGTACGAAACCGTGACGGGTGGGGCGGGGTACCTTCTCAAACGCAATCTGCGCATCTTTGCGGAAGGTACGTGGGATCGCGGCCCGCGCACCACGGAATGGACTGTGGGGCTCACCACGGCGTTCTGAAGCGAGTCGCCGCAATCACCGGATCGCCTACTGGAGGGGACGATATGGTTGGACGGAGTCTTGGGTTGGGGTTGCTGCTTCACCTGTGCGCGGCTGCGGCCGCCACCGCCCAGAAGGCGGACTCGCTCCCGCCCGGCGTGACCGCGAAGATGGTGACGGACGGCGCGGCGCTGTTCAAGGGCGCCGGACTCTGCTCCGCCTGTCATGGGGCCGATGGGAAGGGCCTTCCGAGTCTCGGCCCGGATCTCACCGACACCAAGTGGCTCCACAGCAAGGGCACGTACGACGAACTCGTGAAGCAGATCACCGCCGGCGTACCGGCCGACAAATCCACGACCGGGATGATGATGCCGCCCAAGGGCGGAGCCGCCATCACCGATGAACAGGTAAAGGCCGTCGCGGCGTACGTATGGAGCTTGAGTCGTGTGAAGAAGTAACTGGACAGAAAAGCGTAGGAAGTACGGGGTGAGGAGTTGAGGGGCGCGCTGCCCTTCAGTCCTCACCCCTTACGCGTTTCACCGGCCCACCGGCCCCCGCATTCTCCTGGGCCCCATCGGCATCATGCGTCGCATGCCGGGAGCGGGGCCCGGCCGCCCCCGGTCCATTCGCATTCGCATTCGAGCACCATCGGCCCATCCGGCCACACGCCCACGCTGCTCCGGGGTGAGGACGGCCTTCGCCTTCGCTGCCGCCTCGAGAGCCGCGAGGGCCGCCGTCTGGCGGGTCTGCATCGCGGCTTGAGCGGCAGCGCGGATTTGTGCAGGGTCCGGCGTCGGCGAGTTCCACAGGTCCCGCAGGCGCTGGCGCTGGGCCCGCGACGTTGTGTCGGCGCGCTCCCGAGCCTGCCGCACTTCCTGCGCGAGCGTCTCGAGCCTTGCCACCTGATCCGGTGTGAGTCCCAGAACTTCGCGGCGATCAATGAGCCGGCTTGGCTGAAACACCCTCACGTGGGCGAAGCCCGGCCCGCCCATCGGGCCCATGAACCCTCCCATGCGCGGCCTCTCCGGGGCCGGACCTTGGGGCGGCTCCGCGGGTCGCGGCGGGTCCTGGGACGCGGCGGTTCCGGTCGAGAGAACGGCCAAAATCGTGATTGCCCGTAACGTGCGATCGAAGAACATCGTGACACCTCGCTTTCTGTGCCGTTAGACGCCGGTTGGCACTCGGTGTTACGCGATGCGGGGAGGGCCGTGGTTAAGGATCCCTTGAGTGTGGTTTCAGCAGCGGCTTACTGCCCGCCGTCTTGATTAGTGCTGCAGCGAACATGCGCCTCGAGGCGTCGCGTGCCCGAGGCGCGTCTGGCTCCCACGTCAATCCGGATTTCTTCGTGATGAAGTCGCCAATGCATCAATGGGTCGCCGCCGTAGTCGTGGTCACGTTGCTCGCCGCCTGTGGAGGAGGTCAGGATCAGCGTGCACCGTCTGCCGGCTCGGAAGTGCCCGGGGCGGGCGGGGCGGGTGCAAGCGCAACGCCATCCACCGCCGTGGCGGAAGGTTCTCTCTCGGCGCCCTCCGGGCCCGTCGACGCTGCTCTCGCGGACAGAGGCAGGAGCACGTTCCAAAACAAAGGATGTATCGGCTGCCACACGATCGGCGGGGGCAAGCTCACGGGGCCAGACCTCCAGGGCGTCACGGAACGGCGGCAGTTCGGCTGGATCATGGCGATGGTCACAAATCCCGACTCGATGCTGAAGGCCGATCCCGTGGCTCGCCAGCTGTTCGCCCAGTACATGACGCCAATGGCCAACATGAACGTCTCGCGCGAGGAAGCGCTGGCGCTCTACGAATACCTGCGGCGCAACGCGCCATAACCGCGCCCTGTGGGCGCGTCACTCACGAGGAGTCACCCATGGCAGTGAAACGACAGGTCGGGCTCTCGGTTGTCACGGTGATTGCGGCGGTTGCCGGCGCGATGGCGCTCGAGTCGTGTGCCCGTGGCGGGGCGGCCGACGTTGGCGCGATCGCGCGCGAGCGTGGCCTGACCGATGCCGATATCGTGGCCGCCGTCAAGACCTATCAGCCCACGGGGAAGATGGACGAATACGTCATGTTCAGCTCGGGAGGCCATTCCGGGCAGGTGTTCGTGATCGGGATTCCGTCCATGCGTCTGCTCAAGGTCATCGCCGCGTTCACGCCGGAGCCATGGCAGGGTTACGCCACGGGGGCGGACGAGCACAAGGAGCTGATGCGGAACGCTCGCACGGCCGGCCACGACATTGCCTGGGGCGACACGCACCATCCGGCCCTGTCGGAGACCGACGGCAACTACGACGGCCAGTTCCTCTTCATCGGCGACAAGGCCAACCCTCGAGTGGCGGTCATTGATCTGCGCGATTTCGAGACCAAACAGATCGTCACCAACCCCAACATGGGCACCAACCACGGGGCCTCGTTCGTCACGCCGAACACCGAGTACATCATCGAGGGTTCGCAGTATTCCGTGCCGCTGTGGGAAGACTACGCGGACATGTCTGAGTACCAGGAGAACTATCGGGGCCTCGTGACCCTGTGGAAGTTTGACCGCGCCCGCGGCCGGATTGACGAGCGCGCGTCGTTCTCGCTCGAGCTGCCCCCCTACTGGCACGATCTGTCAGATGCCGGCAAAGGCCCCAGCGCCGGCTGGGCGTTCCTCAATTCGTTCAACGCCGAGATGGCGACTGGAGGCGTGGAGCAGGGCCGGCCTCCGTTCGAGGCGGGAGTCTCGCAGAACGACATGGACTACCTCCACGTCATCAACTGGCAGCGCGCGGCAGAAGTGGCGGCGCGACCCGGCGGGACGCGAACGGTTCGTGGCATGAAGGTGATCCCGCTCTCCGTGTCCATCGCCGAGGGGCTCTTGTTCCTGGTGCCGGAGCCGAAGAGCCCACATGGCGCTGACGTGACGCCCGACGGCACGAAGATCGTGGTGTCGGGGAAGCTGGATCCGCACGTGACCGTGTACTCCTGGGCCAAGATGAAGCAGGCCATCGACGCCAAGTCGTTCGCGGGGAAGGACGCCTTTGGTGTGCCGATCCTGGATTTCAACGGCGTCATTGACGGCCAACTGGAGCTTGGACTCGGTCCGCTGCACACGCAGTTCGACGCCGATGGGAACGCGTACACCAGCGTGTTCCTGGATACCAAGGTGGTGAAGTGGGACCTCGAACCACTCCAGGTGCTGGACAAGGTGGACGTGCACTACAACGTGGGGCACATCGCCACAGCCGAAGGCGACACCCGATCGCCGGACGGCAAGTACCTGGTCTCGATGAACAAGTGGTCCATTGACCGTTTCAATCCGGTGGGCCCGCTCCATCCGCAGAATTTCCAGCTGATCGACATCGGCGGGGACAAGATGCAATTGCTCTACGACATGCCGATCGGCGTGGGCGAGCCGCACTACGCCCAGATCATCAAGGCGGACAAGCTGAGCCCGATGCTCGTCTATCCCGAAGTGGGCTACGCTCCCGGTACCATGTCGGCGGCTCGGGATGCCGTGAAGGGCGGCCAGGAGCGGATCGAGCGGCGTGGCAACGAGGTGCACGTGTACATGACGGCCATCCGGAGCCACTTCACGCCCGAGCACATCAGGGTGCGCCAGGGAGATCGAGTCGTCATCCACATCACGAACCTGGAGCAGGCCCGTGAAGCGACGCACGGCTTTGCGATCACGAAGTACAACGTCCACCTGAGCCTGGAACCGGGAGAGGCTCAGACGGTCACGTTCGTGGCGGACCAGCCGGGCGTGTTCCCGTTCTACTGCACCGAGTTCTGCTCGGCACTGCACCTCGAGATGGCGGGGTACCTGCTGGTGGAACCGCGGAGCTGAGGTCCCGCGTGGACAAGATCACGGCGTTTCTGTCGGGCCAACTGTCGCCTCGGGGCCGCCTGCTCATGCTGGCGGCCACGCTGGCGATTCTTCCCAGCATCGTGTTGCCCACGTGGACGATCTCGCTGCGGGCGCCGCAGTATCCGGAGGGCCTGGAGCTGAGGATCTACCCCAACACCGTGGCGGGAGACGTCCGCGAGGTCAATCTGCTGAACCACTACATCGGGATGCACGAGATCGAGCCCGACGAGTTCCCCGAGTTCCGGTTCATTCCGTTCTTCATTCTCCGGTTCTTCGGGTTTGCGCTCATTACGGCACTCGCCGCCCGCATGCCGCTGGCCGTGCTCGGTTGGATGGACTTCGTGCTGTTCGGCGCGGTCATGTTGTACACCATGCAGCACTGGCTGTACGAGTACGGCCACAACCTCGCGTCCAACGCGCCGCTCAGGGTCGAGCCGTTCACGCCGCACTTGATCGGGTCCACGTCTGTGGGGCAATTCTCCGTGTCGAGCTGGCCTGCGACCGGCGCCATCCTCATGGGGATCGCGGGCCTCATGGGGCCCATCATCGCGTGGTATGAGTGGCGGCGCGCCGGGGTGCATCCCGCCGCGCCGTGAACGTCGTTGTCGCGCTGCTCGCCCTCCAGGCCACGCACCTCACCGTCGGCCCCACCGGCGGCTTCTCCAGCATCGGCGCGGCGCTGGCTCGCGCACGGGCCGGAGACACGATTCGCGTCGCCGCCGGGGTGTATCACGAGCATCTGAACATCGAACGGCCGGTCACGCTTCTCGGGGAACCGGGAGCGGTGATTACGGGCGACGGCGTGGGGATCGTGTTGCGAATCGCAGCCCGCGCCACCGTGCGGGGCTTCACCATCCGCGGCTCCGGCAGCCGGCTGGACGCGGAAGATGGCGGCATCGCCGCAGTACGCTCGCGCGGCATCGTCATCGAGAACAACCGATTGGAAGACGTGCTGTTCGGGATCACTCTGAAGGAGTGCGACTCCGCGGTGATCAGGGGCAACACGATCGTGGGGAAGAACCTGGCGGTGCGGTTCCGCGCCGACGGGATCCACCTGTGGTCGAGCCACGACGGCCGGGTGCTGGACAACGAGGTGCGGCGTGGCAGAGACGTGGCGATCTGGTTCTCGGACCGAACGATCGTCGTCGGCAACCGCGTGAGCGACGGTCGCTACGGCCTCCACTTCATGAACAGTCACGCCAACCGGTTCGAGGCCAACCACTTCCTGGGCAACGACGTGGGAGCGTTCATCATGTACTCCCATGACGTGACCTTCCGAAACAACGTGTTTGCCAACGCCAGAGGGTCGTTCGGCCGGGGATTGGGGTTCAAGGACGCCGACCGCATCGTCGCCGAACGAAACCTCATCATCGAAAACACGATCGGCTTGTGGCTGGACAACTCGCCGAGCACGCTGGGAGGCGTGAACGAGTTCTCCGACAACGTGGTGGCGTACAACGAGGTGGGCGTCGAGCTGCTGCCGTCCGTGCGATCGAACGTGTTTCGGGCGAACCAGTTCCGAGACAACGTGCAGCCGGTGCGAGTGTCCGGTGGCGGCACGGCCCTGGGGAACTCGTGGACGGGAAACGCCTGGAGCGAGTACGCAGGGTTCGATCGGGAGCGCGACGGTGTTGGCGATACGCCGTTCGTCTTCGAGCGGTTGTCGGACGAGCTGTTCGCCAAACATGACGCTCTTCGGATCTTCGCCCTGAGCCCGGCGGCGGACCTGCTGAACGGCCTCAGCCGAGTCCTCCCGCTCCTGAAGCCGACGCCCATCGTGGTGGACTCGGCTCCGCAGCTCGGGGAGTGGCGGGTCATCGCTCCCAGCGTTGCGAGACGCGGGGGCCGTCGCGGGGTGGCGGCGCTGGGGTTCGCCGCCGCGGCGCTTTTGGCGTTCATCGCCCTGCCGCGACGCCCGCGGAGGCGCCGCGCATGATCAGGGCGACGGCGCTCGGAAAGCGGTACGGCGAGCACGTGGTGCTCGACGGCCTCTCGCTCACGGTGGAGGCGGGTGAGCGAGTGGCCCTGCTCGGTACGAACGGCGCCGGCAAAACCACGCTTATGCGGTGTCTCCTGGGCCTCACTGATTTTTCCGGCCACCTCGAAATCGCGGGACTGGACGTGCGAGATCACGGCCGTGAGGTACGCGGCCGATTGGGCTACGTCCCCCAACGTGCGCCGCACTTCGAGGGCACACTCGCGGAAACCGTCGAGTTCCTGGCCCGACTGCGGGACCTGGATCCTCGCATGGTGGCCGACCGGCTCGCCACGCTCGGCTTCCACCTGGGCGATCACGCCGAGAAGCCGGTGCGGGCGTTGTCGGGCGGGATGCTGCAAAAGGTGTTGCTCGCGCTGGCCCTGGCGAGCGACGTGCCGTTGCTTCTGCTGGACGAGCCCACCTCCAACCTCGATCCGGCCACGCGGAAGGAGTTCCTGCGCGTGCTGAGCGCGGTGTCCCCCGAGACGACCGTCCTGTTGGCGTCGCACCGACTGGCTGATGTCGAGGCCGTGGCGCACCGGCTCGTGGTGCTGGATCAGGGCCGCGTGGCGTACGATGGCGAGCTGGCCGACCTCAGAGACCGACTCGATGGCGCCACAACGTTCTGGATCGTGGTGGCGCCTGATGCCCGGGAGCCGGCCCGCAAGCATCTGGCAACCAGCCTCGGTCTTCAAACCGTTTCGGCAAACGGGGCGGCCATCGGCGTCAGGGCGCCGGCGCGGGCACGGGCGGAGGTCATCGTCGGGCTGCATGAGGCCGGCATCCCCGTCCAGCGTTGCTGGACCGAGCAGGCAGCGCTGGCGGACCTCCTGGGCGAGATGGTGCGCGGCAACGGCGCCGGAGCGGGCCGGCCATGACACCCCGCGTGTCGCTCCTCGTTCGGCGCGAGCTGGCGACCGCGGTGCGAGCGCGCTGGTTCGTCGCCTATTCGGGCGTGTTTCTCGTGGGCGGCCTGCTGCTCGCGACGATCGGCCTCGAAAACCAGACTGTGTACGGGTTTCGCGGATTTGCGCGGGCGTTCGCCGGATTGGCGCAGCTCGCCCTGCTTCTCGTTCCGGTCATGGCCCTGTTCCCGGCCGCTGCCGCGATCGCCGAGGATCGCGAGAGCGGGGCGCTCGAGTACGTGCTCGCGCAGCCGATCACGTACGGTGAGCTATACCTCGGCAAGCTCGCCGGGGTGACGCTCGCCCTGCTCCTGTCACTCACAGTGGGGTTTGGGGTCTCCGGCGCTGTTGCCGTGGGTCGCGGTGTGCCGCCCGGGCTCGTCGCTGCGCTGTACGCCTTCGTGGCCCTGCTCGCATGCACGTTCACCGCGCTCGGAGTCGGCCTGTCGGGGATCGCTGCATCACGGGCGCGCGCCATGACCGTGGGAGTGATCGCGTGGCTCGCCCTCTCCGCTCTCGGAACGCTGGGCATCGTCATCGTGTTCATACGGTGGGGCGTACCGGAGCCGGTCCTCGTCATGTGGTCGTTCATCAATCCGGTTGAAGCCTTTCGCCTTGGAATCATCAGTGTGTTGGACCCGGATTTGAGTCTGCTCGGTCCGGTCGGAGCCGGCATTGTCCGCCGGCTGGGAACCGCAGGAACCAGCCTGCTGGGTGCAGCGTCGCTCACGGTGTGGACGATCGTCTCGGCCGTCGGAGGCTTCCAGTTGTCCAGGCAACCGAGCGCGCAGGCGTAGCGCCCGCTCCGCTCCGCCGTGGTGCTGCCGCACCACTCCCTGGGCCCATCGCCCCATCCGCGCGTCCAGCAGGGTCTCAACCGATTGCTCGGTAACCAATTACGCGGCTCCAGCATCGCCTCGCCGGGTGCCATGCGATGGGTCTGGAACTTGCCCGCTGTGACCGCTAGACCGCGCGGGACCACGATAGCGGGTCGCGGCTATAGCCGGCGCGGGCATTCGCTTGCGGCCCGTTATCGTTGGTCCCGCACCAGCTTTCTCCTGGCGAACGCGCGGGCGGTCCTGCGCGTTCGCCTCAACAGGCCGACTCGGAGCCACCGCCATTCGCAGCCGGTTCGCGTTGCTAGTCCTTGGCGTTGCCGCAGTGACGGCGAGCGTGCTCCTGCTTGGGCGCCGCCGTCACCCGGTGCGGCGCCGAGCCGACGGGGTGGAGCTCGACGGGCTTTACGGCGCGGGCCTCTAGCCCGCATGCTTTTCACTCCCCCGCGGGAGCGTTCGCGATGCACGATGCGGGCATGAGGCCGCGCAACCCCGGTGATCGCCGCGGTCTTGAGCGCAGGACAGGCTGGGATCGTCGGATGGTGGCAGACCGAAGGCGAATCCAGCGCCGCGCGCACTCGGTTCATGTTTCCAGCGATCGCCGTAGCGGAAGCGACCGGCGCCTCGTCGGAGACCGCAGAGCCAGGCCACGTCGAAGCGGTTGGGACAGGAGATCCTCGCCGGATCGGCGAAACTCTGCCTGGAGGGGATTAGACCCGAGGTAGCATTCACTCTCCACGTACCACCGCGGCCGCCCGGTGTCGAGCACTGACACACCAGGGTGGCCGTTGGGCTTTCTGGCAGGGTCTTGCGTAATTAGGCTCACCTGACGAGCTTATTAGGCACGCCTAATAATTGACATGCCACCTTCGCTCGCCAGCCCGGCTCGAACAACGAGCGTCCAGCTCGTCTTGAAGCGCGGTGGCCGGAGGTATTGCCGTGTACGTTCGGCTCTCGCCGCCGCGCATTTCGCTCTCACGGCCGGGTGTGCGGACCTGTTCACTGGCGCGCCAGACCCGGGAAATGTGTTTGACGGCCCGATTGACGGATTGAGCCCGGCGGAGTTGGCGGCATTTGTGGAGGGTGACGAGCAGTTTGGCCGTCCCTTCGCCCCGGCGGACGGTCTGGGACCCATCTTCAACAACGTCTCGTGTGCGGCCTGCCATAGCGCTGACGGGCGCGGGCGACCGGAAAATGTCCTGCTCCGGTTCACCGGCGTGGGTGGGCCGCAGCTGCAGGACAAGGCGATCCCAGGCGCGGAACCTGAGGTGTTGCCGGCCGGAGTCGCTGTCTCGGGCAGACTGCCGCCCCCCGTGTTCGGCGTGGGGTTGATCGAGGCGATCACGGAGTCCACGATACTGGCACTCGCTGACTCTCTCGACAGTGACGGCGACGGAATCAGCGGGCGCCCCAATTGGGTGACACCGCCGAGCTGGGTACCCTTGGGCGAGCCCGGCGCCGAGGTCGGGCTACGGGTCGGGCGATTCAGTCGGAAGGCTCAGGTGTCGTCCCTGCTCCAGCAGGTCACGGAGGCGTACCACCAAGACATCGGGATCACGTCGGACTTCCTTCCAGTAGAGAATACGAACCCGCAAGTGAGTCGCGCCTTCGAAGGGGCCGACCGCGTGACGGACCCGGAGATTCCGGCGGCCGCGATCCGAGCGGTGCTCGCCTACATCAGGACTCTCGCTCCCCCGGCTCCCGGCGCCGAGACGGCCAGCCGACAACGCGGCCGTGCAGTGTTCGATTCGATTGGATGCGCGCGGTGCCACGTCCCGGCCTTGACGACCGGGCCCAGCTCGATCGCGGCTCTCGCCAACCGGCCGGTGTGGCTCTACTCGGATCTATTGCTGCACGACATGGGGCCGGGTCTCGCGGATGGCAGGCCGGACGGGAGCGCTTCGGGCAGCGAGTGGCGAACGGCGCCGCTCTGGGGCCTGAGGCTCATGCGGCGCTTCCTGAACGGCGAGGCGTTTCTGTTGCATGACGGGAGAGCCAGGAGCGTGGAAGAAGCGATCCTGCTCCATGGCGGTGAGGCGCAAGGCTCGCGCGCTCGCTTCGCGAGCCTTCCCGTTCGGGATCGAGCGGCGCTGCTCGACTTCGTGGAGTCTCGGTAATGCGTCGGCGTGAGTTCGTGGAGCTGGCGGCGGGCGCGGTTGGGGCTGCCACGCTCAGCGGGTGCGCGGCGTTTGTGGTCACGCCGGTGACGCCGGTCAACGGTGAGATCCGGTTACCCTTGCGCAATTACCCGCAGCTCGAGGAGCCGGGCGGCTATGTGAAGCTCCGCCCCGCCGGTGCACAGTCCATGATTTATGTCGTTGCCGCAGGCCCCAGGCGCTACGCGGCGCTCTCCTCGGTCTGCACGCACCTCCAGTGTACGGTCAACGTCGAGGGGCGGCAGATCCGCTGTCCCTGTCACGGGTCAACCTTCGACAGGGAAGGCAACGTGTTGCAGGGTCCGGCCACCCAGCCGCTCGCACGCTACGCCACGAGCGTTACGGCCGGGGGGGAACTGGTGATTCGGTACGTGCAGGCGAGATGAAGCCGTCCCGCTCGTGCTGCCGGGGCGGCGCCGCGTTGGGGTTGCTCCTGGTTCTCGCGCCGGGCCCGGCGGTCGGACAGGATACGACACAGGCCGGGCAAGGCCGTCCCTTCGTCGAGGGCGGGCAGTACGACCGTCCCTATCTCACGCGACTCCTGGGTCGCACGGCCGTCGGCGGATACGCGGAGGCTCACGCGCGCTGGGAGCGGACGGACGGCGTGACGGAAGAGGCTGGGTTTTCCGCGAAGCGCTGGAACCTGTTCACCGCCACGCAGGTGAGCGATTTCGTGCGGATCGGCGCCGAACTCGAGTTCGAAGACGGCACCGAGGAGATCCGCCTGGAGTATGCGGCGATAGACGTGGGCATTCATCCGGCGTTTTCACTCCGGGCCGGCATGCTGCTTTCCCCCCTGGGCAAGTTCAATCTGGCGCACGACAGCCCACGGAATGAGTTGACTGATCGGCCCCTCGTCGCCACGGACATGCTCGGCGTCGCGCTGTCGGAGCCAGGGCTTGGCGCGTTTGGCCTGCTGGGTCTGGGTGGGGCGGCTCGCGTCACTTACGAGATCTATGCGGTCAACGGGTTCGACGAGGCGTTGATCTACGACTCGGGTGAGGGCACGCGGATTCCCCTGGGACGAGACAATGTGGAAGACAACAATGCGTCACCGGCCGTGGTGGGTCGCGTGACGTTCAGCCCGCGCGTGGGATACGAGATTGGCGTGTCGGGCCATCGTGGCGCGTGGAATCAGTTCTCCATCGACGGCAACCCCGTGGACGCGCGACGCAACCTCACCATCTGGGTACTGGACGGCGAGGTCACGGTGGCGGGCACGAAGGTGCAGGGTGAGGCCGCGATCGCCCGGGTTGACGTCCCCCCGGGGTTACGCGGGATCTACGCCGAACGGCAGCGCGGGTTGTACCTCCAGGCGGTGCGTTCGTTTGGGCGGGGCTGGGTGCGCACCATGCCGGTGTCCCACTTCGCGGGCGTGGTGCGGCTCGACATCGTGGACTTCGACGGCGACATCACGGGCGACAACGTGCTACGCGTAAGCGCAGGGCTCAACTTCCGGCCGACCGACGACACCGCTCTCAAGCTCAACTACATCCGGGGTGCCCGAAGGGACCGGTTCAACAACCGGGCCGATGAGGCAGGCGTGTTGTTCTCGGTGGCGACGTACTTTTGAGAGGCGGGTGTTCAGGGGTCAGGTGTCGGGTGTCGGGTGTCAGGGGCCGGAGGCCGCGCCTCCGACACCTGACCCCTGGCACCTGACCCCTGACACCTGACACCCGACACCCGACCCCTCAGCTCAGCAGTCGTAATACAGGAAGAACTCCCACGGGTGCGGCCGCAGCGACACCGGCTCCAGCTCCTTGTGCCGCTTGTAGGCGATCCACGTCTCGATCACGTCTTTGGTGAACACGTCGCCTTCCAACAGGAACGCGTGATCACGCTCCAGCGCATCGAGCACTTCGCCGAGCGAGCCCGGCGTGTTCTTCACGAAACGCCGCTCGTGCGGCTCCAGCTCGTACAGGTCCTTGTCAATCGGCGCCGGCGGCTCGATCCGGTTCTTGATGCCGTCGAGCCCAGCCATGAGCATGGCGGCGAATGCCAGATACGGGTTGCACGATGGGTCGGGCGCTCGGAACTCGATGCGCTTGGACTTCGCCGATTTAGAGTACACGGGAATCCGGCAGATCGCGCTCCGGTTCCGCTGTGAGTAGATGAGGTTGATCGGCGCCTCGTAGCCCGGCACCAGCCGGCGGTAGGAGTTCGTGGTCGGGGCGCAGATCGCAAGCAGGGCGGGGGCGTGCTTGAGCAACCCACCGATGTAAAATCGCGCCATCTCCGAGAGCATGCCGTATCCCTCGGGTGAGTAGAACAGGTTCTTCCCGTCCTGCCACAGGCTCTGGTGCACGTGCATGCCGGAGCCGTTGTCTCCGAACAAGGGCTTGGGCATGAACGTGGCCGTATAGCCATGCTCGGCGCACACGTTCTTTACCACGTATTTGTACATCATCATCTGGTCCGCCATGCGCACCAGCGTACCGAAGCGCATGTCAATCTCGGTCTGACCGGCCGTTCCCACCTCGTGATGGTGCACCTCGACCTCGATTCCCGATCGCTCGAGGGCGAGCATGATCCTGGAGCGCAGGTCCTGGAGCTTGTCGGCTGGCGGCACGGGGAAGTAGCCCTCTTTGTGCCGTGGCCGGTGGGCGAGGTTGGGTGAGCCGCCGTTGCTTCCGGAGTTCCAGATGCCTTCCTCTGCGTCAATGTGGTAGTAACCCTCGTGCGCGTTCTGATCGAACCGTACCGAGTTGAAGATGTAGAACTCCGCCTCGGGGCCCCAGTAGGTGGTCGTGGCGACGCCGGTTTGTACCACGTGCTGTTCCGCCTTCTTCGCAATGAACCGTGGGTCTCGCGTGTACCGCTCCCCGGTCACCGGGTCCACGATGTCGCACACCAGCACCAGCGTGGGGACCTTGAGGCAGGGGTCCACGAACGCCGTGCCGGGGTCCGGGATGAGCAGCATGTCGCTCTCGTTGATCGCCTGAAACCCGCGAATGCTGGAACCGTCGAAGCCCAGTCCGTCCGAGAACATGTCATGCGTGAGTTCCCGTACGGGGAGCGAGAAGTGCTGCCAGGTGCCGGGGAGGTCGGTGAAGCGCACGTCCACGACCTGGACGCCGGCGTCTCGTGCCATCCGAATCACGTCGTCGGGATCTGCCGCGGCCGCAATGGTGGTGGTCCCCGCACGGGTCGCTGCGGGGTCTGGCATGGTGGCGGTCATCGTTGGGTGTCCTCCGGGGGCTGAGGGGGTCCGACCGGGTGTTGTCGGGTGAGAACGGCCGCAAGTATAGGGCCAGATCTGTTTGGTGTCAATCAAAATGTGCACATCATGCACAGATTGACGATCAATATGCAGGATATATGTCGAGACGCGCCGCCATATGATGCACAGATGCACCGGTTGACCCAAAATTGCTGATCATCACTACGTTATTACGCCACACCTCAGGAGGCACTGGACCCGGAAGGGACCAAAACCGCGACCGATGATTATCAGTCTGTCTTGGATGCCAGCTCGAGGAACCGTTCGCGCTGGCCCGCAGTCACCATGTCGCGGAGAATTACCTCGCGCGTGATCCGGGCGACGACGGAGTAGCTGCGTCCTGCGGTGGTGACCCATCGCTGCCACTCCAG
>DATMAW010000247.1:0-48947 GCA_035559715.1 Gemmatimonadales bacterium | reverse complement strand
CGCGCATCGGTACCGCCGATCCACGCTCGCGCGCGCTGGCCTGGGTGGCGCCGCTCACGGTGGACGAGGCCCTCGCAATGGCGATCGCCTGTTGGCTCGCGGGCTGGCTGATGGTTGCCGGGCGGCGCCGCGCAGGCATTGCGGGTCTGCTTCTCGCGCTCGCCGTCGCCGGTGCCGCGTATGCCGGGTGGGTGGAGACGCGCTACGGTGCGCCGGCCGCGCTGGTGTTGGATCACGGCGCGTCGCTGCGCGAGGCGCCGTATGGGAACGCGCCGGTGCTCGATCGGCTCGCGGCTGGTGCGGCCGTGCGGGTGGCGGCACGGAAAGGACCATGGATGCTCGTGGCATTCGGATCGCGGCGGGGCTGGGTCCTCGGCACGGAAGTCGTGCGGCTCTGATGGGACGTATTGCCATCCTGCCGGATGCGGTCGCGGACCAGATCGCGGCGGGAGAAGTGGTCGAACGTCCGGCGTCCGTGGTGAAGGAGTTGGTGGAAAACGCGCTTGACGCCGGCGCCACGGAGGTCGCGGTGGACCTCGACGATGGCGGCATGGCTTTGATCCGGGTGAGCGACGACGGCGTTGGCATGGATCCTGACGACGCGCGCCTCGCCGTGAGCCGCCACGCGACCAGCAAGATCCGCTCGGCCGGCGATCTGGTGGGCGTGCCGACGTACGGATTTCGCGGTGAAGCGCTCGCCGCCGTCGCCTCGGTGTCGCACTTCGAGCTGGAGACCGCGACGGCGGGGGCCGTATCCGGTACGCGCGTTCGCGTGACGGGGGGTCGGCTTGAAACGGTGGAGCTCGTGGCGCGACAGCCTGGCACCACGGTCACGGTCCGACGGTTGTTCTTCAATACGCCCGCGCGGCGAAAGTTCCTCCGCACCGCGCGGGGTGAGACGCGCGCGGCACTGGAGAGCGTCATCGGGCTCGCGCTGGCGCGGCTGGACGTGGCGTTCCGCGTGACCGCTGACGGCCGCGTGGCGCTCGACGCCCCGCGCGTGGCGGACATTGAAGAACGGATTGCCGCGCTCTTCGGGCGCAAGTTCGCGGGGGAGTTAGTGCCGGTGAGCGGGGGATCGGGTGCCATCTCGATTGCGGGCTTCGTCCAGCGACCGTCCGATGCGCGGGCGTCCGGGCGGAAAGCGTATCTGTTCGTGAACGGCCGCCCGTTTCGAGATCCGTTCCTGGTGCGCGCGGCGGAAGCGGGATTCAAGGGAACGATCGACGCCGGAGTTCGCCCCAGCGTGATTCTTTCGATCGGCGTTCCGGGGAACTCCGTGGACGTGAACGTGCATCCCGCCAAGCTCGAGGTGCGATTTCGCGATCGTTTTCTCGTGGAGCGGGTGGCGGAAGAAACCGTCCGCGCGGCGTTGCGGCCGATGGAGGCGTCGGCGCTGTTGCGTGGCGCGGACGCCGCTGGGCCCGCGAGCGCGGACGTTGTCGCTGCGGATCATGCCGTGGCGCAGGCCGTGCTGCCGATGGGCTGGCGAGGCACCGCCGCCCCGGGGGGGCCTGGGCCGCAGGAGACGCTTCCCATCGAGGCCACAGGGGCTCCCGCAGGCGGGACGGGACTTGGAGACCCGATTCAGATCTTCGATACCTATCTCGTGTTCGAGACGCCCGAGGGTCTCGCGATCGTTGACCAGCATTCTGCGCACGAGCGCGTGTTGTTCGAGCGAACGATGGCGGAGCTTTCGGGCGGCGGCGCCGCGGCACAGCATCTCCTGCTGCCTCTCACGCTGGACCTCGGTCCCGAGGAGCTGGAAGTCGTGGAAGCGCAGTCGGATCTGCTGCGATCGGTGGGCTACACCGTGGAGCCGTTTGGCGGCCGCTCGATCGTGGTGCACACCGTGCCCAATCCGCATCCGCGGTTCGATGCCAGGCGTTGCCTGGAAGAACTGGTGGCCGACCTCGCGCGCGGGCGCTTCGGCGCGTGGGCCAACCGGCTGGAACGCTTCGCCGCGACGTTCGCCTGCCGGGCCGCGATCAAGGCCGGGCATCGGCTCACGGTGCCGGAGATGCGCGACCTCCTGTCCCGATTGATGGCGTCGCACTTGCCGCCGCACGACGTGCACGGCCGGCCCACCATCGTTCAGCTGCCGCGCGCGGAGTTGGAGCGCCGGTTTGGCCGCGCGTAGTCCTCGAGTCCCGGTCATCGTCGGGCCGACCGCGGTTGGGAAGACCGCGTTGGTGCTCGCGCTTGCGCGCCACTGGCCGATCGTCGTGATTTCGGCGGACTCCCGCCAGATCTACCGGGGCCTCGATGTCGGGACGGGCAAGCCGACCCGCGAGGAACAGGCGGCGGTCCCCCACTACGGACTCGATGTGGTGGAGCCTGGCGAACGGTACAGCGCCGGGCGGTTCGCGCGTGACGCGGCCGGCTGGTTGTCCAATCTCCCTGCGGGCAAACGGGCGGTGATCGCCGGCGGCACCGGCCTCTACATTCGCGCGCTGGTGGACGGACTGTTTCATGAGCCGCCGCTCGACCCGGACCGACGCAAGCGGTTGGAGACCTGGGCCGCGCGCGAGCCCAGCCTCGCGCGTTGGGCGGTGCGCCTCGATCCCGAGTTCTCGGGCGGCGGCCGGCAACGAGCGGCGCGCGGCGTGGAGGTGGCGTTGCTCACCGGGCGCCCGCTCTCCTGGTGGCAGCGCATGGCGCGAGCGGAGGGCGTTCTGCGCCCGGTATACGTCCGGCTCACGCTGCCACGGGCGGTTCTGCATCGTCGGATCGCCGAGCGCGTTCAGCGGTGGCTCGCCGCCGGTTGGGTGGACGAGGTGCGGATGGTGCTGCAGCGCGGCGTGGCACCCGGGGCTCCCGGCCTCGACGCTGTGGGATACCGTGAAATCGTGCGCCGCCTGCAGGGCGAGCTTGGCGTCTCGGAGTTACCGGACGCGATCATCACTGCCACGCGCCGCTACGCCAAGCGGCAGGAAACGTGGTTTCGACACCAGCTCGGTGGCGGGCCGGTGCTCACATTCGACGCGAGTGAGCCCGTCGAGGCGCTGGCCAGACGGTTCATGGAGCATTGGGAGGCCGAATTCGCCGCATGAAGATCGGGATCACGTGTTATCCGACCTACGGCGGGTCCGGCGCCGTGGCGACCGAGCTGGGCATCGCGCTCGCGCATCGCGGGCACGAAGTGCACATGATCTCCTACGCCTCTCCGTTTCGGCTGCGCCATTTCGCCGAGCACGTGTTCTTCCACGAGGTGGACCTCACGAGCGGCGCCTACCCGTTGCTGGAGCACTTCCCCTATCCGCTCGCGCTCGCCGTCAAGCAGCACGAAGTGGCGAGCCGGGAGGGGCTCGACGTGATGCACGTGCATTACGCCGTGCCGCATGCCACGGCCGCATTCCTCGCCAAGCAGATGTTGGCCGGTGAACGCGATCTCAAGGTGATCACGACGCTTCATGGAACGGACATCACCCTCGTGGGACAGGCCCGTTCGTTCTTCACGATCACCAAGTTTTCCATCGAGCAGTCGGACGCCGTGACGGCGGTGTCGGAGTATCTCCGGGAGGAGACGTATCGCGCGTTCGAATGCGGGTCCTGCGGCATCGAGGTAATACCAAACTTCGTGAACCTCGCCGAGTATTTCCCGGTGGACGGCGCACCGCGGCCCGAGTTTGCCCCTGTCGGAACCAAGATGGTGATCCACGTGTCGAACTTCCGGCAGGTGAAACGCGTGCCCCAGGCCATCCGGGTGTTCGCGCGGATCCGGGCAGCGATGCCATCGGTGTTCGTGATCGTCGGGGACGGTCCGGACCGGGCCGAAGCCGAGGCCGAAGCCGAGCGCCTCGGCCTCAAGAACGACGTGTTCTTTTTCGGCAAGCTCGACACCGTGGCGGACCTTCTTCAGGCCGCTGACCTGTTCCTCCTGCCGAGCACGTCGGAGTCGTTTGGGCTCGCCGCGCTCGAAGCGATGGCATGCGGCGTTCCGGTCCTGGCGAGCCGGGTCGGGGGCTTGCCGGAGGTGGTGGAGGACGGCGAGTCGGGATGGCTCATCCCGCCCGGGTCGCACGAAACGGAGATGATGGCCGAGCGCGCCATCGAGCTGTTCCGTAACCCGGGGCTCTGGCACCGGATGCGCCGGGCGGCGGTGGAGCGGGCGCGGCAGTTCGCAGCCGATCGCATCGTGCCGCGCTACGAAGCGTTGTATCAGCGGCTTGCGGGTGCATGACGTACGATGGTCTCTCGGAGTCCGAGCTCGCCGCGCGAGTCAGCGCCCGTCGGTGTCTCGTGCTCGAGCGGGTTGGGAGCACGCTGGACGTGGTTCATCAGCTGGCGGCGGATGGCGCCCCGGCCGGCACGGTGGTTCTCGCGGATGAGCAGTTGGCGGGGAGAGGGCAGCGGGGCCGAAAGTGGCTGAGTCCACCGGGGTCAGGCATCTGGCTTGGCTACCTCGTGCGCTCGGATGGGCCGGTGGGTGGCGTGATGTCGCTGCGCGTCAGCCTCGCGGCAGTCGCGGCGCTCGGCGAGCTGGACGTTCCCGCCGCCGTGAAGTGGCCCAACGACGTCATGCTCGGCTCAAAGAAGCTCGCCGGAATCCTGTGTGAGGCACGCAGTGGTGGCTCGAGCGGAGCGGCGGGAGCCGATGAAGCCTCAGGCGGGGGACGGGGCAATGGCTGGGTGGCCGTTGGGATCGGGATCAACGTGCGCGGACCCGTCCCCGCGGAAGTAGCAGACACGGCTGCGGCGATCAGCGAGGTTCAGCCGCACGTCACGCGCGTGGATGTCCTGCAACGGTTGATACCGAAGCTGAACGCGCTGGCGCCGGCGGAGGTTCTTACGGCCGTGGAACGCGCGGCGTACGAGCGGTGCGACTGGCTCGCCGGTCGGAGGATCGTGGAGCCCTTGAAGGGTAGGGTGGAGGGTGTTGACGCCGATGGCGCACTGCTCGTTGCCACGGCGCGCGGGCGGCGGCGCGTCCTTGCGGGCTCGGTTGTCCCGGGTTGACATGGCACCGGGACTCATCTTCGTGAACGAGTAACGGGGAGAAGGCCGGTGCTTCTGGTGTTCGATGTTGGGAATACGGAGATCACCGCGGGGTTGTACGCCGCCGAGGCTCTTCGCGCGCAGTGGCGGCTTACGACCGCCACTCAGCGCACGCCGGACGAGTGGGCGGCGATGATCACGTCGCTCGTGGCACAGGCGGGGCACTCGACACACGAAATCAAAGCGGCTGCCGAGGCCTCGGTCGCGCCTGCCGTGACGGAGCCGCTCGCCGACGGCGTACGGCAGGCGGTCGGTGTGCGACCGGAGTTGGTGACTCCACTCTCCAAGCTGCCGATCACGCTCGACGTGGACGAGCCAATGTCCGTGGGAGCCGACCGCATCGTGAACACCCTGGCCGCGTGCGAGTTGTTCCGCCGCGACACGATCGTGGTGGACTTCGGCACGGCCACGACGTTCGATTGCATTACCGCGGATCGGCGCTTCATCGGTGGCGTGATTGCCCCCGGGCTGCAGACCGCGGCGGAGACCCTCACGCGACGGGCCGCGAAACTCCCCGCCACCGAGTTGGTGCCGCCCGACCGCGTCATTGGACGGCGGACGGAAGACTGCATTCGGGCGGGCGTGCTGTTCGGCGCGGCCGAGGCGGCGGACGGCATCGTCCGCCGGATCAAGGCGGAGTGGCCTGGTGGACGGGCACCGTTAGTGGTGGCCACCGGCGGCCTGGCGCCGCGCGTTGCTGGTCTCACCAAAGAGATCGAGCGGGTGGAGCCTGAGCTGACGCTGGTGGGACTGCGGTTGGCCGCGAAGCACCTGGGCCTTTCGTGGTAGCCCGTTGAAGTGATCGCCCCGCGAGGCTAAATCTCTAGCCGACCGTTCCATTCCACACGTGACGGGGAGTCCATGACAACCGCGGCCGAGCCTGTCGTTGCTGGGAAGACCGACGTCCGAACGATCGTAGGGGGGGGCGCCAAGCTCGGTGCCATAACCGCCGTGGGCGTGGTGACGTTCGCCATGCTATCCCGCTTGCTGGCGGGTCCGGTGGAGGTCGTTGTGCAGTCGCTTCTAGTGTTCGCCGGGCTCGCCGTATTCGCCTTCCAGCCCGCGGCGTGGGTGCGACCGCGGGGCATTGATGCCATCGCCTGGACGGCTTTGATGGGCCTGTTGGGCGCCGCGTTCTTCACTGTGGTGGACACCGCGGTGCTCCGCCCGGTGAAACTGTACCACTGGACGTGGGATCAGATCGGCGGCGGGAGCGGGTGGTGGTATATCCCGATCTGGTGGATGGGCTCCGCGTTCCTGGCATGGCTGGGAGCCTGGGTGGTCAGTCGTGGCGGGGATGTGAGCCCGACGGTGCGCGCGGGCCAGACGGTTGGCGTGGGTGTTGTCCTGTTTGCCATGATCGTGATGACCGGTATCCTGCCGTTTCATGCCGGGACCGCGGCCCTCGCGGGCGCGGTCGGCTTGATCGCGATGGTTCCTCTCGTGGGCATCCTGCGCGGCGCGTGACCGAAGGACGGCGCCGCCCGTGGTTGCTGGTCGGCGGTTGGCTGCTCACGCCTGTCGTGGCGTGGGCAGTTGCGTTTTTTGGGGGCTGGATCGGTGCCACACTGGGGACGCAGCTCTCCGCCACGGCCGGGTTGGTTGCGATCGGATTGGGGGCGCTGATGGGTGCCGTGGGCGCCCTGGCCGGATGGATGCGGCTGTTGCGCCGTATTCGTGTTTCCCTTGGGCCCGGGGCCGCGACCGGTGGCGAAGCGGTGGTGAAGGAAGGTGCGCCGCGCCAGGAGACGTGGGACCGGTACTGGGGCGACAAGGCGCAGGTTACGGACGTGTATCCGGCCGTAACCGACCTCCTCGGCGAAATTACGCGCGCACTTCCCGATCTTCGGGGTCGGCGCGTGCTCGAGGTGGGTGCCGGGACGGGCAGGGAAGCGCATGCACTGGCTGAACGGGGGGCCACGGCCGTGGCGTTGGACTTCTCGCCAGAGGCGTTGCGCCTCTCACGTCAGGTCTCTCCCGCGGTGCGACTGGTGCGGGGTAACGCGCTCACGGCCCCGTTTCGCTCGGGGAGTTTCGATCTGGTGTATCACCAGGGGCTGCTGGAGCATTTCCGGGATCCTGCGCCGCTCCTGGTGGAGAATCGCCGGCTGCTCCGGCCCGGCGGTCTGCTTCTCGTGGACGTGCCCCAAGCGTTTCACGTCTACACGATTCTGAAAAAGATCCTCATTGCGCTGAGACACTGGTTTGCCGGGTGGGAGACGCAGTATTCTCCCCGAGCGCTAAGGCGCATGACTGAGCGAGCGGGGTTCCGCGCGGTACGGTGTTATGGATACGGGATGCACCCGGGGCTCACGTACCGCATTCTGCGAGAGGCGCTTCGCCGATTCGGCTTGTCCTTGCCACTCGAGCCCCACCTCGGGCCGTTGCAGGCCGCATACGATGGATGGCACGGGCTGTTGCGCCGGATCGAGCGCAGCAAGGTGGGCCCGTGGGTTTCCTTGACGGTGGGGATCGTGGCCCGTCGGGAGGAGTAACGTTGCGCATCCACTGGATCTCGTCAGCACTCGTGCTCCTCTCGGCGATGCGACCGGTTTGGGCCGTCGGGCAGACGCAAGGGGCCGAACGCGAGCCGTTGCGCGCTCGCGCGGCGCCGGCCGCCGTAGCGCCGGTGATTGACGGGCGCCTGGACGATGCCGCCTGGCGTGACGCACCGCCCATCGGGGAGTTCGTGCAGCGGGAGCCCGTGGAGGGGCGGCCCGTGTCCGAGCGGACCGAGGTTCGTATTACGTACGACCGCGACGCCGTGTACGTCGGGGCCTGGATGTACGACACTGACCCCGGGGCGATCGTGCAGGGGGAAACCCGGCGCGACGCCGCAATCGAAGACACGGATGCGTTCTTGATCGTGCTGGACACGTACCTGGATCGGCAGAACGCGTTCGTGTTCGGGACCACGCCCGCCGGGATCGAATACGACGGGCAGATCACCCGGGAGGGTGGTGGCGGCGGCATTCAGTCCGTGCGCCAGCAGGGCGGGGCGGCGGCAGGGTTCAACCTCAATTGGGATGGGAGCTGGGAGGTCGCGACCTCCCGGGACGAGCGGGGCTGGTATGCTGAGTTCCGGATCCCGTTCTCCACCCTGCGCTACGGCGGTGGCGGCCCGCAGCAATGGGGGATGAACCTCGCGCGGCACATCCGGCGGCGGAACGAACAGGCGTACTGGTCGCCCGTGGGGCGGCAGTACAACCTCTGGCGGATTTCCGATGCCGGAACGCTCGAGGGCGTGGTGGCGCCCACGCGTCACCCGGTGGGCGTGACGCCGTTCGTGCTCAACGCCGCCTCGCGCGACTATCGCGCCACGACCCCGTGGCCCGATGAGTGTCAGAACGGGCGCCCCACGTGCCGATACACCGTGGGGAACCTGCGCGGTGAATTCGCCACCGGCGTGGACGCGAAGATCGGGCTCACACCGAGCCTCACGCTCGACCTGACCTACAACACGGACTTCGCGCAGGTGGAAGTGGACGAGCAGCAGGTGAATCTCACCCGATTCAACCTGTTTTTCCCGGAGAAGCGGCCGTTCTTCCTGGAGAACGCGGGCCTGTTCTCCGTTGGAACATCGGCGCAGGGTGGCGGGCAGTCCGTGGAGATGTTCTTCAGTCGGAGGATCGGCATCGGGCCCGGTGGCGTGCTGGTGCCCATTGTGGGGGGTGGGCGACTCACCGGCCGGCTGGCCGGGCTCAACGTCGGGCTGCTGGACATCGTGACAGAGCAGGTCGGCACCATCCCGGCCAACAACTACGCGGTGGGGCGGGTAGTGCGCGAGCTGCCCAATCGGTCGCGCGTGGGCGTCATGGTCATGAGCCGCGAGGCCACGGAGATTGACGGGGATTACAACCGCACCTACGTGGCCGACGCCCGCTGGGGGATCGGCGAGGCGCTGAACGTTGACGCCTTCGCGGCGCTGACGCGGTCGCCCATGCTGTCGGGACGCGAGCACGCGGCAAGCGTGACCGCGGCGTACACCACGCGGACCTGGCGCTGGACGCTGAACTTCAACGAGGTGGGGGAGGACTTCAATCCGGAGGTGGGGTTCCTCGAACGGTCCGGCTATCGGATGTACTCGGGCACGTTGATGCGGCATCTTCGCTTTCCCGGCGCGCCCTGGTTGCGCGAGCTGAGGCCGCACGTGTCATACCGAGGCTGGTACGATTTCGACGGGTTCAACGAGACCGGGAACGTTCACTTCGACTCGCACATCGAATTCGCCAACGGCGCGTTCTTCAGTCCGGCCATGAACCTGACCCGAGAGGGACTGAAAGAGCCGTTCACCATTGCGCCGGGGATCACCGTGTCCCCCGGCACGTACGACCACCTCGAGGCTGCGTGGCGGTTCAATACGAACGAGGGCGCGCCGCTCTCGTTCAACGGCGGGATCGATTGGGGTGGGTTCTTGTCGGGGAAGCGCCGCGGCGGCTTCGGCACCTTGACCTACCGCAGCGGAGCCAGGCTCGCTTCGTCGCTCCGAGTGACGTACAGCGACGTGGATTTGGCTGAAGGGAGCTTCGAAGTTGCCCTCGTTGCGCTCCGCGTGGCGTACTCGTTCACGCCCCGCGTGTATCTCCAGTCGCTGATGCAGTACAACGAGCAGGCGCGCAGCTGGTCGGGGAACGTGCGGTTCGGCTGGTTGGGGACCGCGGGCACCGGGTTGTTCGTTGTGTATAACGACGTGCAGGAGGCGTCCTCGCTCACCGGGCCGCTCGATGCGGTTGGGCGGGCGGTGATCGTGAAGCTCACGAGGCAGTTCCAGCTCGTCCGTTGATGTGCCGATGTCGCCTGGCAGCGGCCGACGTCGCCCGTCCTTACGAGTGCGGAGGTACGCAATGACGGACGCCCCCAGCGGACGCGGCGAGCTCAAGCGCTTGCTCGGCGTGTGGGACCTCACTCAGATCGTGGTCGGTACGGTCATCGGCTCTGGGATCTTTATCGTCCCGGCCACGGTGCTGCAACAGACCGGTCATCACACCGGTCCCGCCCTGCTCGTGTGGTTGGTGGGCGGTGTGCTCTCGCTCCTGGGCGCCCTCACGTACGGCGAGCTTGGTGCCATGAATCCCAAGGCGGGCGGCCTGTACGTGTACGTACGCGACACCTTCGGCCGAGCCCCGGCGTTTCTGTACGGCTGGACGATGTTTTTCGCCATCTCCAGTGGTTCCATGGCGACGCTGGCGGTGGCTGCGTCCGGCTATCTGGAGCAGTTCGTCGAGCTCGGGCCCGTGGGCCGCAAGATCGCCGCCGTGGTCATGGTTGCGGTGGTCGCGGCGCTCAACATCCGCGGGACCCGTCAGAGTGCGACCGTGCAGAACTGGTCCACCGCACTCAAAGTCGCGGCAATCCTGGTGATGAGTCTGGTGCTGCTCGCCGGCGGCCGGGGATGGAGCGAACCGGGCGCTGCCGTGTGGCCGGAGGCTTTTGACCTCGCCATCCTCTCCAGCGCCGGGCTCGCCATGATCGGCGTGCTCTGGGCCTATGAGGGCTGGCAATACGTGACGTTTTCCGCCGGCGAGGCGCTCGAGCCCCAGCGCACCTTCCCTCGGGCCATTGTGTATGGTACGGCGGGACTGATCGGCGTCTATCTGCTGGCCGTGGTGGCCTATGTGGCGGCGCTCGGCCCCGCGGGCGCGGCGGCGAGTGAGCGCGTGGCGGCCGACGCGGTGGGGAGCATCGTTGGCCCGGGAGCGGCGAAGCTCATTGCCGCGGTGATTCTCGTTTCGATGTTCAGCGCGGCGAACGGCATCGCGCTCACCGCACCGCGAGTGTACTTCGCCATGGCGCGGGACGGACTGTTCTTCCGGCGCCTGGCCGAGGTGCATCCGACGTTCGGCACGCCGGCCGTGGCGGTGTTCTGGAGCAGCCTGTGGGCCGCAGTGCTCGCATTGTCGGGAACGTTCGAGCAGCTGCTGACCTATGTGGTATTCGCGGGGTGGGTGTTCTACGGACTCGGAGCCGTGGCCGTCTTCGTCTACCGGCGCAATCAGCCGGATCTCCCGCGGCCATTCAAGGTTCCCGGGTATCCGGTGACCCCGATGCTGTTCATCCTCTCGGCCGTCGCGATCGTCGTGAACACGATCGTTGCGCAGCCCACACAGGGGATGCTCGGTGTGCTCGTGATGATGACGGGAGTCCCGGCGTACCTGGTGTGGCGACGACGGGCGGGTGGCACGGAGTGAGAGGCCTCTGTCCCGCGTTTGACGACTCACCTTTCATGTAATTCCCTGGCTGCCACCCGGGCCGTTTCCGCCAGCACCGCTGCGCCGACGAAGATGGCCTCATCTGCGGCGAAGAACTTCGGCGAGTGAGCCGGAATCACCGCTCCGTTCGGCTCGCGCGCACCAATCCTCAGGAAACAGCCGGGCACCTTTTCCAGGTACCACGCGAAATCCTCGCCCGCGAGGTTCACGATCCCGAACGGAACGAGCGAGCCTGCTCCGAGCAGGGTGCTCGCGGCTTTGCGCGCCCACACGATGGACTCGGCGGGATTGACCACCGGCGGCGGGCCTTGCTCGATCGCCACGCGGACCTCCAGTCCATGAGCTGCCGCCACACCGGCCGCGATACGTTCCACCTCACCGTGCAGCAGCGCGCGCGTTGCCGGATCCGTGGCGCGCAACGTTCCGGTCAGCGTCACCGCTCCGGGGATCACGTTCGGTGCCGTGCCGCCGTGCACGCTACCCAGACTCACCACTGCCGGCGTGGACGGATTCAGGCGGCGCGATACGATCGTCTGTAACGCGGTGATCAACGTGCCGGCGGCGACGATGGGATCCCGCGCCTCGTGTGGTCGCGCACCATGCGCGCCGCTTCCGAGCAGCTCGACCTCGAACGTATCCGCCGCGGCGGCGACGGGCCCGGCGTCCGCCACGACCTGTCCCACCACGAATCGACGATCCACGTGGCCTGCGAAGATGGCGCGCACGCCATCGAGCGCTCCGCCCTCGATCATCGCGAGTGCGCCGCGACCGGTCTCCTCGGCGGGTTGCAACAGGATCACCACATCGCCTGTGGCGGGACGCCTCGTGAGCAGCATCGCCGCACCCACCACCCAGGTCGCATGAACGTCGTGCCCGCACGCGTGCATGACCCCTGAAACTTCCGAGCTGAACGGCAGGCCCGTGTCCTCCTGAATTGGCAGGGCATCAATATCGCCTCGAAGGGCCACGGTGGGAGCCGAGGGATCGGTGCCCGCAATGCGGGCCACGACGCCGGTGCCTGCCACGCGGGTCAACGCCTTGGGGTGAAGCGGCGCGAGCGCCTGTTCCAGCCGGCTGGCCGTTCGATGCTCGGCGGACGACAATTCCGGGCGTCGGTGTAGATCGTGTCGCAGCTCGACGAGGGCGTGCTGCTCGTCGGCGCTGAACAAGTCCGCGAGGGGGGCCTTCCGGACGTCGCTCACACTACCCATGTCGCTCTGTCGCCAGAATCTCCTGCCTCACCGTCAGCCCTTCGACCCTCCCCAGGTCCACGTCCACGCCGATCCCCGGTCGGTTCACAGGCACGCGCATCATCCCCTCGGAGTCCATCGTCCACTCCGGCGTGACGATGTCGCGTTCCCAGTACCGCGCGCTCGGGCTCACGTCGCCCGGAATGACGAAGTTGGGCAGCGAGGCAAGCGCCACGTTGTATGCCCGGCCTACCCCACTTTCCAGCATCCCGCCGCACCACACCGGAATCCCGTGACGCGCGCACAGGTCGTGAATCGCGCGGGACTCGCTCAGTCCGCCGACTCGACCCGGCTTGATATTGACGATGCGGCCACTGCCGAGCGTGATCATGTCCTCGGCGCGCTCCACGCTTGTGATGGATTCGTCGAGACAGATCGGGGTCGTCATCCTTTTTTGAAGCTCGGCGTGACGCACCAGATCGTCCCACGCCAGCGGTTGCTCGATCATCAGCAGTCCGAACGCGTCGAGCGCAGCCAGTTGTTCCGCGTCGCTCAGTGTGTAGGCATTGTTCGCATCGGCCATGAGCGGCGCCTGCTCGCCGAGCGCCTCTCGCACCGCCCGCACGAATGCCACGTCCGAGCCCGGCTTGATCTTGAGCTTGATCTTGTGATACCCCTGTGCAAGGGCGGCCCTTGCACGGTCCACGAGGTCGGCCGGGCGCGACTGAATGCCGAGTGAGATGCCAATCGGGATCTTGTCCTTCACGCCCCCGATGAACCGCGCGAGGCTCGTGCCCGCTCGCGTGGCGGCGAGGGCCCAGATCCCCATCTCGACGGCCGCCTTGGCCATGCGGTGTCCGCGGACATCCTGCTCCAGCACCGCAAGCACTCGGTTGGGCTCGAGCGGGCGGCCGAGCACGCGCGGCCCGATCCATTGCGTGAGCGCGACCCACGCGGTCTCCACCGTCTCCGGCGAGTAGTTCGGCGCCTCGCCGGCGACGCATTCGGACCACGTGGTGACGCCCTCGCTGTCGGTGAGTTCCAACAGCAGAATGCGGCGATGGCTCACGACACCGGACGAGATCCTGAAGGGCTCTCGCAGCGGCAGCCGAATCTCCCTGAGGACGATTCGCCGGACGCAAACAGGCTCGGTCTTGATGCCCATCGGCTGGCTTACGACATCGGCGATCACGGCTCGCTCAGGCAGATGGCTGTAGGAGGTAGAAGCAGCGATGCGTGGTCTCGTCTCGAGCGAACCCTTGCACGACGTATCCTCGGTCCAGGTACCACAGGAATGCCCGTCGCGTCGTCGCACGCCAACGTCGCGCGACGTCGGGCGAGGTGGCTCGAACCTGCTGGATGTCTTCGGGCACCTCCACTCGAACCGCTCCAGACGCCTGGAGATCGAGCTCGGCGGGTTCCAAGCCCCCCGACGCCGTACGGACATTGACCACCGGCGCCACATCCATCCCGTCGAGGCGCGGCCGCGTTCCGGCCGTGATGCGCGCCACACGGTCGGACGCAATGCGCCAGACCACGATGAACCGGTCCGTGCCGAGCGCGCTATGAAGCACGCTCCCTGTGTTCGAGCCGTACATCTCGGGGACGTAGCGCTCCACCTCGACTCCCAGATCGTTGAAATTCAGGTGGGCGTTCTGCGCCACGAGCGGGTCGTAAGTCCACCGCACCTCCTCCACCCCGAGCTTCAGCAGCGCGTCGCGCTGATACAGCTTGAGCCGTTTCCCCAATCCCGCGCCGCGGGCCTCGGGTCGCACCGCCAGCATGTGGGACCAATGAACTCTCTTGCCGCCGGCGAGACCGGTGAGGCCGAAGATGAACCCCAGCATGCGGCCGCCGGGGTCGAACGCGCCCGCCGCAATGCCACCGACCTTCTGACAGATCATCAGGATGGTGGCGGGGACCACCTCGGTGAACGTCTCACCCCACGTTTCCCGCTGGATCGCGACGCCCTGAGACAGCTCATCCGGCGTGGCAAGAGGCCGGATCAGGATGGCGGGGTCGGGAGGCATGCAAGAGGTGTCAGGGGCAGTAGATTTAACGGTGCGCCGGCACCGCTACAAGGCGCGTGACGAGGCCCGGTCGCGACCCACCGCTGCGAGTTGAGTGTCCAATGGCAAAGCTCAGACAGCCCCGAGAGTCCGGCACGGATCCCCGCGGGATTGCCCTGCGGGTGTACGAACAGCTCCGCGACCTCATTGTCCGCGGCCGGCTGGCGCCGGGCGCCCGCATCACCGAGGTGGAAGCGGCGGCGAAGCTCGGCGTGAGCCGCACGCCGCTCCGGGCGGCGCTCCAGCGGCTTCAGCAGGAGGGCTACGTCCTCGCCTCGACCAACGGGCGGCGCGCCCGCGTGTCCGTGACGCCGCTCACCCGCGAAGACTCCACGGAGCTGATGCACATCATTGGCGAGATCGAAGGTCTGGCCGCGCACAATGCGGCACGGCTCAATCCAGCGTTGCGACGCGACCTCGTCGCAGCGCTCACGACGCTCAACCAGAAACTGGGGCGCGTGGCGGGCGGGACGCGACCGGATGCCGATCAGATCTTCAAGCTCGACCTGGAGTTTCACGCGGCGTTCGTGGTGGCCGGCGCCGGACCCCGACTGCTGGCCCTACATCAAGCCATCAAGCCCCAGGCGGAGCGCTACGGGCGCATGTACGCGGCGGCGCTCACCGACGCCATCCATAAGTCGGTCGAGGAACATACGGCGATCATCCGCGCGTTCGCCGACGGCGACGCGGACGCTGCGCAGCGGGCCGTGATCGTCAACTGGCGCAACGCCGCCGCGCGCCTCAGCCAGGTGGTCGAGATCGCCGGAGAGCGAGGCAGCTGGTAGCACAGAACCCGTCGCTCGTGGGCTAGCATCTGCCAGGCGGTTCGAGCAGGTAGCAGCCGCCCTGACCACCCGGCCCGCGCTCGAATCCAATCACTCGGTAGCCCAGGCTCAAGTAGTACGTGAAGGCCCGTCGCGTGGTGTGTCGCCATTGTCGGGCCTGGTCGATGGACCGGCTCTTGAGGTCCTGGATGTCGGCCGGGATTTCGATGCGAACGGAGTCCGCTCGCCTGCTCCCGCGTCCCGCCGTCGCATCGCGCCGCAGGTCCCACCGAACGATCAACCGGTCCGTCCCGATCCCTCGATCGACCGGGCTGTGCTCGCCCGGCCCGTAGAAGTCAACCACATACTCCTCCACCACCGCGCCCAGCTCGTTGAGATTCAGGTTCGCGTTCCTGGCCACCAGCGGATCGAAGGTCCAGTACATCGTGGTCACGCCAAGTTCCAGCAGCCGATCCCGCTGGAACCGCTTGAGGGTCCGGCCGATCCCTCGGTCGCGGCAATCCGCGCGTACGGCCAGCATGTGCGACCAGTGGACCGGGCGTCCGTCGCGCAGCCCGGTGAACCCGAGCACGAATCCGGCGAGTCGGCCGCTGCGCTCGAAGGCGCCGGCAACCACTCCGCCTACCTCCCGGGCGGCCATGAGCAGGGATGGCGGTACGCGGTCGGTAAACCCCACACCCCACGTGGCTTCCTGCAGTTCGACACAGGCAGCATAGTCCTCGGTCGTTTCAAGCAACCGGATCGTGACGGTGGGTGGCGCCGGGGGCGCGTTCACGACGGGCACTGTCGGCGTTGACGGTGCCCGACGTTAGGGCGTACCCTCATGACCGACAAGAGCGCGGGAGTTCGCAGTATGTCGACGTGCCGCAGTACCCTCTGGTTCCTCGTTGCACTGGCGGCCTGTGCCCCTGCCACGTCGCCCCGGGAGTCCGTGCGTCCGGTCGCCGAGCCGTACGACGTGGTCATCACGGGCGGCCGTGTCGTGGATGGGACGGGCGCAGCGTGGTTCTATGGTGACGTGGCGATCCGCGGCGACCGCATCGCGAACGTCGTCCCCGCAGGCTTGCTGCGCGAGGCCCCCGCTCGGGAGCGAGTGGATGCACGCGGGCGTGTGGTCGCGCCGGGCTTCATCGACATTCAGAGCCACTCCCGCGCGGCGTTCCTGTTCGGGGACGGCCGTGTGGTGAGCAAGGTGACGCAGGGGATTACGACGGAGATCATGGGCGAAGCCTCGACCAACGCCCCGCTGCACCCGGGGATGGTGCGGGACCTCGACCGCCTCCCCGCCGAGCGCCAGGCCGTCATCCGTTCCTTCATGGAGCCGCACGGCTTCGCCCGCTGGTTGGAGGCGATGGAACGGCACGGCACCTCCCCGAACATCGGCTCGTTCGTCGGCGCCACCACCATCCGCGAGTACGTGAAGGGGATGACGCAAGGTCCCGCGAGTCCCGCCGAGCTCGACACCATGCGGGCGCTCGTCCGCCGCGCCATGGAAGACGGCGCATTCGGCCTGGGATCCGCGCTCATCTATCCTCCCGGGAACTTCGCTTCGACCGACGAGCTGGTGGCGATGGCGCAGGCCATGGCGCCCTACGGCGGGGTGTACATCACCCACATGCGTTCGGAGGCTGACCAGTTCCTCGAGGCGATGGACGAGGCGATCGCGATTGGGCGGAGGGGCGGCGTGCCCGTGGAAATCTTCCACCTCAAGGCGGGCGGGCGGCGCAACTGGCCCAAAATGGCCCAGGCCATCGCGAAGATCGATTCCGCCCGAGCGGCGGGGCTCGACGTTCAAGCCAACATGTACGCGTACATCGCGGGCGGCACGGGTCTCACGGCGTGCCTGCCGCCATGGGCCTCGGCGGACGGCAAGTTGTTCGACAATCTGCGGGATCCAGCGATGCGGGAGCGCATCAAGGCCGAAGTGGAGCGGCAGACAGCGGATTGGGAGAACCTGTGCTCGCTCGCGACGCCGGAAGGCGTGCTCATCCTCGGGCTCGAGAAACCGGAGCACAAGCCGCTCGCCGGAAAGCGCTTGTCGGAGATCGCTGCGATGCAGGGGAAGCCGTGGCTGGATGCCGCCATGGACCTGATCCTCGCCGAGCAGCAGGGCATCGGCACCGTGTACTTCATGATGAGCGAGGACAACGTCAAACTCCAGCTTCAGCAGCCCTGGCTCAAGTTCGGGACGGACGCTGGCGGCGTCGATCCTGACAGCGCGGAAGGACTCGTGCACCCGCGAGCCTACGGGAACTTCCCCAGGATCCTCGGCAAGTACGTGCGCGAGGAGCGGGTGCTTCCGCTCGAGGACGCAATTCGCAAGATGAGCTCCGCGGTGGCCACTCGGCTCTCGATCCCTGATCGGGGCCTGCTGAAACAGGGCTTCTTTGCGGACATCGTGGTGTTCGATCCCGAGACCATCGCAGACCGCGCGACGTTCGAGCAGCCCCACCAGCTGTCGGTGGGAGTCGAGCATGTGTTCGTGAACGGCGTCGCGGTGGTGCGGGACGGGCGTCACACGGGGGCCACGCCGGGGCGGGTGGTCCGAGGGCCGGGCTACCGGAGGCCGCAATGAGGCATCGGGCGCCGTGCATTCTCAGGGGCGAGGAGGAGTCATGAGCCGCAGGGCCGCGTTTGTGACGATCGCGATCGTCTCGCGTGCCGCGGCGATTCCGGCGCAGCAAGTGGATTATCGCCGCGCCGAGCAGATGCTCGATTGGCACGCCTCTCGCATGGTCGCTGGCGATTCCGTCGAGCCGCAGTGGATGCCTGATGGCAACCGATTCTGGTATCGCAACAAGATCTCGGCAGGCGCCGAGTACGTGATGGTGGACCCGGTCGCGACCGTCCGCCGCCTGGTGTTTGACAACGCCAGACTCGCCTCGGCGATGTCGCTGGCCAGGGACACAAGCTACGATCCCGTCAAGCTGCCATTTTCCCGGTTTCGTTTCGTGGAGGGCGAGCGGACCATCGAGTTCAACGCGAACAAGAAACGGTTTCATTGCGACCTCGCAGCATACACCTGCGTTGTGTTGGACACCCTCCCGGACGAGCGAGCCTTCGTCCTGTCGCCCGACTCCACCTGGGAGGCATTCGCGTTCCAGTACAATCTCTGGATCCGGCCGCGCGGCGGCGGCGACTCGATTCAGCTCACTACCGACGGACAGCGCTATTGGTCCTACGGCGTGACGGAGCCGCGGCCGCAGCAGTTGCTGCGGCGTGATTCGCTCCCGCCCCCACGGCCACAGGTGCGGTGGTCTCCCGACGCCAAACGGCTCGTGGTGGCGCGCACGGACGAGCGGCACGTGGATCACATGCCCTACATCTCGTACACCGCGCAACGCCCGCGGTATTTCTCCCAGCCGTATGCATTGCCCGGTGATACCGCGGTGCCGCTCCCCGGCCTGCACGTCCTGACCCTTCCGGCGAATCTCACCGCAGATGGCGGGACCGGCTCTCACACGGGGAAGCGCACGGTGCCGGCCGCCAACGTGCGTGTTGAGTTCCCCGTGCGTCCGAATCAGGTTCAGCTTGGCGGCGGCGCCGACTCCACGTGGAACCAGGCGTCAGACCGCGCGTACGTGACGTTCCTCACCCGCGCGTCCAAGGCGCTGTATTTGCTGGAGGTGGACGCCGCGACCGGGGCGAGCAGAGTGCTGGCGATGGATTCGGCACGGACGTTCGTGGAGCTCTCGCCGCGGGACCCGCCGAGCTGGTATGTCACGGAAGACGGAAACGACGTCATCTGGTGGTCGGAGCGTGATGGTTTCGCTCACCTCTATCGGTTGGATCGCAACGGAAGTCTGAAGAATCGGATCACCGCCGGGCCTTGGGCGGTCGGAGCCGTGCGGCACGTGGACGAGACGGCGAAGCAGATCTACTTCACCGCGCGCGGCCGCGAGCCGGGGAGGTTGGTGTACTACGCGCACCTCTATCGCGTGGGCTTCGACGGCTCAGGCCTGACGTTGCTCACTCCGGAAGAGGCGGATCACCGGATCGAGTTCTCGCCGAGCGGCCGGTTCTTCGTGGACATCGCATCCACGATTGACAGGCCGCCCGTCACGTCGCTCCGCGCGGCACCGGATGGGAGAGTCGTTCGGAAGCTGGAAGAGGCGGACGTGTCGCGACTCGCTGCGATCGGGTGGACGCCACCGGTCGTCTTTCAGGTGAAAGCGCGGGACGGCATCACGGACATCTACGGCGTCATGTTCAAGCCGTCGGACTTCGATTCCACCAGGACCTATCCGGTGCTCGACCACATCTATCCCGGCCCGCAAGTTGGCAGCGTGGGACCGTGGAACTGGACCACTGGTGGCGAAGAGCGAGCTCTGGCCGAGCTGGGCTTCATCGTCGTCGAGATTGATCATCTCGGCACCCCACTCCGGTCCAAGGCGTTCCATGACCACTACTACGGCAACTTCATCGACAACGGCATCCCCGATCACATCGCGGCGCTCAAGCAGCTCGGCGCCCGCTATCGCTGGCTGGATCTCGATCGCGTGGGCATCTACGGACATTCCGGGGGTGGGTTCGCGTCCACCGACGCCATTCTGCGGTTCGGGGACTTCTACAAGGTGGCGGTCTCGGGGGCCGGCAACCACGACAACCGCAGTTACAACATCTACTGGGCGGAGAAGTACCAGGGGATGCTCCAACGCGACACCGTGCGGAGGACGGACAACTTCGCCTCGTCGGCCAACAAGACGTACGCGAGGAACCTGAAGGGGAAGTTGTTGCTCATGCACGGCGATATGGACGACAACGTGCATCCGGCGATGACGATCCAGCTGGTAGACGAACTGATCAAGGCGAACCGCGATTTCGACCTGATTGTGGCGCCGGACCGGGGTCACAGCCTGAATGAGCCCTACTTCATTCGGCGGCGTTGGGACTACTTCGTTCGACATCTGCTTGGCAAGGAACCGCCGGAGAACTACGAGATCACCCGCCCGCGGAACTGACGGCTGGCGACGGAACGGGGCAACATGGCGCAGGTCACCTTGCTCGACCCGCGCCATGTCCGCCGAGCGGGTGTCCTAGCGCACCGTCCTGATTTCCAGTCGGTTCGCCGTGAAGAGCGGAATCAACACGCGGCCGCGTTCAGCGTCGTAGCCAATGTCGGCCGGTGCGTCCAGGGGGGCGACCGCTGTGGTGTACACCGCTCCTCGACCGCGGTAGACGGCCGAGCTTTCCCAGCTTGAAATCAGGAGTGATCCGTCCGGCAACCGAACCAGGCCGTCGAGCTGGCCGCCGGGCGGCTTGGGGCCGGTCGTGCGCTGTCCCGACGTCAGGTCGATTTCGAACACCTGGCCGGAGCCGAAGGTCACCACGGTCGCGATTGGCCCGTCCACCAGGATGCCGTTGGGGCGGCCGAGGCCGGTGTCGGCCACTACGACCCGGGACTGGCCGTCGGGACCGATCTGATACACCGCATCGGAGCCCGATGCTTCGAACCCCGAAGCCCCGGCCTTGAGTCCGCTGTCCGTGACGTACACGGCGCCGTCCGGTCCCACCGTGACGTCATTGAGGAAGGTGGCGCCCGGCACCGCGCGCTCACCGAGTGGCGCGCCGCTGCGCCGGTCGAACAAGCGGACCACGTCAATGTCCGCCACGAACAGCGTGTCGCCCTTCAGCGCCATGCCTTTGGGGGCGTGCAACGTCACCGCGGGGCTGGCGCCGTCAATCCACTTCAGGGCGCGCACGGCACCGTCTGGGTCCACCTGGGAGATGAACCCGTTGTCGTCCTTGTCGAGCGGATTGCCATTGATGTTCGTAACCAGATACAGGTCCGCGTCGGCGTCGTGCAGCGCCGACTCCGGCGTCTGGAAGCCGGCACCCGCGACCGAGAGGGATTCCCCGGCCCCCGCTGATCGCCCGTCGCCCCTCGCGCACGCGGTCGCGAGAAGCAGGACGAGGGCCCTGAACGTACTGGCCGACATACTTCATCCTCCAGCGCTTCTATGCGTTCGAATCCGTCCAACATTCATAGATGAGTGTGTACCTGCACCGCGCTGTTTGCCACGCCGGTCCTACTCGTTTAGCAGACGGACTCCCCGAACGGTCCCGCCACCGCGCGGTTGACAACCATGACACGAGTCACGACTCGTTCCGGCAGGGCTTTGGTGGGCCCGACCGCGGCATAACTTCGCTCTCCTCGCTGGACGAATCCGACGGCGCGCGGGCGAATGTCCACGAGCACGTCGAAGCACCCGTTGGGAGGCCGCACCTCGACGCGCAGCCTGCGGAGCGGTCGGCCGTCGAGAGAGGGATACACGACGTACCCGCCAATGGTGTCGGCTCGCGGCGCCGTCGGGGGAGCGGGCTCGGTCGCGATCCCGAGGAGCGCGAGCGTGCCCTCCGCCGTGCGCTCGGGCGTTCCCACGCGGAGGCCGCGCCAGCTCATGCTCGGCACGTCGAGCGTGAGCGCGTACACCGCACCGTTCAGCGCGTCCACCGTCAAGTCCGTGCCGTACTGGTACCGCTCGAGGGTTCGTGCCTCCGGGTGCGCGCGCGGGGGCTGCACGCCCAGCACCGTGAAGACGGTCGAGATCGCCGTCCCGGGCTCGATCGCCAGCGGGCGTGCCTCGGCCTCGACCGGCGGAGGGCTCGGTTGCGCGACGAACGACGGGCCGGACCGGAACACGATGGCGAGGAGGAGAACGACGATCAGCGGAATCCCGACTGCCTGGACGGGCTGTCGGCGCGCGAAGTCCCGCAACCGATCGAGCCAGGCGGGCTCCGCCACCGGAGCGCGAGGCTGAGTGGTGACCGGTTCCGCCATGCGGCCAGCCAGCTGCTCGGCGGCTTCTTCCAACGCCCGGACCGTCTGAGCGCTCGATCGCCGGCCGGCCTGGGAAGCGCGGGCAAGCTCACGCATGATCTGCGCGCGATCGCCCCCCTCTTTTTCCTGGGCGCATGCGGGACAGCCCCGCGGGTTGTCGCTGTTGTAGGGGATGCCGTGCTTGTCGCAGCGAACGAGGGGCATGGCTCGGCTCAGATCTTCGGGAGCGTCACGCCCTGCTGCGCCTGGTACTTGCCGCGTTTGTCGGCGTAGGACACCTCGCAGATATCGTCGGCATCGGCCTCGAAGAAAAGCACCTGGGCGATGCCTTCGTTGGCGTAGATGCGGGCGGGCAGGGGAGTGGTGTTGGAGATCTCGAGAGTGACGTGGCCCTCCCACTCCGGCTCGAACGGCGTGACGTTCGTGATGATCCCGCAGCGGGCGTACGTGCTCTTGCCAACGCACACGGTCAGCACGTTGCGCGGGATGCGGAAATACTCCACCGAGCGCGCCAGGGCGAAGGAGTTGGGCGGCACCACGCACACGTCACCCTCGAACTCCACAAACGACTTCTCGTCGAAGTGCTTGGGATCCACGATCGGCGAATGCACGTTGGTGAAGATCCGGAACTCCCGGGCCACGCGCATGTCGTAGCCATACGACGAGACCCCAAAGCTGATGACGCCGGAGCGGACCTGAGAGGTTTCGAACGGCTCGATCATGCGGTGCTCGCGCGCCATGCGGCGGATCCAGCGATCGGACTTGATGGACATGGGACGGGAAGATAGTCGCGGTTACTCATTGCGCCACATGAGTTTGCTTGACACGCGCTCGCGGCCTTGGCTAACTTCGCCACCGTCGCTAGTGAAAAATTTCACGAGTGCGGAGTGCGATGACGCGCGAGTATATCACACTGCTCTTGCTCGTCGGTTTCGTGGTCGTCAACGCCGCGGGCATGATCGCGTTGTCCCACCTGCTCTCTCCCACGCGCCCCACGGCGGTCAAGTCGCTTCCGTATGAATCCGGCATGCCGGCCATCGGCGGCACCCGCGAGCGCTTCAGCGTCAAGTTCTACCTGATCGCCATGTTGTTCATTGTCTTCGACATCGAGACCGTGTTCATGATCCCGTGGGGAGTGGCGTTTCGGCAGCTGGGGTTGTTCGGGCTCGTGGAGATGCTGGTGTTCATCGTGATCTTGCTGGTGGGCTATGTATACGCATGGAAGCGGGGGGCGTTCGAATGGGATTGAGCGGGCCCGGCACAATTCAGAGTCTTTCGCCCAACTGGCTCACCACTCGGCTCGACGCGCTCGTCAATTGGGCACGGGCCAACAGCCTCTGGCCCATGCCGTTTGGAACGGCCTGCTGCGCGATCGAATTCATGGCGACCGCCGCGAGCCGTTTCGACCTGGCCCGCTTCGGCATGGAGCGCATGGCCTTTTCGCCGCGCCAGGCGGACGTGCTCATTTGCGCCGGCCGCCTGCCGTTCAAGCTGGCCCCGGTCATCCGCCGTATTTATGACCAGATGCCGCAGCCGAAATGGGTGATCTCCATGGGGGCCTGCGCCTCGACGGGGGGCATTTTCGATACCTACGCAATGGTGCAGGGCATTGACACGGTTGTTCCGGTGGACGTGTACGTGCCTGGCTGCCCGCCGCGGCCGGAAGGGTTGTTGTACGGCATTCTGCTGCTGCAAAAGAAGATCAAGGGAGAAACGATCACGGACCGGAGTCTGCGCGAGGAGCAGCCGATTGGCGCGACCGGTCTGAGACTCCCCCCGGAGACGGTGGACGAGCTGTCGGAGCCCTTCGGCAACTCGGTTCACCAGACGCGGTCGGCCTAGGCCGTTGTCGCTTCGGTGAATCCTTCCGTCGGTGCGTTGCGTGAACGCTTCGGCCGTCGCATCGGACGGGCGTTCGTCTCATGCGGGGATACCGTCGTGTACATCGAGCCCGCCGCCATCCGCGATGTCCTGACCTGGCTCAAGGACGCGCCCGGGCAACAATACAACTATCTGGTGGACGTCACAGCCGTGGAGTACCGTGACCCCGAGCGTCCGCTGGAACTCGTGTACGAGTTGTTCTCGCTCGAGCGCCGTGTCCCGCTTCGCGTGAAGGTCGAGCTGTCCAAAGACCGCCCGCTCGAGGTGGATTCGGTGGTCCCGATTTGGCGCGGGGCCGATTGGCTCGAGCGCGAGGTGTACGACATGTTCGGAATCACCTTCCGCGGGCACCCGGATCTCCGTCGCATCCTCATGTGGGAGACCTACGGGGAGGGGCACCCGCTGCGGAAGGATTTTCCGCTCCGGGGCCGGTTCTCTCGGTCGGAGCAAGTGCGTCAGGCCCTGAACATCCGTCCAGAGGCGCACTACTCCATGGAGGAGCTGTCAATCGCGGAGGCGTACCGGGACCTGCCGGCCGACATTCAGGAGCGTCTCAGGAAAGGGGAACGGGGTGTGATCCCCGAGCCGCCGCGGGAGCCGTCGTGAGCGCCAAGCGCACCGTCGAGTTCGAACTCGCCACGACCGGCGTGGGCCCGCACGGCCAGCCCGTGCGGGTGCCCCTCGGCGTCGGGCCAGCCACCGGGGGCGACGACGACGACGTGGAGCTGGGTGGCCACCACATGCTGCTCAACCTCGGCCCGCAGCATCCGGCGACGCACGGCGTGCTGCGATTAGTGGTGGAGTTGGACGGTGAAGTCGTCGTGCGGGTCATCCCGCACGTCGGCTATCTGCATTCAGGGTTTGAGAAGCTCGGGGAGTACCGGCATTTCAACCAGCTCATTCCCCTTACCGATCGCACGGACTACCTCTCGCCCATGGCGAACAACGTCGGCCTGACGTTGGCCGTCGAGAAGCTGATGGGGATCGAAATCACCGAGCGGTGCCGCGTGTTGCGGGTCATCGCCTGCGAGATGAGCCGCATCATCTCCCACCTGGTCTGGATGGGTACGACGGCGATCGATATCGGCGCCTTCACGCCGTTCTTGTGGACGTTTTACGAGCGAGAGCGAATCTACAACTTCCAGGAGGCGTGGACCGGCGCACGGCTCACCACCAGCCTCACGCGCGTGGGCGGCATGATGGCCGACGTGCCGGACGGGTGGGTCGACGGCCTGCGGGAATGGTGCCGCAACTTCCCCAAGACCCTCGACGAGGTGGACCGGGTGCTCAGCCGCAACGGCATCTGGTGCGCTCGGACGCAGGGGGTAGGAGTGCTGACCGCGGAGGAGGCCATCAACTTCTCGCTATCGGGTCCCATGCTGCGCGCTTCCGGCGTTCCCTACGACGTGCGAAAGGACCGCCCGTACCTGGGGTACGAAGAATACGACTTCGATGTTCCCGTGGGCGAGCACGGCGACGTGTACGATCGCTACTTGGTTCGGTTTGAGGAATTGCGCCAGTCCACGCGCATTCTGGAGCAGGCGCTCGCGCGTCTCCCTGACGGTCCCGTGAACGTGGATGATCCGCGCGTCATTTTGCCGCCCAAGAGCGCGGCGATGAGCGACATGGAGGCGATGATCTTTCACTTCAAACAGGTGATGGAGGGAATCAAGGCGCCTGTTGGCGAGGCGTATTTCCCGATCGAGAACGGCAAAGGGGAGCTCGGCTACTACATCGTCTCCGACGGGACGGCGAAGCCGGTGCGCTGGCGCATTCGCCCGCCGTCCTTCATCAACCTCGCGGCCCTTCCCAAGATGGCCGAGGGGTGCTTGCTGTCGGATCTGATCGCCATCAACGCAAGCGTGGACATCGTCATGGGGGAGGTGGACCGGTGAGCGCGCAGAGCACGGCGCCCTACGAGCCCGTCTTCACGGGCGAGATGCGCCGGCGGCTCGACGTTGTGCTCGCGCGTTATCCCACCAAGCGGGCCGCGCTCTTGCCGGCGCTCTGGATGGTGCAGGAGGCGCGCGGATGGATCTCCGACGCGGCGATGACCGAAGTGGCCGAAGTGTTGGGGCTCACGCCCGCCTACGTGAAGGGCGTCGTGACCTTCTACACCATGTACCATCAACACCCGGTGGGGAAGCACTTCATCCAGGTCTGCACGACGACGCCGTGCAATCTCTGTGGGGCGGAGGAGGTGGTGCGCGCATTCCTCAAGCACACGGGATGCCGCGAGCTGGGCGCCACGTCTCCCGACGGGAAATACACGGTCATCGAGGTGGAATGCCTGGGGGCGTGTGGATTCGCCACGCCCGTCATGATCGGTGACGACTTCATCGAGAGCGTGACGGCGGATAAGGTGCCCGAGCTGCTGAGGAAGTACCCATGACGTGCTCGGGTCGCTTCGATGCGGCGGAAAGGGAGGGGGCGTAGGCGTGGGGTATCCTCATCGTCCGCACCCGCGCGAGACCGTCGTCCTGTCCCAGCATTTCGGGGAGGCTGAGGCGCGCAGCTACCAGGGGTGGGTGAAGCGCGGTGGATACGTGGCGCTGCGCAAGGCGCTCGGCATGTCGCCGGCGGAGATCATCGAGATCGTAAAGGAGTCTGGACTGCGTGGCCGGGGCGGGGCGGGATTCCCCACCGGGCTCAAGTGGTCCTTCATGCCGAAGGAAAAGACGAAGCCCCATTACCTCTGCTGTAACGCCGACGAGTCCGAACCCGGGACGTTCAAGGACCGCGAGATCATGCGGTGGACACCGCACGCGCTGATCGAAGGGTGCGCCATCGCGCAGTACGCCATTCAGGCGGACATCACCTACATCTACATCCGCGGCGAGTTCACCGAGGCCCTGGCGACAGTGCAGCACGCGTTGGACGAGGCGTACCGGGAGGGGATTCTCGGCCCCAACGCGATGGGGACGGGCAAGCGGCTCGACATGTACATCCATCGCGGGGCGGGCGCCTACATCTGCGGGGAAGAGACGGCGCTGATGAACTCGATCGAGGGGCGTCGCGGCAATCCGCGCATCAAACCGCCGTTCCCTGCGGCCGCGGGCGTGTTCGGCATGCCCACGACCATCAACAACGTCGAAACGCTGGCGGCTGTGCCGCACATCATTAACCGCGGCGCCGCGTGGTACAGGTCGCTTTCGCTGGCCAATCCCAAGAGTACCGGCACCAAGTTGTTCAGCGTGTGCGGGCACGTTCGCCGCCCGGGGAACTACGAGGTGACCATGGGCTTCCCGCTACGAGATCTGCTGTACGATCTGTGCGGCGGCATGCGGGACGGCCGCACGTTGAAGGCGTGCATCCCGGGCGGCTCGTCCGTGCCGATCCTGAATCGCGAGGAGTCCGAAAGCTGCCTGCTGGACTACGAGGGGTGTGCCGAGAAAGGCACGATGCTGGGCTCCGGCGGCGTCATCGTGTTCGACGACAGCGCCGACATGGTCTACCAGATCATGCGCCTGGCGCGATTCTACGCGCACGAGTCCTGCGCCCAGTGCACCCAGTGCCGCGAGGGGACGGCGTGGGTCACCAAGATCTTGCAGCGCATCCTCGCCGGCGAAGGCCAGATGAAGGATCTGGATCTGCTGTTGGACTTGTCCGAGCAGATGACCGGCAAGACCATCTGCGTGCTGAGTGATTCGTGCGCCGCACCGGTCGTGAGCGGCATTCGAAAATTCCGTCACGAGTTCGAGGCGTACATCACGGGTGCCCGGCGCGCCGCCGGCGCCGCCTGAAATGACCGGGGACGAATGAGCGAGCAAGAGCTGGTCTCTCTCACGATCGAAGGCGTCGAGGTGAGCGTTCCCAAAGGAACGCTCCTCATCGAGGCCGCCAAACAGGCCGGCGTCGTGGTGCCGCACTACTGTTACCACCCGGGGTTGCCCGTGGCGGGCGTGTGCCGGATGTGCCTCGTGGAAGTCGAGCGGATGCCCAAGCTGCAGATCGCGTGTGCCACGCCGGTGGCGCCGGGGATGGTCGTCCATGTGATGAGCCCGCAGGCGCTCGAAGCCCGCAAGGGCGTGCTCGAGTTCCTGCTGATCAATCATCCGCTCGACTGTCCCATCTGCGACCAGGCCGGCGAGTGCGAGCTCCAGGACTACGTGTTCCAGGAAGGTCGGGCCCGCACGCGATACGCCGCGTTCCCCAAGCGTTTCAACCCGGTGGAGGATTTCGGAGGTGACGTCCTGTACGTGCCGAACCGCTGCATTCTGTGCACGCGGTGCGTCCGGTTCATGGACCATGTGGCCGAAGACAGCACGCTCAATGTCAGCGAGCGTGGCGATCGCGCCGTTATCGGCATTCACCCCGGCCGGCAGCTGGATCACGCGTGGGCGGGGAACGTGGTGGATCTCTGTCCGGTAGGTTCGCTCATCTCCAAAGACTTCCTTCACAAGGCGCGCGCGTGGGAACTGGACCGGACGGCGAGCGTCTGCACCGGATGCTCGCAGGGCTGCAACGTAACGCTCGACACGCGGCTTAATACCGTCGTCCGTGTGCGCCCTCGCCCGAACTCGGAGGTCAACCGGTACTTCATGTGCGACTACGGCCGCGGACAGTACCGATGGATGAACCGCGGGGATCGCATCGAGGCGCCGCTGATCGCCGCCGACGGCGGCTTTACGGCCACTGATTGGGATCACGCAATCGCCCATACGGCCCGGCTGATCAGGGGCGCCTCCGGCCGCGCCGTCGTGCTCGCGTCACCAGGTGTCTCTACCGAAGCGCTGTTCCTGGCGCGGCGGCTGTTGGGCGGATCGGCGGTCACAGGAGCCTTTCGGGTGGCGCATGTGGCGGGTGAGGCGCCCCTGCCGGGCGTCCCGAATCTGGCACTCCGTTCGGAGCGGGCGCCCAACGCTACGGGCGCGCGACTGCTGGGGTACACGGAGGCGTTCGACGCGGCGGTGCGTGCCGCCGGGGAGGCCGGCATCGTCCTGGCGCTCGACGAGTCGCTCGAGGGGATCCCCGAGGGTGCGCTCAACGGCGCCGGCGTCTTCGTATACCTCGGCACCGTGCTGCCGGCGGCCGCGCGGGGAGCACGCGTCGTTCTTCCGGTCGCCAACACGGCGGAAGAGGATGGCACGTTCGTCAACCGTGACCGGCGGGTGCAGCGGTACTTCCAGGCGAAGGCGGCACCGGGGATGGCCCGACCCGCGTGGTGGGTCCTCGGTGCGTTGCTCGCGGAGCTCGGCCGCGGTGAGCCGTTCCTGAGCGCCGGCGCCGCCTTCGATCTGTTGGCGCGCGAGGAAGCGTTGTTCGCCGGCCTGAGCTACGCCAGCTTGGGGACTCGAGGCGCCGGGTTGACGGCGGTGACACCGGCGGGGGTGGGGACATGAGCGCGGAGCTCAAGGGATTCCTGCTCGTTGCCGTCCTCAAGATCCTGGTCGTCTTCACGGCGATCATGGTGGGCGTGATGCTGGTCATTTGGCTGGAGCGGCGTGCCAGCGCGTGGATGCAGGATCGCCTCGGTCCGAACCGCGTCGGGCCCGAGGGACTCCTCCAGTCCGTCGCCGACGGGCTCAAGAACATCCTCAAGGAAGAGACGTTCCCGGTGGTCGGCGCAGATCGATGGCTGTTTTTTCTGGCCCCGGCGATCTCGTTCATTCCGGCCCTGCTGACCTTCTCCGTCATTCCGTTCGCGGCGCCACTGCCCGGATTCGACTTCACGCTCCCCGTGCTCGGCCGCTTCACGTACACCGGCCCGATTCCCATGGTGGTGGCCGATCTGCCGGTCGGCTTCCTGTTCATCATGGCGATTTCGAGCCTCGGGGTGTACGGCATCGTGCTCGCCGGCTGGTCGTCGGGGAACAAGTACGCCCTCCTGGGCGGCATTCGCTCGAGCGCTCAGATGATTTCGTACGAGATCGCGCTGGGCCTGTCCATCGTCTCCGTGCTGCTCGTCGCAGGCAACGTGACGCTCTCCGACGTCGTGGCAATACAGCAGCGCTCGCTGTGGTTCGTGTTTGCGTTGAGCGTGGGATTCGTGTTGTTCATGATCGCCGCCTTCGCTGAAACCAACCGGCTCCCGTTCGACTTACCCGAAGCCGAAGCGGAACTGATCACCGGCTATCACACCGAGTACAGCTCCATGAAGTTCTCGATGTTCTTCATCGCAGAATACTCCGCGTTGATGACCATGTCCGGGCTCATGGCGACGTTGTTTCTTGGCGGATGGGACATCCCGTTCACCGCGTGGGACGAGGGCCCGCCGTCGGTGGCGCGAACGCTGGCCACGCTAGGCGCGTTCTTCGTCAAGACGAACGCGTTCGTCTTCACCTATATCTGGGTCCGCTGGACCTTGCCGCGGTTCCGGTTCGACCAGCTCATGCAGCTCGGCTGGAAATTCATGATCCCCGTGGCGCTCGCGTACATCGTCATCATCGCGACGACCGTGTATGCCCTGGAGGCGATCGGCTGGGAGATCGGGCCGCGCTACGGCCTCGCGCTGCTCGGGGTGAATGCCGTGTTGATGGGGGTGCTGCTGTTTTGGATGGATCACGAGCGCCTGATCCTCGGCGTGCGCCAGCGGGCGCGCGTGGCCGCGGGGAAGGCGGCCTGATGGCGATCGGCGTCAAGGTCATGCACCGGCCCGACAGCGTGAGCTATCTCCGCGCCACGCTTCGGGGCATGTCGCTCACGTTCAATCACCTGTTCCGGCGCAAAGTGACCATGCAGTACCCCGAGGAGAAATCGCAGCCCGGGTGGTCCATCTCGTCCCGGTGGCGGGGGACGCATCGGATGCTGACGGACGAGCAGGGTCGCGCCAAGTGCGTGGCGTGCGGCCTGTGCCCGCAGGTGTGTCCTGCCAACTGCATCAAGCTCGTGCCCGGAGAGGACGAGGAGGGGCATCGGTATCCGCTGATCTACGAGATCGACGAGTTCCGCTGCGTATTCTGCGGATACTGCCAGGAGGTGTGTCCCGAAGAAGCGATTCACGTCGGCGTGCACTATGAGAACGCCGAATACGACCGCGCGCGCTTTGTGTATGATCTCGAGCGGCTCTGCGCCCAGACGCACCCCGTGTCGTCGTTGTGGGACCCCGCCGATCCGCGGGGGGAGTGATCCATGGCAGAAGCGGTGTTCTGGGCGTTCAGCAGCGGGGCGATTCTCGCGGCTTTTCTGTGCGTGACGCGGCGGAGTCCGGTGGCGGCCGCGCTGTGGCTCATTCTCACGCTGTTCTGCATCGCGGCCCTGTTCGTCGTGCTCGATGCGCAGTTCATCGCGGTGCTCCAGGTGCTCGTGTATGCGGGCGCGATCATGGTGTTGTTCCTCTTCGTCATCATGCTGCTGAACCTGGGGCGCGGGGGCCCAACGGATCTGCGCGGCGCCTGGGGCAAGGTCGTGGCGCTTGGGTTGGGGGGGGTGCTGGCGCTGGAGTTGTGGGCGGTTCGCTCCGTCATCCCCGCCGATCACCTCCGTCTGCCTCCCGGCGCCGTGGCGCGGATGTCCGAGGAGCAGGGACCGGTGGGGCTGATCAGCAATGCTCTCTTCCGTGAGTATTTGATTCCGTTCGAGATCACCTCCATGCTGCTGCTCGCGGCCATCGTCGGCGCCGTGGTGCTGGCGAAGAAGAGGCTGTGATGCTCCTCGGACCGGCGCTGGCGGTTTCCGCCATCCTGTTCAGCATCGGCGTGGGCGGCGTGCTGCTGCGCCGAAATGCCATCGTGATCTTCATGAGCGTGGAGCTGATGCTGAACGCCGTGAACCTGACGTTCGTGGCGCTGGCTCAGCAGCTCGGCCCTCAGGGGCAGGTGATCGTCTTCTTCGTAATGGCCGTGGCCGCGGCGGAGGCAGCCGTGGGTCTGGCGATCATGCTCGCCATTTTCCGGCATCGGGAGACCGTGGACATCGAAGCCTTCAGCCTGTTGCGCGGATAAATGCCCGACGTTCCCGCCTCGGTCGCACTCGTCTGGCTCGTCGTCGTCCTGCCGTTCGCCGGGTTTCTCGTCAACGGGGCCCTGAGCTTCTTCCGCCCCACCGCGACACGGGCGGTCAGCGTGGTGGGCGCGGGCGTGCTGATCGCGGCGTTTGCCGTCGCCCTCGTGGTGGCGGGCGGCGTGGCCCGCGCGCATCCGCCCGAGGGGTTCGTCCTCACCTACTGGTCCTGGATGCCGGTCGGCGACCTCGCGCTCGACGTGGCCTTTCAGGTGGACCAGCTCTCCATCGTGATGCTGTTGGTCGTCACCGGGGTCGGCGCGTTGATTCACCTGTTCAGCATTGGGTACATGGGGGCGGACCCCGGCTACGCGCGCTACTTCTCGTATCTCAACCTCTTCGTGTTCTTCATGCTGGTGCTGGTGCTCGGCGCCAGCTTCCCGGTCATGTTCGTGGGCTGGGAAGGCGTCGGGTTGTGCAGCTACCTGTTGATCGGCTTCTGGTTCGAGGACAAGGTCAACGCCGACGCGGGGAAGAAGGCGTTCATCATGAACCGCATCGGCGACGCCGGCTTCCTCGTCGCCATGTTCATGCTGTTTCACAGCACGGGCTCGCTGTCGTTCCACGACGTCTTTCGAGCGGCCCCCGCCACGTTCGAGGTCGGCGGAGCGACCATCACGCTGATCACGCTCGCACTGTTCCTCGGATGCACGGGGAAGTCCGCGCAGATCCCGCTGTATACCTGGCTTCCGGACGCCATGGCCGGGCCCACGCCGGTGTCCGCTCTGATTCATGCCGCCACCATGGTGACGGCGGGCGTGTACCTCGTGGCCCGCGCCAACGTGCTCTTTGCCCTGGCGCCCGTATCCTCGCTGGTCGTGGCAACCGTGGGCGCGGTCACGGCGCTGTTCGCCGCCACGATCGCGCTCAAGCAGTGGGACATCAAACGCATCCTGGCGTACTCCACGGTGTCCCAGCTCGGCTACATGTTCCTCGGTGTCGGCGTTGGCGCGTGGGCGTCGGGCATCTTTCACCTCGTGACGCACGCGTTCTTCAAGGCGCTCCTGTTCCTCGGCTCCGGGTCCGTCATTCACGCGCTGCACCGCGCGTATCACGCCACCCATCGCCATGACGACGCGCAGGATGTGCGGAACATGGGCGGTCTGCAGCGCCACATGCCCTGGACCGCTGCCGTGATGTGGGTGGCCACGCTCGCCATCGCCGGGGTGCCTCCGTTCTCCGGCTTCTTCTCGAAGGACGAGATCCTCACCCGGACGTTCGCCCGCGCGCACGAGGCCCCGGTGTTCTACGTGCTGTGGGCGATCGGGGTCGCGGCAGCGCTGCTCACCGCGTTCTACATGACGCGCATGATGGTGTACACGTTCCACGGGCCCAACCGGACCGGCGACAAGGAGCGTGAACACCTGCACGAAGCCCCTTGGATCATGACCGGTCCGCTGCTCGTGCTGGCGCTCGGGGCGGTGACGGGAGGCGCGCTCAACCTGCCACACATCCTGCCGGCGGCGGGATGGCTCGATGCGTGGCTGGAGCCGGTCACCGACGCCGGGGCCTTGTTCCTCCCGGAGGCCCATGTCGAACCCCGCACCGAGTGGCTGCTGTTGCTCGGCGCCACCGGCGTGGCCGCCCTCGGAATCGGTGCGGCGTGGCGAGTGCTCGACCCCGCCACGCTCCGTCCTGCAGCGCAAGCTCCAGCGGAGTCGGGCCTGGCCCGCGTGCTGTGGAAGAAGTACTACGTGGACGAGATCTATGACGCGCTGATCGTGCGGCCGGTGGTCTGGTTTTCCGGGCGCGTCCTGTGGAAAATCGCCGACGCGTTCGTGATTGACGGTGTCGGCGTGAACGGCGCGGCACGGGTCACGCGGTTCGCGGGCTGGGTAGGGACACGCCTCCAGACCGGACACGTCGGCACGTACGTGGGGCTGTTCGTGCTCGGCACACTTGCGCTGCTTCGCATGCTCACGAGATAGCGATGGCGGCGTTCCTCGCTGGGATCGGCTACCACCGGTGGGTGCTGGATGCGCTGCTCGTGCTCCCCCTGCTCGGCGCCGCGCTCGTCATGCTGCGGCCCGAGGCGGAAGCAAAACGGCTGGCGCTATGGGTGACGTTGGGCGAGTTCGTCATCTCCGCCGGATTATGGTGGACGTTCGAGCCCACCGCAGTCATGCAGTTCACCGTCGTACGAGCGTGGATCCCCGCGTGGGGCATCGCGTATCGCCTTGGGGTGGACGGGATCTCGCTGTTCCTCGTCCTACTCACCACGCTCACCATGCCGCTCGCCGTGCTCGGCAGCTGGAATTACATCACCCAGCGCGAGCGGCCGTATTACGCGCTCATGCTCGTGCTGACCACGGGCATGCTCGGCGTGTTCGTCGCGCTCGACTTGTTCGTGTTCTACGTGTTCTGGGAAATCATGCTCGTCCCGATGTACTTCATCATCGGGGTGTGGGGCGGTCCCCAGCGACTCTACGCGGCCATCAAATTCTTCCTGTACACGTTCCTGGGATCGCTCCTCATGTTCGTGGCGATCCTCGCGATCTATCTCCTCGTCGGTCGGGCGACCGGCGAGTACTCCTTTGCCTACGAGCACTTTCTGCGGAACATCGCGGTCGTGAAGCCCTGGGCGTTCTGGCTGTTCGGCGCGTTCGCGCTCGCGTTCGCGATCAAGGTGCCGATGTTCCCGTTCCACACGTGGTTGCCCGATGCGCACGTCGAGGCCCCGACGGCGGGGTCCGTGATCCTGGCCGGCATCCTCCTGAAGATGGGCACCTACGGCTTTTTGCGGTTCGCCGTGCCGTTCTTCCCGGACGTGGCCTGGCACCCGGCGGTGCAGGCGGCGGTCGTGACGCTGGCCGTGATCGGCATCATCTATGGGGCGCTCGTCGCCATGGTGCAGCCTGACTTCAAGAAGCTGATCGCCTATTCGTCGGTGAGCCATCTCGGATTCGTCATGTTGGGTATCTGGGCGCTCACGCTGCAAAGCGTGCAGGGCGCCATCATCATCATGTTGAACCACGGGATCTCGACGGGCGCGCTGTTCTTTCTGGCCGGAATGCTGTACGAGCGGCGCCATTCGCGGGACATCGCGGCCTTCGGTGGTCTCGCCAAGGTCACCCCGGCGCTCGCCGCCGTCCTGACCGTCGTGTCGCTGTCGTCCATCGGGCTGCCGGGCACGAACGGATTCGTGGGGGAATTCCTGGTGCTCGTGGGCTCGTTCCAGCCCTACCCGTGGGCCACGGTGATCGCCACGACGGGCGTGATCTTCGCGGCCGCCTATCTCCTGTGGGCCATCCAACGCATCCTGTTCCAGAAGCTCGACAAGAAGGAAAACGAAGGACTCGCGGACCTCTCGCGCCGCGAGCTGCTGGTGCTCGGCCCGATGCTCGCGTGCATCTTCTGGGTGGGCCTGTATCCCGCGCCTTTCCTCCGCCGGATCGAACCTGCCGCACGGGCACTGATCGCGCAGGTACAGGCCTCCGCCGGTACCGGAACCGCCGCGGTCCAGGGAGCGTCGAATGCCCGTTGATCTCTCGACGGCCGCTGGCGTGACGTTGGCCCTGGCGCCGGAGCTGGTGCTGACGGCGTGGTGCCTCGTCGTCATGCTCGCGATCGCATGGCGACACCAGGACGAGGCGGATCAGCGTGCTGCGGGCTGGCTCTCGCTCGCCGGGATCGGCATCACGGCGATCCCCGTCATCTGGCTGTGGGTCAGCGAGGCCAGGGCCGTGGGCATCGCGGGAGCGATGGCGCTCGACAGTTTCAGATACCTGTCGGCCCTCGTGTTCCTCGCCGGCGCGGCGTTCACCGTCTTGCTCTCCCTGGGATACCTGGGACGAGAACGCATCCGCGTCCCCGAGTACTACCTGCTGATCCTGCTGGCCGTCCTCGGCATGCTGTTCATGGGTGGCGGAGCCGATCTCATCGTGATCTTCCTCGGTCTCGAGCTGATGTCGGTTCCCGTGTATGTGCTCGCCGGCGTGAACCGCCGCAGCGTGGTGGGGGCGGAGGCGGCCCTCAAGTACTTCCTGCTCGGAGCCTTTGCCTCGGGTTTTCTGCTGTACGGCATCGCGCTCGTGTACGGGGCCACGGGCACCACGAATCTCGCCTTGATCGGCGCGCAGGCCTCCGGGTTCGCGCTCGACAGCAACCCTATGGCGCTGATCGGCATGGCGCTGCTGTTGGTCGGGTTCGGTTTCAAAGTGGCCGCCGTGCCATTCCATATGTGGACACCGGATGTGTACGATGGTGCACCGACGCCGATTACAGGCTTCATGGCGGCCGCCGTGAAGGCGGCGGGATTCGCGGCCTTGGTGCGGGTGCTCCTCCAGGCCTTCGGTGGCGCGCCGGCGTGGCACGAAGCAGTGTGGTGGCTCGCGATGGTCACGATGGTCGCCGGGAACCTGATGGCGTTGGCGCAGCGGCAGCTCAAGCGCCTGTTGGCCTACAGCTCGATCGCCCACGCGGGATACCTGCTGGCCGCCGTCACGAGCGGGAACGAGGCCGGAGCCGCGGCGTTCCTGTTCTACGCGGTGGCGTACACGCTGATGACCGTGGGGGGGTTCGCAGTGGTGGCCGCCGCCGGCAGAGACGGAGAGCGGGATGTTCTGGTTGAGGACCTGAACGGCCTCGCGTCACGACGTCCCTGGGTGGCGGCCGGCATGACGGTGTTCCTGCTGTCTCTCCTGGGGTTTCCGGGAACCGCCGGGTTCATTGGGAAGTGGTACATCCTCTCGGCCGCTGTGGATGCGGGCCAGTATCTCCTCGCGGTGGTGCTTGTGCTGGCGTCGGTGATATCGGCGGGTTACTACCTCCCGCCGATCATGGCGATGTACATGCGACCCGAGCCGTCGCCCGAAGCCCATCAGGGCACGGTGATCTCCGGCGCGCCCAGGTTTGTGGTGGCGCTGGCGGCTGCGGCGCTCCTGGTCTTGGGTTTTTGGCCGAACGTCGTGCTCGAGGCCGCCCGCGAAGGTGGGGCGGGGTTACGGAGCGCCGTGACGTACACCTTAGCCCCGTGACGAACGAGCACGTGCCGCGCTTCCCCGGATGAACGTTCCCGCCGTGGTTTTTCGCCAATACGACATCCGCGGCACCGTGGGAGATCAGCTTACGCCGCAGCTGGCCCACGCCGTCGGCCGCGCGTTCGCGACGATCGTTCGGCGCCGACAGGGAGTCGAGCCCCGGATCGCCGTGGGGCGTGACAATCGGCCGTCCGGCGACCTGCTGGCGCGCGCCATTCGTGACGGCATCGCGGCTGCCGGCGCCACGGCGGTGGACATCGGGCAGGCGCCCACGCCCGCCCTGTATCTCGCCGTCGCCGAAATCGGGGTGCACGCCGGCCTTCAGGTGACGGGCTCGCACAATCCGCCCGAGTTCAACGGGTTCAAGATGGTGATTGGCGGGACCGCGTTCTACGGCGACGACATCCAAGAAGTGCGCCGGCTGATCGAATCGGACACGAGCGATAGCGGCGCGGGGGCCATCGCCGCCGATTCGTCGGTGCTGGACCGGTACGTCGCCGCCATCGTGAAGCGGAACGGACCGTTGCCGCGGCCCGTGAAAGTCGTGGTGGACTGCGGCAACGGCGTCGCGAGTCTCGTGGCGGAGCGCGTGCTGTCGGGGATCGGCGCGGACGTCGTTCCGTTGTACTGCGAGTCCGACGGCACGTTCCCGAACCATCACCCCGACCCGACCGTGCTCGAATACATCGTGGACCTCCAGGCCACGGTGCGCCGCACCGGGGCGGAAATCGGCATTGGATTCGACGGCGACGGCGACCGCATCGGCGCCGTGGACGAGCAGGGCAGGGTCGTCTATGGAGACATGCTGCTGCTGCTCCTCGCCCGTGACCTGATCCAACGCATGGGCACGGGGCATCCGGTCATCTTCGACGTCAAGTGCTCCGACCTGTTGCGCAAGGCGCTCGAGCGCGACGGACTGAAGCCGATCATGTGGAAGACCGGTCACTCGCTTCTCAAAGCCAAGCTCAAGGAACTTTCCGCCCCGCTCGCCGGTGAGATGAGTGGACACATGTTCTTCGCCGGGGACTACTACGGGTTCGACGACGCCCTGTTCGCCGCGGCCCGGTTGCTCGGATACCTCGCGCGGAATGGAGGTTCGCTGTCCCGGCACCTGGCGGACATCCCGCAGACCCATACGACGCCGGAGATCCGCGTGGACTGCCCCGATGAGCGCAAGTTCGAGGTGGTCGAGGCGGCCGCCCGGCACTTCGCCACGCGGTACGAAGTGGTCACGCTGGATGGCGTGCGCATGTCGTTCCCCGATGGATGGGGTCTGCTCAGGGCCTCGAATACTCAGCCCGTGCTCGTGCTCCGCTTTGAGGCCGGCACGGAAGCCGAGCTCGTTGCCTACCGAGGAGAGGTGGAAGAGTGGCTCCGCTCCCAGGGCGTCTCTGTGTAGCGGTATGACCGGCCGGCGATGGGGGCGCATTGTGCTGATCGGCCTGGTGGTGGCGCTGCCCGTCGGACGCTGGCTGGCGCTGCGCACCGCCGAGCAGGCGTGGGCGGCGTCCATGGGTGTGACCGCGACCCACACGGCGATTGGGAATCTCCGCCTGGCCGTGTTCGGGCTCGTCTTCCTGTCGGCGGCCGCCTGGGCCATCGGCAATCTGTACCTCGTCTATCGATCCATCGGTTCCGTCCACGTCCCGCGGCGGCTGGGTAACATCGAGATCGTCGAGGCCGTCCCGCGCCGCTACCTGCAACTCATCGTGTTGGGGCTCGGCCTGCTGGTCGCGACCCTGTTCAGCGTGGGGAGCGGTGATTGGTGGCGCGACTTCGCCCTGGTAGGCTCGCGCGGCGGGGGCGAGCTGCGCGATCCGATCCTCGGTCGCGATCTCGGGTACTATCTGTTTTCGCTCCCGTGGCAGCACCGGGTCGAGGGATTGCTCACGAGCCTCGTGGCGGTGGTGTTGGTCCTGACGGGACTGCTGCACGGATTGGTGGGCGCCGTGCGCTGGACGGCCGGACGGCTGGAAACCACGGATCTTGCCCGGACGCACCTGGCGACCCAGCTCGCCCTCCTCGCCACGGTGTTGTTCCTCGGCTATCGGCTCGACCCGCTCGAGTATGTCGGGGGCCTGCACAACGTGCCCTACGACGCCGTCCTCGTGGATGTTCGATTGCCTGTCTCGGGGCTTCTCGCGGGGCTCTCGCTCGCCGCTGCGGTCACGTCGGTCGTCTGGATCCGCTTGCCACGAGCCGCCGTGGCCGGCGTGCCCTGGGCGGCGCTTGGAGTCGTTGCCCTCGTGGGCACGTATGTGGTTCCCGGCTTCGCCGCCGCAGCCCGCTCACCGGATCAGCGGATACGGGCCGACCTGGTGCAAGCCCAGCGGACAATGCTGGAACATGCCTACGGAATGACGGCGGTCGAAACGGTCCTCGATCCCCCCCCTTCACCCGACCAGGCGTTGCTTGCACGGCACCGCGTCGCAATCTCCGCCGTTCCGGTATGGGACGCGCCGGTCCTCCAGGGTGTGCTGGCGGGTGTTGGTCAGGATGCGACCAACGAACGCTGGACAACGCCCTCCCTGGGCGTGTACTGGAGCGAGCGGGGCGGCTACGTGCCGGCGTACGTAGCAGTGCGAGAGCGCGACCTGCTTGCGGCGCGCGAGGCCGACCCAGACCTCACCTGGCGCGAGGTGCACGTGGCGCCCGGTGCGTTTGGCACGGGAGCCGTGGCCGTGCACGCAACCGCGGTTTCCGAGACCGGATTACCGCTGTATCTGCCGGACCTCGCTCGTCCCGATTCCTCCACGTCCCAGGTCATGCACGTCGCTCTGGAACACAGCCGCATCGCGTTCAGCCCCGGGGCGGAGGCGTTCGCCATCCTGGAGTCAACCGCCGCCCCCGCCGTGGGCATTCGAGTTGGGGGCGCGGTTCAGCGGCTTGCGCTCGCATGGGCGCTTCAGAGCTTCCAGCTCCTCTCATCCCGGACGGTGTCGCCGGGCGGCACGTTGCTCTGGCCTCGAGGGATTGTGGAGCGTCTGGAGCGCCTGGCGCCGTTCTTGGAGTTCGGCGCGCCGTATCCGGCCGTGATCCAGGGGCGCATCGTCTGGATGGCGCCCGGCTACGTGACGGCCCCGGCCTTTCCGCTATCCGTTGTCACGGAGTTCGCGGGGCGGCGGGTGCGCGCGGTGCGCGCCGGGTTTGTCGGGACCGTGGACGCGCACGCGGGGACCACGGCCGTGTACCTGCTGCCCGGCGCGGATCCCCTGAGCACTGCGTGGGCCGAACTCGCGCCGGATGTGGTGCGACCGGCCGCGCAGCTCCCACCCGATGTGATCGCGCAGGCGCGGTATCCGGAGGAGTTGTTCGAGGCGCAGATCCCCATGGTCGTGGCTCGTGGAGCCCAGGGGCTCCCGATGATCCTGAGTGACGGGCGGCTGGTCTCGCAGGACGCGGCGCGCCGTCCCCTCTGGCTGCCGGGTGCGGCGGTGGGTGGCCCGCCGAACGCCGTTGCGCTGCGCGCGATGGGGCTGACGCAGACGGGGGCCGTCGACGCGGTTGTCGACGGCGTCATGTACGATGGCGCGCCGCGCTTGCGGGTCGTGAGACTTCGGAATCCCCTGGTGCCGAACCGGGACGCCGCATCCGAGGGTTCGGTCGCGGGGCGCTTGCGTCTGCTGGCGTTTCCGGAGGGACTCGTGTCCGTGGTTCCGGTCTTTGCCGGTCCCGTGGGCGACTCGGACCTGCCGCGCTTGGAACAGGTCGCGATTCTCACGGGAGGTATCGCCGCCCGCGGTGCCACGCTGGACCAGGCGATGGTGCGTCTCCACGCCGCGCTGGGCGCCCCGCCGGCTGCGTCGGCACAATGGCTGGAGGCCCGACGCTGGTTCGAGCGGATGGACCAGGCCCGCCAGGCCGCTGATTGGGCGGAGTTCGGGCGTGCCTGGCAGGAGCTGCGGCGCGTGCTGGGTGTGCCGCGTGACAGCGCGCCGTAGCCCCGCTACGTTGCAGGCGCCCTCGTGCCGCATGCTCCAGCTACCGTCGTCGTCGCCCTCGGAGGCAACGCGTTGTCCCCACCGGGGCAGCGCGTGGGTATCGCGGACCAATTCCGGCACACTCGCGAATCGCTCGGTGCCGTCGTGGAGCTGGCGGCGGACGGCTGGCGCATCGCGATCGTGCATGGGAACGGGCCGCAGGTGGGCGACGAGCTTGAGCGCAACGAGCGCGCCGCCGAACACGTCGAGCCATTGCCACTCGGCGTGCTTGTGGCGTCTACCGCTGGCTGGATCGGGTACATGATCCAGCAATCCCTGCAGAACGCCTTGCGGCGGGCGCGGATCGAGCGTGAAGTGCTCACGCTGATCACGCAGACGGTCGTTGATCGCGCCGCACTCGACGGCGCCAGGCCCGAGAAGCCGATCGGGCATGCCCTCGACGCCGCCCAGCGTGACCGGTTACGGGCTCGCGGGGTGGCGGTTGGGCCGGACGCCAGTGGGCGATGGCGCCGACTCGCCTTGACGCCGCCGCCCCGGGACATTGTGGAGGCGCACGCCGTGAAAGAGCTGGTTGAGCAGGGCAAGATCGTCATCGCCGCCGGGGGGGGCGGCCCGCCCGTGTACGACGACCCGGTACTGCTGTGGGAAGGTGTGGACGCCGTTGTGGACAAGGATCGCGTGGCGGCAATCCTCGCCGAGCGGCTGCGTGCCGATACGTTGCTGTTGCTCACGGATGTGGACGGTGTTTATCGGGATTGGGGAACGGATGGAGCCACGCGCATTCCTCGACTGGAACTGCCTGGCGCCGCGCAGCTGCTGGAGGGCGGGACGTTGGGAGAAGGGATGCGACCCAAGGTAGAGGCCGCGGTGCAGTTCGTCCGGTCGGGCGGGCACCGGGCGGTGATCGCGCATCTCTCGCATGGGCCCGCGGCACTGCGCGGGGAAACGGGAACGACGATCGCGGGGAATTCGACGTGAACCTTCACGAATATCAGGCGCGTACGCTGCTCAAGAACGCCGGGATTCCGGTGCCCGATGGCGAGGTGGCGGACACACCCGAGCAGGTCGAAGCCATCGCACGACGCCTTGGCAGCGCCGTGGTGATCAAGGCCCAGGTGCACGCGGGAGGGCGTGGGAAGGCTGGGGGCGTGAAGCTCGCGCAGGATCCCCGGGAAGCCAAACAGCAGGCGCAGGCGATCCTCGGGATGCGGATCAAAGGCCTCACGGTGCGGAAGGTGTTGGTGGCGCCGGCCGCGGAGATTGCCTCGGAGAGTTACGTCGGGATCATCGTGGACCGCGGCACCCAGTCGCCGGTCGTCATGGTGAGTCCGGCCGGCGGCATCGACATCGAAGAGGTCGCCGCCCGAACACCCGAGAAGATCTTCAAGACGCAGGTGGATGTCCGCTACGGCCTCCTGCCGCATCAGGCCCTGTCGCTCGCCTTCCGTCTCTATCCCGATCTGGCCCGGGCGCGCCAGGCGGCCGCGATCATGCGGCAGCTGTATCAGGTGTTCGCCGGTGTCGGCGCGTCGCTCGTGGAGATCAACCCCCTGATCACGACGCCCCAGGGCGCCGTGGTGGCGCTCGACGCTAAGCTTGTGGTGGATGACAACGAACTCGATCGCCGGCCGGACATTGCCGCGTTGCGCGATACGGAGGCCGAATCGCCCGCAGAGGTGCGCGCTCGCGCGGCGGGGCTGTCCTACATTCAACTCGACGGGAATGTGGGCTGCTGCGTGAACGGCGCCGGCCTCGCCATGGCCACCATGGATCTGGTCAAATACTACGGCGGTCAGCCGGCCAATTTCCTCGACATCGGTGGCAGCAGCAATCCGCAGAAGGTGGTAGATGCGCTTTCCATCATCACGCAGGATCCGAAGGTGAAATGCATTCTGTTCAACATCTTCGGGGGGATCACGCGCTGTGACGACGTGGCGAACGGAATCGTCACGGCCACGCGGCAGATCAAACTCGATCGGCCCCTGGTCATTCGCCTCACCGGGACCAATGAGGCCCTCGCGGTGGATATCCTCAAGGGCGCCGGTTTCTCCGCGCTCACGGACATGGACGACGCCGTTCAGCAGGCCGTGCGGCTGGCGCAGGAGGCCGCGTGAGCATCTTCATCAATCGCGAGACGCGCCTGGTGGTGCAGGGCATCACGGGCCGTGACGGGTCGTTCCATGCACGGCAGATGATGGAATACGGCACGGCGGTGGTGGCCGGCGTGACGCCCGGGAAGGGCGGACAGACCTTCGACAGCCGCGTGCCGATTTTCAACACCGTGGCCGAAGCCGTGGCCGCCACGGGCGCGAACGCGTCGGTCATCTACGTTCCGGCGGCGTTTGCCGCCGACGCCGTGTACGAGGCCGCGGACGCCGGATTGAAGTTGATCGTGTGTATTACCGAGGGCATTCCGGTCCTGGACATGATTCGCGCGATGCCATACGTGCGCGAGCGGGGCGCCCGGTTGATCGGTCCGAACTGCCCCGGCGCCATCTCGCCCGGGCACTGCAAGGTGGGGATCATTCCGGGCCAGATTTGTCGTCCGGGGCCTATTGGGGTGGTGTCCCGCAGCGGTACGCTGACGTACGAGATCATCCACCAGCTCAGCGCCGCCGGCATGGGGCAGTCGAGCTGTGTGGGGATCGGGGGAGACCCGATCATCGGGACCAACTTCATTGATTGTCTCGCGGCGTTCCAGGCCGACCCGGCAACAGAGGCCATCGTGATGATCGGCGAGATCGGCGGAACCGACGAGCAAGACGCCGCGCGGTACGTGCGGGCGCACGTGACGAAACCGGTGGTGGGTTTCATTGCGGGCCAGACTGCGCCGCCGGGTCGCCGCATGGGACATGCCGGAGCGATCATCTCGGGATCGAGCGGCACTGCTGCCGAGAAGATGACGGCGCTCCGTGAAGCCGGGATTCGCGTGATGAGCCGGCCGGCCGACGTCGTTCCGCTGCTCCGGCAGCGTCACTGATCGAGTGAAGCTGGTCGAACTGTTATCACCGGAGCGGGTCGTCGTCCCGCTCGAGGCGCCGACGCTCGCGGATGCCGTGCGACGGTTGACCGAGGCGGTGGTGGCGAGCGGTCCCGTGGTGGACGCCGATCGGCTGCGCGCTCAGGTGAGCGAACTCAGACCGCGCGAGCTCGTGACGGTTGGCGCGCAGGGATGCCTGGTGCAGCTCCGCACCGACGCCGTCGCCCGGCTCACCGTGGCCCTGGGTGTGGCCGCCAGGCCGGTGCCTCGCAAGGCCGGCGGGGTGAAGGGCGCGCGGATCGTGGTGCTCGTATTCGCCCCGCCACGCGAAGCGTCGGCGTTTCTCCAGGTCGTGAGTGCGGTGGGTCGGGTGTTGGGGCGGCGCGAGACGGTCGCTGCGCTCCTCGGCGCTCAGACGCCGGCGGATGTGCTCGCGAGCCCCGCCCTGGGGGATACCTCCCTGGCCGGCGAACTGATGGTGCGGGACTTCATGACCCGAGATCTGCAGACGTTGCGGCCGGAGACCACGGTGGACGAGGCGGCAGCCCTCCTCGTGCGGCGCGGACTCACCGCCGTGCCCGTGGTCTCCGAGAACAACGAAGTGCTCGGCATGTTGGGACACCGGGACCTGCTGCGCGTCCTGCTGCCGCGCTACGTCAAGCGGGTGACGACCGGGGAGTTTGTGGCTCCACCGAGACCGGGGCGGCCCGGGGAAACGCCGGTGGTCCGTGACGTCATGGATCGCAGCGTGCTGTGCTTGTCAGAGGATCAGTCACTCGCCGATGTGGCGAGCGTCATGGTCTCCCGTGATCGGGACCGGTTCCCCGTGGTTCGGGACGGCGTGCTCGTGGGCGTGCTTTCGCGCGGTGACATCATTACTCGAATCTGTGGGCCGTAAATGCAAACACTCGCCATCATCAAACCGGACGCCCTAGGCTCCGGAAAAGCAGGAAAGATCCTGGCGCTGTTGGAAGAGCGCGGGTTCAAGCTCCGTGCGGCGCGCATCGTGCGCCTCACGCAACCGGAGGCGGAGGCGTTCTACGCGATTCACCGCGAGCGCCCATTCTTCGGGCCGCTCGTCGCCTTCATGACGTCGGGGCCCTGCATGCCGATGGTGCTCGAGCATCCGGACGCGGTGGCGTACCTGCGCGAGGTGATCGGCGCTACGGACCCGGCGCACGCGGCGCCCGGGACCGTTCGCAAGCTGTACGCGGAGTCCAAGGAGCGGAACGCCATTCACGCGTCGGACTCGCCCGAGAACGCGATCAGAGAGGTGGGGTTTTTCTTCGCAGAGACCGAGTTGCGGCGACTTGAAGGCGGGTCGGCGGGTCGGCCGGTCGGCGGGTAGACGTCTTGGCGGTCGGGCCGGTCTCGCGTCCCGGCGCGCCGCCCAGCCCGTTTGACCGAAGTGCGTGCTACGGCTAACGTTACAGGCTATGTTGCGGATCGACCTCCGGGCGCTCGACCGCGGTCCGGTAGAGACCGCGGCAACGGTTCAGCCGGACGACCCGGCCCTGCACGACGTGGGGTTCGTCCTGGCAGAGGCCGTGCGGGTGAACGGTCGCCTCTTGGCAGCCGGAGCCGGGCAGTTCTATTGGTCGGGCCTGCTCCGGACCACCGTGGCGGCAACCTGCCGCCGGTGCCTCAAGGACATTGCCGTGGCCGTCGAGGCACCCCTGGAGGTGTTGTTCACCGAGGAGGCGGACAGCGACGACCCTTCGGCGCGCGTCATTCCGGTGCACGCCACCGCTGTCGATCTCGACGAGCCGATTCGTGAAGAGCTGATTCTCGCAGTCCCGGAGTACTCCGTGTGCCGGGACGATTGCCGCGGGCTGTGCCCGCGCTGTGGCAAGGACCTGAACACGGGGCCGTGCTCGTGCGCCCCGGAGCCGGATCTACGCTGGGCGGCTCTGGAAGCGCTGCGGTCCACGCTGCCCCCCGACGAGAGGTAACCGATGGCCGTCCCCAAGCGTCGAACGTCAAAAAGCAAGAAACGAAAGCGCCGCACGCACTACCGCGCGGCGGCGGTCGCCGTGCAACCGTGCCCCCGCTGCGGCGACCCCCGGCGGCCGCACCGCGTCTGCCCGAGCTGCGGCTATTACGCCGGTGAGAAGAAGGTGGAGGTCGAGGACGTCACGGCGTGATTCGCGTGGCCCTGGACGCCATGGGAGGAGACAACGCCCCCGACGCTGAGGTCGAGGGGACGCTCCAGGCATTGGCGGAGCACCCAGCGGGCAGCTTTCAGGTAATGCTGGTCGGCCGGCGCGCCGACATCGAAGAGTCACTCGCCCGCCACGGTCAGCCGCCAGACCGCATCCCCATCGTGGACGCCCCCGAAGTGGTGGGGATGGGCGAAAAGCCGCTTGCCGCGGTGCGGAGCAAGCCCAAGTCGTCCATCGCCATCGGGCTTGGACTGCAGAAACGCGGCGAGGCGGATGCGTTCATTTCCGCGGGGAACACGGGAGCGGTCATGGCCGCGAGCACACTGCTGCTTGGCCTTCATCCCGGCGTCGAGCGCCCCGCCATCGGCGCCCTGTTTCCCACGAGCGGCAAGCCGGTGCTGGTGATGGACGCGGGGGCAAACGTGGACTGCAGCGCGCGCGAGCTGTACGGGTTCGCGCACATCGGTGCCGTGTACGCGCGCGATGTGCTCGGCCGCCCGGATCCGGTGGTGGGGCTGTTGAACATCGGCGAGGAAGCAGAGAAAGGAAACGCTGCCGCGAAGGAGGCCCACGCGCTGCTCAAGGGCAGCGAGGGCTTCCGTTTTGCCGGCAACGTCGAGGGACGCGACATCCTCAAAGCCGAGTGCGACGTGATCGTGTGCGACGGATTCGTCGGGAACATCGTGCTCAAGTTCTACGAGTCGGTGGCCCGGCTGTTCCGGGGGCTGCTGGAGCGAGAAATGGAGCCCGCGGTGCTGGAAAGCCCGGGCACCCGTCGAGTATTCAAGGTGCTGGATTATTCGGAATACGGTGGAGCGCCTCTGCTCGGGATTCGGGGCGTCGCCATCATCTGTCACGGCTCGAGCCCGCCCAACGCCATCAAGAACGCGATTCGTGTCGCCGTGCAGTCGGTGCGCAGTCATCTGAGTCAACACATCGGCGCCGAGTTCGCCGGTGACGGGGCCGTTGCATGAAACGACCACTTGTGGAGCTCGTCGGGACGGGGCGGTACACGCCGACCAGGGTCCTGACCAACGCCGACTTCGAGAAGATGGTGGACACCTCCGACGAGTGGATTGTGGAGCGCACTGGCATCCGCGAGCGGCACATCTCCGGCCCCAGCGAGACCGTCGCGGCCATGTCGAAGGCGGCCGCGGAGCAGGTGCTGGAGCAGGCCGGGCTGTCCCCGTTGGACATTGACGCGATCGTCATGGGGACCGCCTCGCCGGACCGGCTGCTCCCGTCCTCGGCGTGCGATCTTCAAGCCCTGCTCGGTGCGGAGAACGCGGCGGCCTTCGACGTGCAGGCGGCCTGTTCGGGGTTTCTGTACGGGCTCACCGTAGCGGAAGGGCTGGTGACGGCGGGGTCCGCCCGCCACGTGCTCGTGGTGGGCGCCGAGCGCCTGTCTACGATCACGGACTATACCGATCGCTCCACCTGTATTCTCTTCGGCGACGGGGCCGGGGCGACCTTGGTCCGCCGGGCATCCAACGGCACCCGCGGCATTCTCGCGGCGTATCTCAAGACCGACGGGAGGCTCGCCGAGCTGTTGTATCGCCCCGGCGGGGGCGGCTGCCACCCGCCCGATGAGCGCCTGCTTGCCGATCGCACGTATTACATCAAGATGGCGGGACGCGAGGTGTTCAAGGCCGCCGTCCGCTCCATGGCGGACGCCTGTGACCAGGCGCTCGCCCAGGCGGGTCTCACCGGCAGTGACGTGGATGTGATGATCCCGCACCAGGCCAACATTCGCATCATCGAAGCCACGGCGAAGCACGCCGGAATGCCGATGGACAAGGTGTACGTGAACATCGATCGTTATGGTAACACGTCCGCAGCATCCATCCCCATCGCGCTCGACGAGTGCGTGCGTCAGGGGCGGATCAAACCGGGGTCCGTCGTGCTGATGGTTGCCTTCGGTGGTGGCTTCACCTGGGCCAGCATGATCGTGCGGTGGTGAATGCCGTGCTGCTGTGCCCCGGCCAGGGGGCGCAGCGGGTAGGCATGGGGAAGGATCTGGCCGAACGTTTTCCCGCGGCGCGCCAGGTATTCCAGCAGGTGGACGACGCCCTCAGGCTGGCGCTCACCCGCCTGATGTGGGACGGCCCGGAGTCGGAGCTTACGCTCACGCACAATGCCCAGCCCGCGATTCTCGCGCATACGCTCGCCGCGCACGCGGTGATACGAGAGCGAGTGCGCCCGGTCGCCGCCGCGGGACACTCCCTGGGCGAGTACTCGGCATACGCGGCGGCGGGCTCCCTTAGTGTAGCGGACGCCGCCCGGCTGGTTCGGCGCCGTGGCGAGTTGATGCTCCGCGCGGGCGAGCAACGGCCCGGTGCAATGTCGGCGGTCCTCGGGCTCGATACGGATGCGGTGATGCAGCTATGCCGGGAAGTGAGCGGCGGAGGTGGCGTGGTGGTGGCGGCCAATATCAATGCGCCCGATCAGACGGTGATCTCCGGAGACCCGCTGGCCGTCGAGCGTGCCGGATCCCTGTGCAAATCGGCCGGCGCGAAACGCGTGCTGCCGCTCAAGGTGAGCGGAGCGTTTCACTCGCCACTCATGCAACCGGCGGAGGACGGCCTCCGGGCCGCGCTGGATACGGTGTCGTTCTCCGACCCTGCCTTCCCGGTGGTGGCCAACGTGAACGCCGCGCCGGTGACGACGGCGGGCGAGGCTCGCCGGCTGCTCGCGCGCCAGTTGACGGCGCCCGTGCGATGGGTGGAATGCATGCGAGCGGCCGGGGCGCTGGCTGCCGGCGCCACGTTCGTCGAGGTGGGACCGGGCAACGTGCTGTCCGGTCTCTTGAAGCGCATTCTGCCCGATGCCCGGTCCGTTGCGATCGGATCGGCCGATGAAGCGACGCGCTTCCTGGAGGCGGCGTGACGGCGGGGATGTCGCTGGCCGGCAAGGTAGCGCTCGTGACGGGCGGATCACGCGGCATCGGGTACGCCGTGGCCGAACGCCTGCTCGCCGCCGGAGCGGCGGTGGCCATCCTGAGCCGCGACGAAGCTCGCGCGCGGGAGGCGGC
>DATMAW010000246.1:0-2932 GCA_035559715.1 Gemmatimonadales bacterium | reverse complement strand
CGGTCATCGCAGGCCAGGATCGAGTTCCGGCGGTTCAGCGAGACGTTCAGCCGGCACGCGGACAGCCGGCGGCGGACCAGCCCCCCAGAGCCCCTCGGGCCGAACGAGCGCGGGTGGAGACGCAGCAACCGCAGCCCGCAGAGCAACGACCCGTTGAAGCGCGGCGTGAACCGCCCGCTGCGGTGGTTGCCGCGCGCCCCGCCGGGGCCGCTCCGGTTCCACCAGCCCCGGTCGCGACCAGGATTCGCGGGGCCGTGCGTGACGCGGCAACCGGCACACCGCTCTCCGGCGTGCGCGTGACGATCCCGGGCACCGGCATCGCCGTGCTGACCGACGCGGCCGGCGCGTACGAATTGTCCGGCGTGTCTCCCGGCGCCCTGAGCGTGGAAGCCGCCCTGGCCGGATACGTCTCCTCGAGCGCGAACGTGACGCTCGAGCCCGGCGCAGCGGCCACGGTGAACCTCTCGCTCGCCGCCGCGCCTGCGGCCGCGGCGCCCGAACCGGCAGCCGTGGCTCCAGCGGCGGCACCCACGGCAGCGCCCACGCCCGTGACACCGTCCAAGCCGGACGAAGAGCTGGCCACGGGCCGCTGGACGCAATTGGACAAAGCCGAGGCGGAAGCGTTGTTGGGCCAGCCACTCGCCGTCATCGGCGGACTCTGGGTGGAGAGCGTCTCGCGTGCGGCCGGGACTGCGCGTCCGCGAATCCGCGTGGCCCAACTCACGCCGTCCGGTGAGCGCGTGGCGCTGGTGGAGACCCGTTCGGGCGCTCCCCCGACCGGCGAGCCGCGCCTCACGGCGCTCCGCATCATGCCGCCGTCAGAGGCTTATCCCGTAACCACCGGCACGGGAAGTTTTGGGAATCTCCTCGTCACCGCCACAACGTCGCTCCCACCCGATTCACTGCGCGCGTTGCTGGGCCGGCTGGTCCAGGCGCCGCGCTGAATCCGCCACCTCGTTTCACGGCCGCCGCGCCCGCCGCGGCCGCCGGCCGCAGTGCTCACGGCGTTTGTGTCCGCCGGTCCATTGATGCAGCTTTGTAGCACGTAAGCGGTCCGCAGCCCTCCCCCGCGGTTCCGGTTGTACCGGCGAAGCCAGGAGGGCGGCATGATCGGCCACACGCGCAGGCTCCCCAGACGAGAGTTCGTTCGCACGGCCGCCACCGGACTGGCGGCCTTTCCGCTGCTCACCGATGCCCGATTCGCGTTTGCCGGCGCACCCAAGAGCCGCGTCGCGCTCGTGCGCACCGCCAACAGAACGCAGGGCGTGGCCCGGGTGCTCAAGCTCCTCGACCTCGGGCTTGTGGCCGGCAAGCGGGTGGTGCTCAAGCCAAACTTCAACTCCGCGCACGAGACGCCGGGTTCCACGCACAACGACACCCTGACGCAGCTGGTGAAGGAGCTTCAGGAGCGCGACGCTCGGAGCATCACGCTGGGCGAGTCGAGCGGACCACCGCAAACGCGGGCCGTGATGGAGCAGAAGGGAATCTTCGATCTGGCGCGCGACCTCCGGTTCGACGTCGTTGACTTCGAGCAGATCGCCGACCGCGACTGGGTCCGGTTTCCCGCGGCAGGCACGCATTGGCCGGAAGGGTTCGCCCTGCCGCGGCTCGTGGTGGAGTCCGAATACACGGTCTCCACCTGCTGTCTCAAGACGCACGGCGCGGGCGGCGTGTTCACCATGTCGCTCAAGTTGTCCGTGGGGCTCACGCCCAAAGCGATTCGGCGACCGATGCACCGCTCGCCGGACATGCGCCGCATGATCGCCGAGTTGAATACCGGCTACAAACCCAACCTGATTGTGCTCGACGGCATCGCGGCATTCACCGATGGGGGCCCGTCGCAGGGGGAACTGAAGGCGGGCAACGTGATGATCGCGGGCGACGACCGCGTGGCGGTGGACGCCGTGGGTCTTGCCGTGCTCAAGCTCCTGGGATCGAATCAGGCGATCATGGGCCGGCGGATCTTCGAGCAGGAGCAGATCGCGCGGGCGGTGGAGCTGGGGCTTGGAGCGTCAGGTCCGGACGCGATCGAGATCGTGACGGGCGATCCCGAGAGCAAGGCGTACGCGGATCAGCTGCGCGGGGTTCTGGCGGAGGGGTGAGACCCGCGCCGCGCGTCTCTCGCAACGATCTTCGCCGCGTTCGCCGCCGCGGCACCCGCGATCCCGCCACCGGGGTGCGTGCCGGGCCCGCACAGATACAGCCCGCGGATGGGCGAGCGGTATTGCGCCCACGCCGGCACCGGCCGCATGAACAGGGCCTGATCGAGCCCAAGCTCGCCGTGATAGGCCTGACCTTCCGGCCAGGAGAACCGCGCTTCGAGGTCCACGGGCGACATCACCTGACGCTCCACGATCGCTGAGGCGATTTCCGGCACGTGCTCGCCCAGCGCGCGCACGGCGCCGTCGGCGAGCGCGGCACGGCGCTCGTCGTTCCACTCGCCCTCGGCCGGCGCGTAGGGAGCGTACTGCACGTGGAGCATCACCCGATACCGCCCTCCCCCAGCGGGGCCAAGGCTGCGCGCCTCGATGAACGGTCGCTCCGATACGCGGCCGTACTTCGCCGCATCGTGTGCGCGCTCCAGGTATTCCAGCGACGGCGCCACCGCCAATACGGCGAACCCGGGCGGCTTGTCCAGGGTGAGCATCACTCGAGCCACGACGCCGCGATATCGAATGTTCTTAATCGCCCGCACGAACTCGGGATCCAGCCAGCCGGGATCCACGAGGCCGAGCATTGTGCGGCGCGGGTCGAGCCGCGAGAGCACCAGCGAAGCCGGAAGCCGCTCGCCGCTGCCGAGCACGACTCCCGTGACGGCGCTCCGCGTGATCTCGATGCTCGCCACCTCCACGCCACGCCGAATCTCCACGCCGGGCATGGCCTCCAGCACGCTCGCCACGTTGGAGGCGGTGGGGCGAAAGACGCCGGGCGC
>DATMAW010000245.1:0-3097 GCA_035559715.1 Gemmatimonadales bacterium | reverse complement strand
CCCCGCCTGCGCCGCGTTCTCCAGGTATTGCAGCACAGCTTCGGGCGTCACACGACCGTAGTAGTACTCGCCTGCCTCTCTCGCTTCGGCTGCCACGAACCGGTAGATGTCGAGCCCCGTGCGTTGCCCGTTCACGGCGTTCAGCGTCTCGAACGCCATCAGGCCGTGCAGTCCACTCACCCCTTCCACCCGGCCCCGGCCCGTGAGGAACTCTTTCGGACCACCGGCAAGGACCGGCCGCAGCGCCGCCAGTCGCGTCTCGACCTCGGATCGTTGCGCCACGGGCAACCGTGACCCCCCGGATATGGCCCGGTAGTGACTCTCGATCTCGCGCAGCGCCACGGCTTCACGCTGCGCGATGGCATCCAACAACACCGTGACAAGCGTTGCCGGCGCCCCGGCGCTGGCGAGCGATCCCGCCGCGAGGCGCTCCCGTTCCGCCGCGTATCTCACCTGCGCGGTGGCGCGATGGTAGGCCGCGGCCTTGTCGCCGTCCGCGCTGATCCACGAGAGGCCAAGCCGCAAATTCCGGCTCATGCGTTCAGCGCCGCGGCCCACGGTCTCCGCGGCGAGCCGGGGAACCGCTGCCGTGTCGGCCGAGGCCATGACGTAGGCGATCAGGGCCACCGCGGCCGCGTTTCGCCCGAGCTGCGTGCGATCGATGTTCCACAGATCGTCGTCGGTGGAGTGGATGTAGTTGTCGGGCCAGTTGGTGAACGTGATCGCCGGCACGCCGATCGGCGCCTCGTTGAACGTCATGTGGTCCGTGTTGTTGTGAAAGAAGATGGTCTTGGCATTGTAGCGATGGCGGCTGCCCAGCCGTGAGTAGTACGGCGCCGCCCGCCCGACGCCGCTTTGTCCCACGGCCAACTCGTCGTTGTTGGCCGCCACCAGATACTCGATCACCGCCTCAGCCACGTCGTTCAGGAAATGAAAACGCGTGGCCGGCACGCGCGTGACGTTCTGCGTGCGCAGCACATCCTGGCTCTGGTCGGCGCCCACCATGTCTTGATTGACGTTCACCCACAGCCGGCGGTGGGCCTCCGGGTTGTCCGCAAAGTACTGTCGCTGGCTCGAGATCTCGGTCACCCACCAGAACCGCAGATTGCGTCTTGGGCGGGGCAGGCGGCCGTCGGTGATGAGCTGGTTCAGCGAGCGGGCCACCTCCAGTGTACTGGCCGATCCTGAGGCGTCGTCGTTGGCCGAGAACTCTTCCTCTTGCAGGTGTCCGGTCAGGATCACGTCCTGGGGCAGATCGGGTTCGCTCCCGCGAATGAACGCCTCGACCATCACCTGCCACGGATCGGCCCCCTGCCCGGACGTGAAGCCAGCGTCCACTGTGGCGCGTACGCGAATCGGCTGCCGGGCCTGAGCGAGCCGATTGCGCAACACGGTTCCCTGCCGCAAGGACAGCACGAACGCGAACGTGGGCTCGACGCCGTCAATCGGCCCCGAGCTGATGGTGGTCCAGCGCAGTTGCTCGGGATAGCCGAAGCTGCGCTCGGCCCACGGGTCGGGATACCACACCACCCCATGCGCTCCACGGCGGACGGCCTCGCGCATGACCGTGTTCACGGCGCCGTGGGCCAGAACGATCTTGCCCGCCACATCCTTGCCGGCGTAGTCGCTCTCGGCGACGCCCGCGCCCGCATCGATCAGCTCGGCGGTGACGTTCGCGGCCCGGCTGTTGTCCGCCAGGTGAAGCTGCGACTGGACATACGACGCGAGCCGCTCGGGAGCGGGCTCCACGATCCACAGCTCCGCCGAGCGGGCGTTCCAGGGGCGGGTGGTTGACGCCTGGCGTATCAAGCGCACGTCTGTGAGACCGTATTCGCGGGCTTTCTGTTCGTAGTACTCCGCCACACGCCACAACCCGTCGGCGCCGGCGCGTGGGCGGTGGAACTGCGTCATGAACCGGATGTGCTCGTAGGCGGCGTCGCCGGAGACCTCCTGCGTGATGTGGCGCACGCGGTCCGGCTCGAGGATCGGGAGTTGCTGAGTTGATGCCCTGGTCGCCACCGTTGCGACAAGGGAAACGGCCAGTGGAAAGGTTCGCATGACGGCCTCGTGACCAACGAACGAGTGGGATGGTGCGGCGAGTTTACGCTGGTGCGGGGATCGGCGCAAACGTAGCTTAGCGATGTCCCTTCACAGCGCCGCCGGCCGGTGGCGGCGGCGAGTTCTCGAGTGTCAGTACGAGCGGTGGTCTGGACGCTTGGTCCATTCGTGGAACAGCGCGAGGCATTCCTCGCGCAGGAGCCCCGCCTGGAGTTCGACCGGACTCCCCCCCAGCTCCTTCATCGTCGTGTTGTCAATCGTGAGCTCGGAAAAGCCCACCGCCTGAGCGTCCGCGATCCTGGCCCCGAACACGATGCGGCCGATTCGGGCCCAGTGGATCGCGCTGAAGCACATGGGGCAGGGCTCGCACGTGGAGTAGATCACGCAGCCCGACAGGTCCACCGTGCCGAGCTTGCGACACGCCTCGCGGATGGCCCGCATCTCTGCGTGGGCGGTGATGTCGGTGGTGGCCCACACGCCGTTGTGCTCGCAGCTCACCACCGCGCCGTCTCGCACGATGCAGGCGCCGAACGGCGTCTGGCCCCGCGCGATTCCCTCGCGGGTGCGCGCGATGGCGAGCTGCATGAAGGCCTGGTCGTTCATGGCGATGACAATGTACGCTGCGGGCGCCCCCCGCTCCATGAGGCCGTCCTGCGCACTACAACCTCCAGGTGGTGCGGAGGGCCGCTGTGGTTGGCGGCATGGGTCGCCCTCGGCGTCGCCTGTGCTGCCTCCGAGGCGCCGGCCCAGGCGGTGCGCGGCACGGTGACCTCGCAGCGGACGGGCCAGCCGGTGGGCGGAGCCATGGTGCAACTGCTCGACCCGGCCGGCGCCGAGGTCACGCGCACCCAGAGTGATGCCGAGGGGCGTTACGGCGTCCGGGCTCCAGCTCCTGGAACCTACCGACTCCGATTCCTGGTGCCCGGCTATCGCTCCCTCGTGTCGCTGCCGCTGCAGATCGCCGCGGGCCAAACGCTGGAGTATCCGTTGCAGCTCACGGCGGTCGCCCCCGAGTTGCTTGACACGTTGATTGTCGAAG
>DATMAW010000244.1:0-5275 GCA_035559715.1 Gemmatimonadales bacterium | reverse complement strand
GTGGCGTGCTTGTCGTGGCAATCGAGACACCCCGGCGCGTCGGCGTCGCCCTCGGCAGCCAGCGTTCCGTGCCTGCTGCGACGATACTGCTCCACCTGCGCGGCGTGACAGGCGCTGCAGTCCACCGGCGAGCGGATTGTGGCACAGGCGCGTTGGAGTGACGCCGTGACCTCCGTGTGGCACTGCGCGCACGCGATATTCCCGTGGGCCGAACCGTTGTGCGCCGCCTCGTCCACGTACAGCGACACTTCCACGCCGCGTGCCGTGCCTCGCAGGTCGGGCTTGCCATGGCACATGAGGCAGTCGCGATTCGCCGCGCCGGCCTCGTAGAACACGCGGCGCACCTTGTGCGGCTGATGGCAGTCCACGCACGCCGGGATCTTGTGGGGCTCGGCTTCCCACAAGCGGCCTTGGATCACCTGCCGATGCACCCGCTCGATCTGCGTGTGACAGCGCACGCACGTGGCGGCCACGTTGTTGCGATGAATCGTGGAACGGGCATCCGTGTGCGGCAGGATCTCGTGGGCGCCGTGGCACGAGGTGCACACGGCCGTTACCGTCAGGCCACGACGATAGAGCCCCTCGCCGTGCATGGACTCGGAATAGTTCTCCAGAATCCGGTCCTGCGGGATGTTGCGCGTGCGGGAGACCGGCGAGCCTTCGTGATGGCACTGCCCGCAGAGTTGGGGGATGTTCATCACGCCGGTGGGCGCGTTGGGGTCGTCGGGGGATGCGATATTGTGCGCGCCATGGCAGTCCGAACACGTCGGTGCCAGGGGATCGTTGCGCGCGGCCGCGCGCCCGTGAACGGAGCGGGCGTATTGCTCGCTGGATCCCGTGTGGCAGCGGCCGCAGTCCACCTTGGGGACTTCCGTGGGGTGTGGAATCTCGAGGCCGGCGTGGCACATGGCGCACGTCAACCCGGCCGTGCCATGCACCGATCGCTGGTAGGCGCCCGCGCGTACGACCAGGCGCCCCGCATCCGGCCGCCCGGCGAACATCTCCGCGGTGCCGTGACACATGAGACAAACTTCGTTCTCCTGCGCCAGAACGGGCGCAGCGAAAAGCAGGGTCCCGACCGCCATCAGGCAGCACCAGGCTCGCCCCATTCGCGGATCGCTCCGGCGCCAAGATAGCACGCCCGCTTGGACGCTCCGGGTGAAGTGAAGGCAGTTTCATTATTTCTATAGCCGCGGTCGGCCCCAGGTGGCGAGACTTTCACCAGGCCGCTCGCCGTGGCTGCGGGAAGACGCGGCAGCCCGATTGTCCATCCGAGCGGGTCAAGGGAAGCCGATCATGCGCTGTGGTGCCGTGCTGCTGCTCCTCGCAGGCTCGCTCGCCGGAGCCCCCCGCCTCGGGGCGCAAGAGTCCTGCGCCGGATGCCACGGAGATCGCAGCCTGGCGGCGGCGCTCGTGTCGGACTCCGCGCGGGCCGCTCGCCTCTTCGTGGACGGCGCGACGTTTCGCCAGACCGTTCACGGCGCTTTGGGCTTCACCTGCTCGACGTGCCACCAGGGAATCTCGGATTACCCGCACGGTACCGTCACGCCGGTGGACTGCGCCGCCTGCCACGGCGACGCGGGCCGCGAACTGGTGGGGAGCGTGCACGGCCGCGCCCATCCGGCTACCGGGGAAGTCCCCGCAAGATGCGCGGACTGCCACACGAGCCATGAGATCTTCCGTTCCTCCGACCAGCGATCCACGGTGAACCGGCGCACCCAGTTCCAGGTGTGCGCCACCTGTCACGGCGATGCCGCCCGAATGCGCCGCTTCGGGCAGGAGGACTCCGCGACGGTCCAGACGTATCTCACGAGCGTTCACGGCAGGGCGCTGTTGGAGAAAGGCCTCACGATTGCGCCCGTGTGCACGGACTGCCACGGCCAACAAGGAACCGGGGCACACGAGATCCAGGAGACGGCGGACCCGGCGTCGCCCATGAATCGCGCGAAGGTCGTCGAGACCTGCGCGCGGTGTCACGGAGGTATCAAGGCGGAGTACGACCAGAGTGTGCACGGCGCGGCATTCGCCGCAGGCAACCCGGACGTGCCGACCTGTATCGGGTGTCACACCGAGCACGCCGTACAGCCGGTCGCGAGCCCCGAGTCCAGCGTGTATCCCACACATATCGCGCAGACCTGCACGGCCTGTCACGACCGCGAGGATCTGAACGACCGCTATGGCCTCCCCGCGGCTCGGCGCCGCACGTATCTGGGGTCGTTCCACGGCATTGCGCTCGAGGCGGGGCAGCTCACGGTGGCCAACTGTGAGAGCTGCCACGGATCGCATCGCATTCTCCCGTCGAGCGACTCGGCCTCATCCGTGCATCCGGCCAATCTCCAGGCGACCTGCGGGTCCTGTCACCCCGGGATCGGCGCGGGCGTGGCCCAGGGTCGCGTGCACATCGCGTCGGTGCGGGAGGACATCAATCTCTTCGCCTACGGTGTGCAGGTGCTCTACTACGTCCTCATCGCCGGGATCATCCTGTTCGCCGCGAGCATGATCGCGCTGGACCAGTATCGCCACCGGGTAGTGGACCCTCGCCGCGGAAAACGTCATGGCTGAGTGGGAGCCGCACGACGCGGACCTGGACCGGATCGTTATCCACCGGCTCACGCTCGCCGAGCGCGTGCAGCACATCGTGCTCATGGTGAGCTTCACCATCCTGATCGTGACCGGCATTCCGTTGTTGTTTCCGGAGGCGCCGCTGGTGCACGTGTTCGGCGGCGCTTTCCCCGTGCGCACGTTCCTGCACCGCTTTGCCGGCGTCACGCTCGCCCTGCTCGCTGCGTTTCACGTGATCTACGTGCTGTTCACGGAAGAAGGTCGCCGGGACTTCGGCTGGATCGCACCAGGCCTGCAGGACCTCCGGGACCTGAAGGACTATATCCGCCATCAGCTGGGCAAGACCGACGAGCCGCCGGCGTTCGGGAAATTCAATCCGTTCGAGAAGATCGAGTACTTCGCCGTGGTCTGGGGCTCAGCAATCATGGTGACCACCGGCTTCATGATGTGGTTCTTCGAGGCAACGCTCCGCGTCTTCCCGAAATGGGTGTACGATCTCGTGCTGCTCGTGCACGGCTACGAGGCGCTGCTCGCGTTTCTCTCGATCATCCTATGGCATCTCTACAACGTGCACCTCAAGCCGGGCGCGTTCCCCTTCAGCCGCGTGTGGATTGATGGGAAGGTGACCCTGCGGCACCTCAAGGAGCATCATCCCAACGAGTACAAGAATTGGCTGCGGCGCCACCGCGAAGGACTCACCGGCGGCGAGTCCTGAGCGAGCGTGGAAACACGTGTCAGCGCAGAGGATCAGCGATGGATCGCATGGCATCGGGTGCACGTAGAACCCGGATTGTGCCACGGGCTCAGGCCACCGGGCTCGTCCCCAAGCAGATACACCCTCATGGAGTCCGGCACGATCCCGGTGCTTGTGTGGCAGCTGCGGCATAACCCTTCAAGGGTGACACCGCGAAGCAGGGGATCCAGCACGCGATTGTGCAGGGCGTGGCACCCTGCACACGCCACCCGGTTGTGATCGCCGAGCGACGCGGACTCCGCCGCGTGGCACGTCCCGCACAGCGCGGCGTGCTGCGCCGGCGGCGGCTGGAGGCGACTTGGCTCGTGCGGCAGGTGGCATCGCGCGCACTCGATCGTTCCCGAGCCGGGCTCGGCGGCGGGTCCGAGCTGCAGGGGAACCCAGAACCCGGCCCGGCCGACAGATCTACTCGCCAGCGTCGCCAGGCTCCCGAGCGGGTGATCATCAGAAAGGTCCGGGCCAACGTAGCGTCCCGGGTCCCATTGCACCGCCTGCAGATCGGGCTGCCGCAGCCGGACTTCCTCGGTCCAGTGACATCGCAGACACGCCGCGCTCGTCCGGGCGCCGGGAGCCTGCGCATTGAGCCAGGTATGGATCTCGGTTCCCGTCCTGTCGGCCAGGAGAACATAGCCGGCATCCGCCGCGTGAGACGCGTGGCATCCTCCGCAGACGAATTCGGGAGTGCTCAGCGGCGCATGCCCGTAGGCGCCAGTCTGGGCGCGGGCATGGCTCGGCGCGGGGCCGCAGAGCCCGCCGGCAATCGCGGCCGCCACCCCGATCGCGCCGGTCCACCTCACCGTTCAGCGCCCGGCCGCCGAAACCATATAGTCCGAGGGCCCGATAAAGCCATACACCGCCACCTTGCTGGCTCCGAACTGATTCGTGACGAAGATCAGGTACTTGAGTTCCGCCCCCGGCCGTACGTACTGGCGGAAGCGATCGAGGTGGTCGTAGTCGAGCACGACCTTAGCCGGAAGCAGCATGGCCCCGGGTCCCGACCCCGGTCCGCCGAAGAACATGAGCAGCCGGCCCTGGGGAGAAAACACCTGGACGTTCTCGAACGCCGCATCCACAACATAGACCAGTCCTTCCCGGTCCCGCGCCACGCCCTTGGGACGCTGAAACGTCGCCGGTCCCATCCCCGGCCGGCCAATCGTGCGCAGATACCGGCCGTCCGTGGTGTACACCAGGACCCGCTGCTTCAGCAGATCGCTCACATAGACGGTGTCCCCTGCCACGAACAGGTTGGCTGGCGCAGCCAGGCCCGTCGAATCCCCCGGTGGGGCGTCTGGGAACGCGTGAAGCAGCTGTCGCGTCGCTCGATCGTAAACCCGAATGCGCCGCATGCCTGCGAGGCTGGACACGTACACCCTCTCCCCTGCAACGAACACGTCGGCGGGCTGTCCGTCGTCCTCGTCGCCGAAGAACCCGCGAAACGCCAGGCTACTGTCATACACGGCGACGCGATTGCTGCCGAGATCGGTCACGTACAGCGTGCCGTCCCGATCCACGAAACAGTTCACCGGACGCCGCAAGCCCTGCGGATCGGTGGGGCGGAAGATCGTGATCGTGGCCCGGTCGAGGTCCACGATGTCAACTCCGAAATTGTCCTCATCGCACACGAGCAGCCGGTTCCGGTAAACGGCGAGGCCGTATGGCTTCACGAGGCCTTTGATACCCGTTTTGGTCCCGAGGAATCGATCGAGCGCCGACCGGCTGCGGCCGAGGTCCAGCTCTGACGAGATGCTCGTGAGATACTGGATGCGCGCCGTATCGGGCGGCGGCGGATACACCACTGGTCCGACCGTGTCCGCTCGCTGTCTGCCGGCACAGCTTGCCGTCAGCGCCGCCGCGGCGGCAACGAAGGCCGTGCGGTACGCCCGCTGGCTCGCCCATTGCTTCACGCTGCTAATCATGCCAACCCCCTTCGCCGCGTTTATCTCGCAAACGCAGGCGGGG
>DATMAW010000243.1:0-4207 GCA_035559715.1 Gemmatimonadales bacterium | reverse complement strand
ACCTGGTCGTACGTCACATACGTCCCGCCCCAGCCCTTCTCCGCGCTCACCTTCGTGAGAGCAGCCGTCAGGGTGGTCTTGCCATGGTCAACGTGGCCGATCGTGCCCACGTTCACATGCGGCTTGTTCCGCTCGAACTTCGCCTTGGCCATCGCGTTAGCCCTTTACCTTGTTGATGATCTCGTCGGCCTTCGCCTTGGGGACTTCCTCGTAATGCGCGAACTGCATCGTGTACACCGCCCGGCCCTGGCTCATGGAGCGCAGCGCGGTGCTGTATCCGAACATCTCCGCCAGCGGCACGTGCGCCTTGATGACCTGCGCCTCGGCGCGCTGCGTCATGCCGCCGATCCTGCCGCGGCGGCTGGAAAGGTCGCCCATCACGTCGCCCAAGTAATCGGACGGCGTGACGACCTCGACGTCCATGATCGGCTCGAGCAGGACCGGCCTGGCGCGCTGCGCCGCTTCCTTGAACGCCATCGAGCCCGCGATCTTGAACGCCATCTCGCTCGAGTCCACGTCGTGGTACGAACCGTCCACCAGCTCTACCTTGACGTCCACCACGGGATAGCCGGCCAGCACGCCGTTCTCGAGCGCCTCCTCGATGCCCTGTTCAACGGGACCGATGTACTCCCTGGGAATCGTACCGCCGACGATCTTGTCCTCGAAGATAAAGCCCTGACCCGGCTCGGCCGGCATCAGGTTGATGACCACGTGTCCATACTGGCCGCGACCGCCTGACTGGCGGATGAACTTGCCCTCGACGTTGCTGACGGCCTGGCGGATGGTCTCGCGATAGGCAACCTGCGGGCGGCCAACATTCGCGTCCACCTTGAACTCGCGCTTCATGCGGTCCACGATGATCTCGAGGTGCAGCTCGCCCATGCCCGAGATGATCGTCTGCCCCGTCTCGCTGTCGGTGTGGACCCGGAAGGTCGGGTCCTCCTCGGCCAGCTTCTGGAGCGCGACGCCCATCTTGTCCTGGTCGGCCTTGGTCTTCGGTTCGATGGCCACCGAGATAACGGGATTGGGGAACCGCATCGCCTCGAGGATGATCGGCTTGTCCTCGCTGCTCAGCGTGTCACCGGTCTTGGTGTCCTTGAGACCTATCACGGCCGCGATGTCGCCGGCGCGCACCTCGTCGATCTCCTCGCGCTTGTTGGCGTGCATCTGGACCAGGCGGCCTACCCGCTCGCGCTTGTTCTTCGTCGAGTTGTACACGTAGGAACCGGAATCGAGCACGCCCGAATAGACGCGGATGAACGTCAGGCGCCCGACGAACGGGTCGGTCATGATCTTGAACGCCAGCGCCGCGAACGGCTCCTCATCGCCGGCGCACCGCTCGATGCGGTCCTCGCCGTGGTGCGGCGCGTGTCCCTTCACCGCGGGGATGTCCACCGGGCTGGGCAGGAAGTCAACCACGCCGTCGAGCAGCTGCTGGACACCCTTGTTCTTGAAGGCAGCACCACAGAACACGGGGACGATGCCCAGCTTGATGGTCGCCGCGCGGATCGCGCGCCGCAGCTCGTCCTCGGAGAGTTCGTGCGTTTCGAGGTACTTCTCGAGCAGCGCGTCGTCGAACTCGACCGCCGCCTCCATCAGCTCGTGGCGCAGCTGCTTCACCTTTTCCATCAGCACGCCGGGGATCGGGCCCTCGGTCCAGGTCTTGCCCTGGGTCTCGTCGTTGTAGACGATCTCCACCTGACGGATCAGATCGATGACCCCCGTGAACAGCTCGCCCTGGCCGATCGGCACCTGCACCGGATAGGCCTTCGCGCCCAGACGCTCGCGGATCTCCTTGACCACATTCTCGAAGTCCGCGCCCACCCGGTCCATCTTGTTCACGAACGCGATGCGCGGCACGCCGTACTTGTCGGCCTGCCGCCACACGGTCTCCGACTGCGGCTCCACGCCGCCCACGGCGCAGAACACCGCCACCGCCCCGTCCAGCACCCGCAGCGAGCGCTCCACCTCGACGGTGAAGTCCACGTGCCCGGGAGTATCTATGATGTTGATCCTGTACGGCGTGCCGAACCGCGTCCACTGCGCGCTGGTCGCCGCGGACGTGATCGTGATGCCGCGCTCCTGCTCCTGCTCCATCCAGTCCATGGTGGCGGTGCCGTCATGGACCTCGCCGAGCTTGTAGGTGCGGCCCGTGTAGTACAGGATACGCTCGGTCGTAGTCGTCTTACCGGCATCGATGTGGGCCATGATGCCGATATTGCGATAACGTTCGAGCGGTGTACTGCGTGCCATTACTCTCCCTTAGTTCAGCAAAAACGCGGGGCGACCGTTCGCGGCCTTGGCCGCAGGTATCGCACCGCTGGAAAAAACCGCTTTTTGTTGTCAGTTGTCGGTCGTCAGACAGTCCGATAACCGATCACCGACAACCGTCCTCACCATCTGTAATGCGCAAACGCCTTGTTAGCCTCGGCCATCTTGTGAGTGTCTTCCTTCTTCTTAATCGTGTTGCCTTCACCCTTCGATGCCGAGATCAGCTCGTTCGCCAGGCGGTCGGACATGGACTTCTCGCCCCGCGCGCGGCTGTACTGCAGTAGCCACCGCATCGCCAAGGCCGTGCGCCGCTCCGGGCGCACCTCAACCGGCACCTGGTACGTCGCGCCGCCCACGCGCCGGCTCTTCACCTCCACCACCGGCTTGGCGTTCGACAGCGCCTGCTTGAACACGTTCACGCCCGGCTGTCCGGTGCGCTGCTCGATGATGTCCATCGCCTGATAGAAGATCCGCTCGCCGGTGGACTTCTTGCCGACGTGCATCAGGTTGTTGATGAACTTCGAGACCGTCTGGCTGTCGTACCGCGGATCGGGCGGTATGACGCGCTTCACGCTGCGCGGACGCCGTGCCATTTACTTCGCCGCCTTGGGCCGCTTGGCCCCGTACTTCGACCGGCCCTGCTTCCGGTCATTCACCCCGGCCGCATCCAGCGTGCCGCGGATGATGTGGTAGCGCACACCAGGCAGGTCCTTCACGCGGCCCCCGCGGATCAGCACGATCGAGTGCTCCTGAAGATTGTGCCCCTCGCCCGGGATGTACGCCGTGACCTCGAAGCCGTTGGTGAGCCGCACCCGCGCCACCTTGCGCAGCGCCGAGTTGGGCTTCTTGGGCGTCGTGGTGTACACCCGCGTGCACACGCCGCGCTTCTGCGGATTGCCGCGCAGCGCCGGCGCCTTCTCCTTCTTTTCCACCTCGCGCCGGCCCACGCGGACCAGCTGATTGATCGTCGGCATAACCCTCTTGCGTGTACCGATACCGCCGGCCGGGAAAAAGTTCGACCGCAGACTGACAAACTTAACGGGGCCCACGATGAGGGTCAAGCCGCAGGCAGATGGGGACTTAGGCGGTAAGGCGGCAGGGGGCAACCCGGGCATCCGGCCGCCGTCCCCCGAACCATGCGTAGAGGCTATCTTCACGGATCGTGTCCCACTCACCCTTCCTTCCGACTGACGACGAAATCCGCGCGCTGGGCGCAGCGGCGACCGACTGGATCGCGCGCCACTTCCAGTCGTTGCGCGAGCTGCCGGTGGTGCCGGATACCACGCCCGAGGAGACCTTTCGGGCGTTCGATGAACCGCTGCCAGCCCGAGGCCAGCAGTGGCGCGCGCTGCTGGAGAAGTTCGAGCGCGAGGTAGTACCGCGCTCCTTCCACCTGCCCAGCCCGCGCTACTTCGGTCTCATGAATCCGACGCCGCTGCCGATCGCGGTGTTCGCCGAGTCCCTGGCTGCGGCGCTCAATCAGAACCTGGGCGCCTGGCACCACAGCCCTGCCGCCACGGCGATCGAGGCCCAGGTGATCAGGTGGCTGTGCCAGCTGGCCGGTCTGCCCCAGGGATCGTTCGGCTCCCTCACCTCCGGGGGAACCCAGGCCAACACCACGGGGCTCAAGATCGCGCTCGCGGCGAAGCTGCCGCAGACCACGCGCTCGGGCCTGTTCGGTCTCGCGAAGCGCCCGGTGATGTACGCTTCAGCCGAGGCCCATTTCTCGATCGAGAAGACCGCCAACATCATCGGGCTGGGAGCGCGCGACGGCCTCCGGCTGGTGCCGGTGGACGGCAACTCGAGGATGGATGTGGACGCGCTGGAACGGATGATCGCGGCCGACCGGGCCGCAGGTCTCGAACCCTTTGCGGTGACCGGAATCGCCGGCATAACCAGCAACGGGGTGATTGATCCGCTCGACCGAATCGCCGAC
>DATMAW010000242.1:0-10975 GCA_035559715.1 Gemmatimonadales bacterium | reverse complement strand
CGGCGGCAGATGCTCCAGCGGATCTACGGCACCGCGTATTTCACCAAGGAGGCGCTCGAGACCGACCTGCGCCGCCGGGAAGAAGCCGAGAAACGGGACCACCGGACGCTGGGGCGGCAGCTCGACCTCTTCAGCATTCAGGAAGACGTCGGCCCGGGGCTGATTCTGTGGCATCCCAAAGGGGCCATCATCCAGTTCCAGCTCAGGCGGCTCATCGAGGACGAGGTCCTGAAGCGAGGCTACGACCTGGTGTACACGCCGCACGTGACGCGGGAGCAGTTGTTCCTGCGCTCAGGGCACCTGCCGTTGTACGAGCACAATCAGTACCCGGCCATGGCCGCCGCGGCGGGCGACGCCGAAGACGTGCGCTACCGCGTCAAGCCGATGAACTGCCCATTCCACATTCTGGTGTACGCCTCCCGCCAGCGATCGTATCGGGATCTCCCCGTTCGGTTGGCGGAAGTGGCGAACGTGTATCGCAACGAACTCTCCGGGACGCTCCACGGGCTGCTCCGCGTGCGCGGTCTCACGATGGATGACGCGCACATCTTCTGCCGCGAGGACCAGATCGAGGACGAGATCTTTCAAATGCTCGACCTCACCGATTTCATCCTCAGTGGCGTGTTCAAGCTGGAGTACCGGCTCGATCTCGCCACCCGGCCGGAGCGGAAGCTCGGCAGCGACGCTCAGTGGGACGTGGCCGAGAAGGCGCTGGCGCGCGCGCTGGAGCGGCGTGGGCTCACGTTCGGGTGGGACAGGGGCGGCGGCGCGTTCTATGGACCCAAGATTGACGTCAAGGTGCGTGACGCGATCGGCCGCGAGTGGCAGGGCACGACGATCCAGCTCGACTACGGGTTGCCCGATCGCTTTCAGCTGGAGTACACCGGCGCGGACAACCGACCCCACCGCCCGGTCATGATGCACCGGGCCATCTTCGGGACGATGGAGCGGTTCGTCGGGCTCCTGATCGAGCATTTCGCGGGCGCGTTCCCGCTGTGGCTCTCGCCCGAGCAGGTGCGCGTGCTGCCGATTGCCGAGGCGCAGATCGAGGCGGCGCGCGGGATCCACGAGCGATTCCGCGCCGCGGGCATCCGTTCGGCGCTCGACGATCGCAACGACACGCTGAACTACCGCATTCGCGACGGCGAGATCATGAAGGTCCCCTACATGGCCGTCGTGGGACAGCGGGAGGTGGAGCAGGGCACGGTGGCGGTGCGGGTGCGCGGGGCCGGGCGCAAGCAGGAAATCGTGCCGGTCTCGGAGTTCATCGAGCGACTGCGCGCGGCGATTGCCTCGCGCGCGCTGGAGCCGTGAGAGGGTTCGGAGTAGCTTTAAGCTCGCTTCATGGGTTTTCCCGTGATCCGTTGTCCGTCGTGAGTGTTGCGTTGATCGTTGTCATCCAACACGGCGGCGGGGAAGGGGCAGTGATCCACGGGTGCTGACACCGGACCATTGACGACAGGCGACTCCACAGCCATGGCTTCCAACCCCACTCCCGTCATTGTCAGCGCCACCCGGACGCCGATTGGGAAGTACCTCGGCGCGCTCTCGCCGCTTAAGGCCACGGACCTGGGCGCCGTCGCCATTCGAGAAGCCGTTCGGCGGGCCGGGGTCGAGCCGCAGGCGGTGGACGAAGTGATCATGGGGCACGTGCTGCAGGGCGGGGCGGGGCAGGCGCCCGCGCGTCAGGCGGCGCTGCGGGCGGGGTTGCCCGGAACCGTCGCCGCATTCGCCGTCAACAAGGTCTGCGGCTCCGGGCTCAAGGCGGTCATGCTCGGCGCGCAGGCGATCAAGGCCGGTGACGCGCAGTGTATCGTGGCGGGTGGAATGGAGTCCATGTCCAACGGGCCGTACTACGCGTACGGGCTTCGGAGCGGCGTGAAGTTCGGCCATCAGCAGCTGGTTGACGGCGTGATTCATGACGGACTCTGGTGCGCGTTCGGCAACGCGCACATGGGTGGCTACGCCGAGTACACCGCACGCAAGGCCGGCATCACGCGCGAGGAGCAGGACCGCTTCGCGCTCGAGAGCCATCGCAAGGCGGTGGCCGCCATGGAGGCGTGCCGCTTCGGCGAAGAGATCGTGAAGGTGGAGATCCCGGGCAGGAAGGGTCCCACGGTGGTGGAGAAAGACGAGTCGCCCCGGAAGGACACGTCGCTCGAGGCGCTGGCGTCGCTCAAGCCGGCGTTCGAGGCCGACGGGACGGTTACGGCGGGCAACGCGCCCGGCATGAACGACGGGGCGAGCGCGGTCGTGGTGGCGTCGGAGGCGTTCGCCAGGGCGCACGGGCTGCCGGTACTGGCGCGCATCACCGCGTACGCCACGGGTGGCGGTGAACCGAAGGACCTGTTCTTTGCCCCGATCATCGCAGTCCAAAAGCTGATGGCGAGCGCGGGGACGGTGATCGGTGATTACGATCTCATCGAGGCGAACGAAGCGTTCGCGGTGCAGGCGCTGGCGGACGGGCGTGGCCTCGGGTGGGATTGGGATCGAGTGAACGTCAATGGTGGAGCGGTGGCGCTCGGGCACCCCATTGGAGCCAGCGGGACCCGCGTGCTCACGACGCTCCTGTATGCCATGAAGCAGCGCAACGCCGCCACCGGGCTCGCAACGCTCTGTTTGGGCGGTGGCAACGCGGTGGCCCTCAGCGTGGAAAGGGTGTGATGAACACGACACAATCGGTATCCGTGGCGCTCGCGCCGTCTGCCGTGTTGCGGCGCTCGCTCGCGGTCCTGGCCGGCGTGCTGCTGGTGGCGCTCGCCGCTCAAGTCTCGATTTCTCTGCCCGGGACCGTGGTTCCCATCACCTTGCAGGTGCCGGCGGTGCTGATCGTGGGCGCCCTGCTGGGGCCGCGGCTGGCCGTCGCAAGCATGGTGACCTACCTCGTGCTGGGATCGTTGGGCGTTCCCGTGTTCGCTCCGGCCGGTTTGCCGGGGTTCGCGCGTCTCATGGGACCAACGGGCGGTTACTTGCTGGCCTTTCCCGTCGCCGCCGGGCTCGTGGGACACGTGGTCGGCAACGGGACCGCGTGGGGTCGCATCGCCGTCGGCCTCGTGGGCGGGCTTCTTGTCGTCCACGCCGGGGGCGTTGCGCAACTCGCCGTGCTGACCGGGGGAGAGGTGGGCCAGGCCATCCGGATCGGCTCCTTGCCGTTCCTGTCGGGTGATGCGATCAAGCTCGCCGTGGCGCTGCTTCTGGTGCGGCGCCTCACCCCACTCGCTCGGGCGCGCCTCTAGTCGGCGCGCTTTTTTCTTTTGTCCACATCACGGTTGGTGGAGCGGCTGCGGGCGGTGGGGTGGGTGGTTGGCTTCTACCTGGGTGCCGCTGGCGCGGCGCTCGCCGCGCACTGGGTCATGCCGCCCCTGCCTTTCCCGGAGAACCTCGCGGTGCTGTGGGCCACGCTTCCGTTGGTGATCGGGGCGATGATCGCGAGCCTGGTGGCGGTCGCCGTCCGGGGGAACCTGACTGTCTTGGGGTGGCCCCGGCGATGCGCCGCGGTCCGGAACGGCGCCATCGCAGGCGTTGCGATCGGAGGTGCCATGGCAGCCATGGCCCTGATCGTCACGGCGATCGGCGGCGCGACCTGGGTCGGAACGGGCGAGCCGTTCGCCGGTTATCTCGCGGCGGTGGGGGTCGTGCTCGGCGGGATCGTGGTTGCGGCGCTCGGGGAGGAGCTACTGTTCCGCGGTTTCCCGCTCGCCGTCCTGGCCCAGGCGTTCGGACGCGTGACCGCGGCCGGCGTGCTCTCGGTATTGTTCACGCTGGCCCATCTTGGGAACCCGTCCGTCACGGCACTCGGCCTGGCCAACATCCTGCTCGCGTCGCTCGTTCTGTCCGCCGCCTTCTTCACGCCCGGAGCGCTCCCCGCGGCCTGGGGACTTCACGCTGCCTGGAACGGCGGGCTCGCGCTGGCCGACGCTCCGGTGAGTGGCATTCGGTTCGACGCGCCGGCGATCGACTACGCGCCCGGTTCGCAGGACTGGCTCACGGGAGGATCGTTTGGTCCCGAGGGAGGCGCCGCGGCCACGGTCGTGCTCGCCGGGGCGCTCGTGTGGCTGGTGGCGCGCCTGCGCGCGCCGCGGGAGGTGGCGGCGTGAGCCGCGCGCTCGTGGTGGGCGCGGGGACCATGGGCAATGGGATCGCGCACGTGTTCGCGCAGTACGGCTGGGACGTGGCGCTGACCGACGTGTCCGGTGATGCGGTGCAGCGCGCCCTGGGGACGATACGCCAGAACATGGATCGCCAGGTGAAGAAGGGCGCGCTCACGGAAACCGCTCGGGACGCGGCGCTGGCGCGAATCCGGACGGCCACCACCATGGACGGCGCCCGCGAGGCGGATCTCGTGGTGGAGGCGGCCACGGAGGACGCCGCGGTGAAGTTCGCAGTGTTCGCCCAGCTGGATCGCCTGGCGGGAGAGCACACGATTCTCGCCAGCAACACGTCGTCCATCTCCATCACGGAGATCGCGGCGCACACCGGGCGACCGGCGCGCGTGGTCGGCATGCACTTCATGAACCCCGTTCCCGTCATGCCGCTGGTGGAGGTGGTCCGTGGATTGCAGACCGATCCGGCGGTCGTGAGCCGTGTAATGGATGCGGCCCGCGCCCTTGGCAAGACGCCGGTGGAGGTGGCGGATTACCCGGGCTTCGTGTCGAACCGCGTGTTGATGCCGATGATCAACGAGGCCGTGTATTGCGTCATGGAAGGCGTGGCGAGCGCGGAGGCCGTGGACACTGTGATGAAGCTCGGCATGAATCATCCCATGGGGCCGCTCGCGCTCGCGGACCTGATTGGGCTCGACGTCTGCCTCGCGATTCTCGAGGTGCTGCATCGCGGGCTGGGCGACGACAAGTACCGGCCGTGCCCGCTGCTCCGGAAAATGGTCGCCGCCGGGCAACTGGGTCGGAAAGCCGGTCGCGGGTTCTATGCCTACACTTGAACTGACGTCCGAGATCGAACAACAGCGCCGTGAGATCGTGGCGCTGGCCCGCGAGTTCGCTGGGCGCGAGCTGGCTCCCCATGCCGCCGAGTGGGATCGCGCGGGGCAGTACCCGCTGGAGGTGCTGCGGCACATGGGCGAGCTGGGATTCCTGGGCCTCCTCGTGCCCGAGGAGTACGACGGGTTGGGCCTGGATGCCGTGACGTACGTGATGGTGTTGGAAGAGATCGCCGCGGCGGATGCGAGCATCGGGATCGCGCTCGGCGTCCACAATTCGCTGGGCTGCACGCTGCTGATGGAGCATGGGACGGAGGCGCAAAAGCAGCGCTGGCTCCGGCCCATGGCGCGGGGCGAGATGCTCGCGGCCTTCTCGCTCTCCGAGGCCGAGAGCGGCTCGGACGCCGCGAGCCTCAGGACTCAGGCGCAGCGGGTGGGCGACGAGTGGGTCCTGAGCGGAACCAAGGCATGGGTGACCAGCGGGGACATTGCCGATCTGGTGTTTGTGGCGGCGCGGACGGACACGCCGGAAACCCGCAGCGGCTCTCGCGGCATTTCCATGTTCATCGTGCCCAAGGGCACCGCCGGGCTTTCCGTGGGCAAGGCGGAGGACAAGATGGGGCTCCGGGCCTCCCGCACGACGGCGTTGATCCTGCAGGACGTCCGGATCCCCGCGGATCATCTTTTGGGGGAGCGGGGCAGCGGGTTGCGGTACGCGCTCGGCGCGCTCGATAGCGGCCGCATCGGCGTGGGCGCGCAGGCCGTGGGCATCGCGCGCGCGGCGTTGGACGCGGCCGTGCGCTACGCCGGGGAGCGGCGTCAGTTCGACAAGCCGCTCCGTGAATTCCAGGCCATTCAGTTCAAGCTCGCCGATATGGCAACGCGCGTGGCCGCCGCGCGCGCTTTGGTTCACGAAGGGGCCAGGGCGAAGCAGCGCGGTGAGCCGCTGACCGTCCCGGCCAGCATGGCCAAGCTCTTCGCCTCCGAAACCGCCATGTGGGTGACCACGCAGGCCATCCAGGTGTTCGGCGGGTACGGCTACATGCGAGATTACCCGGTGGAACGTTTGTTCCGAGACGCGAAGGTAACGGAGATCTATGAAGGCACGTCGGAAGTCCAGCGCATCCTCATCGGGCGCGCGCTCCAGGCCTAAGACCGGGCGCCTTTCGCGGGCGGCCGCGGGCGTCAGCGTGTTGGACCAGCTGGCGGCGTACGGGCACGAGCAGGTGAGCTTCTATATCGATGACGCTGCAGGGTACCGCGGAATCATCGCGATTCACAGCACGATCCTCGGCCCCGCGCTGGGCGGTACGCGGTTCTGGGCCTATCGCTCGGAGGCGGAAGCCCTCACCGACGTCCTGCGGCTCTCGCGGGCCATGACCTACAAGGCGGCCGTGGCGGGGCTCGACCTGGGTGGGGGCAAAAGCGTCATCATCGGCGACAACCGCACCACCGACCGGGCGCCCGTCTTCCGCGCGCACGGGCGTCACGTGGAGGCGCTCGGTGGCCGGTACATCACGGCCGAGGATGTGGGTACGAGCCCGGAAGACATGGAACTCGTGCACGTCGAGACCCGCCACGTGGCGGGCCTGAAGGGCGGATCGGGCGACCCCTCGCCGGTGACGGCGCTGGGCGTGTATCGTGGCATGAAGGCCTGCGCGGCATTTCGCTGGGGCAGCGATGGCCTGACGGGGCGCACGGTTGCCGTGCAGGGCGTGGGCCACGTGGGGTATTACCTGTGCAGAGACCTGCACGCCGAAGGGGCGAAACTCGTCGTGACCGACGTCGCCGCGGAAAAGGTGAAACGCGTGGTGGCCGAGTTCGGAGCGCAGGCCGTGGCGCCGGAGGATATCTACGACGTCAAAGCGGACGTGTTCGCTCCCTGCGCGCTCGGAGGGGCCATCAACGACGTGACCCTGCGCAAGCTCAAGGTGGAGATCATCGCGGGCGGGGCCAACAACCAGCTGGCCGAACCGCGTCACGGTGACGCGCTCGAACGCCGCGGCATCACCTACGCGCCGGATTACGTCATCAACGGCGGCGGGCTGATCAACGTGGCCGCGGAGTTGACCGGTGCGGGACGGGAATGGGCCCTGAAGAAGGCGTCGCAGATTTATGACACGGTGCTGCACGTCCTGACCATGGCCCGGGACCTGAACATCCCCACGTATGTGGCGGCCGATCGCCTGGCGGAGCATCGCTTGGCCGAGGCGCGAGCCGGGCGCAAGACGGAGGGTCACCGGTGAGCGACTTTTTGCGGGGGCTCGAAGAAGCCGATCCCGTGGTGCACGATCTCGTCCAGCGAGAGGTGGCGCGGCAGGAGGACGGCCTCGAGCTGATCGCAAGTGAGAACTTCGCCTCACGCGCCGTCCTGGAGACAATGGGGACGGCACTCACCAATAAGTACGCCGAGGGATATCCCGGCCGGCGGTACTACGGTGGCTGCGAGGTGGTGGACGAAGTGGAGCGGCTGGCGATTCGGCGGTTGCTGGAGCTGTTTGGCGGCGAGCACGCCAACGTGCAGCCGCACAGCGGCACGCAGGCAAACCTCGCGGCCTATCTCGCGGTGGCCAACCCGGGCGACGTGCTGATGGGAATGACCCTCGCCCACGGCGGGCACCTCACGCACGGTGCGTCGGTGAGCGCGAGTGGGCGGCTGTTCCGCGTGGCGAGCTACGGCGTTCGGGATGATACTGAACGCATTGACCTCGACCGCGTGCGCGAGGTCGCCCTGCGCGAGCGGCCCCGCCTCATCGTGGCCGGGGCGTCCGCCTACCCGCGCGTGATCGACTTCGCGGGGTTTGCGAGCATCGCCCGGGAAGTAGAGGCCACCCTGATCGTGGACATGGCGCACATCGCGGGTCTCGTGGCGGGCGGCGTGCATCCCTCGCCCGTTCCCCACGCCGACATCGTGACCAGCACCACGCACAAGACACTGCGCGGCCCTCGCGGGGGCTTCATCATCTGTCGGGAAGCCCTTGCCAGGGCGGTGGACAAGCAGGTGTTCCCCGGAACGCAAGGTGGTCCGCTGGAGCACGTGATTGCGGCAAAAGCCGTGGGTTTCGGGGAGGCGATGCAACCGGCCTTCAAGGCCTACGCCCGTCAGATCGTGCGCAACGCGGCGGCGCTGGGGGAGGGGTTGATGGAGCGCGGCTATCGGCTCGTGAGTGGCGGCACGGACACGCATCTGCTGCTCGTGGACCTGCGCTCCAAGGGGCTGACCGGCAAGGTGGCGGAGGCCACGCTGGGCCGCGTGGGCATCACGGTGAACAAGAACGCCATTCCCAATGATCCGGAATCGCCCTTCGTGACCAGCGGGATCCGACTGGGCACGCCCGCGCTCACCACCCGTGGCATGGCGGAGCAGGAGATGCGAACCATCGCCGGGCTCATTGACGCCGCGTTGTCCTCGCGCGACGACGTTCAGCTGAGCCGGATCGCCGGTGAGGTTCGGGATCTTGCCGCTGCGTTCCCGCTCTACGCGGGCAGCGCCCCCCCGGCTCCCCTTGCTGGGGGTCGGTGACGCCGTAGACTATCACACCGTCTGCTACTCGGGTGTATGGACGAACTCGCACTCCCCGACCTGATTGCTGAGCGCATTCGCGCGCTGGACGGTCGCTACCATCCACGAGCCTACGTGTTCGTGTTGGCGGCCCTGGAGTACCACCATCGGAAGGCCGGAGCGCGTGGGCACGTGGGTGGTCGCGACCTGGCGCTCGCCTGCCGCGACTTTGCCCTGGAGCACTTCGGCCTCACCGCCCGCACGGTGCTGTCGCACTGGGGCGTGGAGAGCACGGAGGACATCGGGCGAATCGTGTACGTGCTCATCGAGGCGGGCCTGCTGATCCGCCAGCCGAGCGACCGTATCGAGGATTTTGCAGGCGTGTACGACTTCACGGAGGCGTTCGAGCGTGGATATCCGTGGAGGGTCGGCGAAGTCAGAGGAGGGTGAAGGGGGTTGTCATGGATGCACGGGTGGATTTGCCGCCGTGTCAGAAGTGCGGCAAAGGGGTCTTGATCCCGCTGTCCGACTACGGCCGGGATGGGGCTCCGATAACGTACAAGGCATGGGTGTGCACGCATCCGGATTGCGGGTTCAACATCCGGATTGACAACGGCGAGATCTCTCTCGGACGGACCATCGGGCAAAGCTTCAAGTGAGCCAGGCGCCGGCGACCTGCGGCCGCCGGCGGTGGCGGGCCGATTCTATCCCGCCGATCCGCGCGAGCTCCGGTCGCTGGTCAACACCCTGTTGGCGGAGGCGGAGATCGCGTCCGCTGGGCGGGTGCGGGCGCTCGGCGCGATCGTGCCGCACGCCGGGCTCATGTACTCCGGCGCCTGCGCGGCCCGCGTGTTTGCCGGGCTCGAGATTCCCCAGCTTGTCGTCGCGATCGCGCCCAATCACACCGGGCGCGTCACGGCGCCGGGTGGCGCGAGCGCCTGGACGGCCGGCGGGTTCGAAACGCCACTGGGCAGGGTTGCGGTGCACCGCGAGTTCATGTCTCGCCTCACTGAACGGTGCACTCTGATAAGCCACGATCCCGCCGCGCATCGTGCCGAGCACGCGATCGAGGTGGAGTTGCCGTTTCTCCAGGTGTGCTCTCCTGAGAGCGCGGTGGTGCCGCTGGTCCTGGCGTTCGACGACTGGACGCGGTGCCGCCTGCTGGCGGAAGGCCTCGCCCAAACCGTGACGGAGTGGCCCGAACCGGTTCTGCTCCTGGCATCCTCCGACATGACGCACTACGAGCCTGCCGCTCTTGCCGAGCGCAAGGATCTCCAGGTGTTGGAACGGATCTCCGCGCTCGATGGTCGGGGCGTGCTCGACACCTGCCGTCGGCTCGGCGTGACGATGTGCGGGCGCGCTCCGGCTGCGGTGGTGCTGGAGGCCTCCCGTCGCCTGGGCGCGCAACGGGCCGTGGTCGTTGATTACCGGCATAGCGGGTGGGTGACCGGAGAGGATGACAGCGTGGTGGGATATGCGGGCGTGGTGATCACATGAGAGCGATTCCGGTGGTGGATGCGGCGCAGGCCGCCCAGTGGGACGAGCGCGCGCGGAGCACGGCGAAGATTCCGAGCCGCGTGCTGATGGAGTCGGCGGGGCGGGCGGCGGCGACCGTGCTGGCCCGGGAGTTTGGCCGCGCGCTGGGCCACGGCGTGCTTGTGGCCGCGGGGCACGGCAACAACGGCGGCGATGGCTGGGTGATCGCCCGCGCGCTCGCCGCCGCGGGGGTCCAGGTGTGGGCGGTGGAGACGGCGGGGAAACGCGCGCCGGATTGCGCGGCCAACCGCGCGCTCGCGCTGGCGAGTGGTGTCACGCCGCTGGACGCGGACGAGCATTGGCCGGACTGCGGCGTGCTGGTGGACGCGTTGCTTGGCACGGGCGCGGGCGGGGCTCCGCGGGGAGCCGTGCGGGACCTTGCCCGGCGGCTTAACACTCACGGCGCGCCGATCGCCGCGGTGGACGGACCCACGGGGCTCGATCTCTCCACCGGCGAGGCGTATGACCCGGTGCGCGCGGCGCTCACCGTGACATTCGGCGGCCTGCGCCGCGGGCATCTTCTGGGCCGGGAGTGGTGCGGCAAGATCGTGGTGGTGGACATCGGCTTTCCGCCGGCCGATCCCGCCTGGCCGGTGTTCGTGGACGACGGCCGCGCGCGGGCATCGCTGCCGGGGTTCGCTGTGACGATGCACAAAGGCGATCGCGGCCGCGTGCTCGTCATTGGCGGTGATCACGGCATGGCCGGGGCGGCGCTGCACGCGGCGCGCGCCGCGCTCGAAGCGGGGGCCGGGCTCGCCAAGCTCGCGGCCCATCCCGCAACCGTGCAGGCCGCGCAAACCAACTCGCCCGACGTGCTCACGGTTCCCACTGCACTGGGCCCGGATCTCGAGCCCGCGCTCGTCGCAGCGATTGGGTGGGCGGATGCGATCGTGCTGGGGCCGGGGCTGGGTCGCGGCGACGATCGAACGGCGTTCGTTGGCGCGGTGCTGGATCGCGCGACGGCGCCGGTGGTGATTGATGCCGACGCGCTCCAGGCGGGC